>JAICLH010000003.1 GCA_025927495.1 Gemmatimonadaceae bacterium
AAACCGCCCACATCTCCGCACAACGGTCCCTGACCAGGGGACGCGCGCCGCATCGCGGCGCGCGCACACCGCGCGGGCGGCACGTCGCGCCGCTGGTGCGCGGCGCGCCGCGGTTAGAAGTCGTCGTTGCCGTCGTCTTCGTCCTCGACGCCGGGCAGGCCACGTGGGTCGGGCTTGACCGTAAACGGCTGCGTATAGGTCTTGCCGTTAACCGTTAGGCGGGCAGTGAAGGCGCCCAGGAGCGGAATGCGCCGCCGGCCGAATCCGCCGCCGCCGCCGCCCGGGCCGCCGCGCGGCATGTCCTTCACCGGCACCCACACGATCCGGTGCATGCCCGGCGACGTGGCGAATGGCTCGGGCGCCGGGCGCCAGAGCGCAGTCGTATTCGGCAAACCGGGCCGCCGCCGCGCAGGGCTCGCGCCGCCGGCCGCTTCGACCGGCGCGCCGCTCGAGAACGTGTGCACCACCTGACCGGACCCGTCCAGAATCTCGAGGGTGACCGATCCCGACGGCGCCGCCTTCAGGAAGTAGTCGATGGCCGCTCCGTTAGGCGGATTGTCCGCTTGTGGCTCGTCCTTCTGCAGCGGCGTGCCGTTGTCGCCACCCTGATTGTAATAGATCGCGTCCGTTGGCTTGAACAACACCACGTCGCTCGCCAGCTGCGATGCATCCGCCTGGCGCAGCGGCGTGATGTCATCGATCACCCAGAAGCCGCGGCCGTGTGTACCGACGATAAGATCGTTCTGGTACACCTCGAAGTCGCGCACCGATGTCACCGGCAGATTGAGCTGCAGCGGGAGCCACGAGTCGCCGTCGTCGAAGGAAACGAATGCGCCGCGCTCCGTGCCCGCGAACAACAGGCCGCGGCGCATGGGATCTTCCTTCACGGTGTGCACGTACACGCCGGCCGGCAGACCCTTCGTGATCCGCTGCCACGTCTTGCCCAAATCGCGCGTACGGTAGATGTACGGCTCGAAGTCTTGCAACTGATGCCGATCGACGCTCGCGTACGCCGTGCTGAAGTCGAAGTGCGACGCGTCGATCATCGTCACGCGGCTCCATGCCGTGAGCGCGGGCGGCGTCACGTTCTGCCAGTGCGCGCCGTTGTCCAGGGTCACTTGAATGGTGCCGTCGTCCGTGCCGATCCACACCATCGGCACGAGGATGGGCGACGGTGCGATGGTGTAGATCACCCCGCGCTGTCCGTTAGTCCCGGTGTCGGCGGCGGCGGCTGCATCCATTCCGGCCGGCACGCCCGGCTGCGGGCGCGTCAGGTCGGGACTCAGCCGCGTCCACGTCTGCGCGCAGTCCGTCGAGCGGAACAGATACTGGTTGCCGTAGTAGAGCGCGCGCGGATCGGCGCGCGACACCACGAGCGGCTGCGTCCAATCGGCGCGCGCGGTCTCGCCCTTTGGAACGTCGGGTGCGGTCGTGCCGGCGACGGGGGCGTTGAGCGCGAGATCGTAGCGCTGACCGGTGCCGCCAAACACGATGCCCGGATGCAGCGGGTCACCCGCGGTGTAGCCGCTCTCACCGCCGGCGCCGATCGGTTCCCAATCGCGCATCGAGATCTCGCCGAACTTGCCGCGCGATCGCACGGCCACGGCACCGCTGTCCTGCTGCGCACCGGTCACCCAGTACGGGAAGCGATAGTCGACCGAGACGTGGTAAATCTGCGCCGTGGGCTGATTGAGCCACGAGCTCCACGTGACCGCGCGCGGATCCTCGGTCTTCGCGTTACGCGTGATCACCGTTCCCTGATCGCTGGCCACGATCATCGTGTTCGGATCATCGGGCGAGACCCACGGCTGGTGATAGTCGTCCCCGCCCGGTGAGCCGCGCAGCGGCACCCACGTGTGTCCGCCATCCATGGAGCGCGATACCGACACGTTGCTGACATAGACCACGTCGGCATTCTTCGGATCGACCGCGAGGTGCTCGAAGTACCATCCGCGTCCCCAGAGCGCGGAGTCGTTGGATACGCGCGTCCACGTCGCGCCCGCGTCGTCGGAGCGGAAGAATCCGCCTAACCCGGGAACGCCGACGCCGAAGCGGCGCGCGGCGACCGCGGCCTGCGACGTGTCCACGGGAATGCTCGGATCCGGTACGAGATCATCGATCAGCGCGTACAACCGTTGTGGATTGCTCGGACACACCGCGATGCCGGACTTGCCGATGCCTTCCTTGGGAAGCCCATTCGTTAGCTCGGTCCACGAATCGCCGCCGTCGGTCGACTTGTAGAGGCCGCCGCCGGGTCCATTCGTCGGCGCGTACACGAACCACGGCGGGCGGCGCGTGTTCCAGAGCCCGGCGTAAATCACCCGCGGGTTGGTCGGGTCGATCACTACCTCGACGGCCCCGACATTTTCGTTCTTGAACAGCACCTTCTTCCAACTCCGGCCGCCGTCGGTGGAACGATACACGCCGCGGTCGGCATTGGGGCCGTAGAAGTTTCCGATCGCCGCGGCGAACACGAGGTTCGGATCCGTCGGGTGCACGGCGACCTTGCCGATGTGCTGCGTCCCGTCGAGACCGATGTGCGCCCACGTCTTGCCTGCGTCGGTGGACTTGTACAGCCCGTTGCCGAAGCCGGTCGAGTCGCGCAGCGTACATTCGCCGCTGCCCACATACACGGTGTCGGGTGCCGATGGCGCGACGGCAACCGCGCCGATCGACGCGACAGGATTGGCATCGAACACGGGTTCCCACACGCGGCCGGCGTCGATCGTTTTCCAGAGACCGCCGTTCACCGAACCCGAATAGAATTCGTTAGGCCGACCGGGTACGCCGGTCACGGCATCCGTGCGCCCCCCGCGGAACGGGCCGAGGAGCCGCCACCGCAATCCGGAGAACAGCGGTGACAGATCGCCGGCCGGCGCGGCCAACGCGGCCGGCGCGTTGCCCATGGCGTGCGCCGATTGACGGACCACATCCCGTACGACGGACGGCGTGCGGGAAAAGAGAGTGAGCGCGCCACCGAAGAGGCCGGCACGCACGAGGAAGTCGCGCCGCGTGACGTCGTTGTCAGGGTGTTCGGGTTCCGGGCGCGGGAAGTTGTCTCGTGTCTCCACGGTCAGGTCTCGTTTGTGTGCGGGGCAAGCCTGCGAGCATCGCAACGCGCGCGTCGCACGCGTCGCGCAGTCAAATAGGCCGCGGTACGGCGTGTGTCAAGCGAGGCGGACGGGCTTCTCCGCTCATCGAGAACGCCGCGCGAGATTCAGGGTCGTGCGTAGGCGATGGGATCGCGGACGCCGGCGGCCTCGAACGCCCGCAGGCGGAGGAGGCACGCGTCGCAGCGGCCGCAGGCCTCGCCGGTCGGCAGCGGGTCGTAGCAGCTGCACGTCCCGGCGTAGTCCACGCCTAACGAAAGTCCGAGGGCGATGATCTCGGCTTTCGAGAGAGCGAGGAGCGGCGCGTGGATGCGAAAGCGGCTCGTGCCGTCGACACCGGCCTTGGTGGCGAGATTGGCGAGTCGCTCGAACGCCTCGATGAATGCGGGGCGACAATCCGGATATCCGGAGTAATCGAGCGCGTTCACGCCAATGAAGATGTCGGCCGCGCCAATCGTCTCGGCGAATGCGAGACCAAGCGCGAGGAATACGGTATTGCGCGCCGGCACGTAGGTCACGGGGATGCCGGCACCGATGTCGCGTGCAGTGCGATCCTTGGGCACGGGGATGTCGGCCGTGAGCGCGGAGCCGCCGAACGCGCGGAGATCGAGGTCGACCATCTCGTGTCGCGCGACACCCATGCGTTGGGCGATGCGCACGGCCGCGTCGAGCTCGGCGGCGTGGCGCTGGCCATAGCGAACCGACAGCGCGGCGAGGTCGAAGCCATCGCGCCGCGCGACGGCGAGCACCGTCGTCGAGTCGAGTCCGCCACTCAGCAAGACCACGGCGCGCGGACGCGGTGTGTCGGTCATGTGATACAAGGTACGCGGCGGTGGCGTGAATGCAGAGAGCGCGATCTTTCTTGGAACTCTGGGGGCATCGGGAATATGTTGGGAATGTGAGAGACCTTCGATCTTCCGCGACCGCCGCCGGGCGCTGGCCCGACCTGCCCTTTGAGTCGTGGGCCGACACGCATGCCACGCTGCACATGTGGACGCAGATCGTGGGGAAGACGCGCCTCGCACACGCGCCGATGATGAATCACTGGTGGCAGGTTGCGCTGTACGTCACGTCGCGCGGGCTCACGACGTCGGCGATGCCGGCCGGCGACGACGTGCGGACATTCTCGGTCGATTTCGATTTCATTGATCATCGGCTCGACATCCGTTCGAGCGACGGTCGGGCCGCTTCGATGGCGCTGGTTCCGCAATCGGTGTCGACGTTTTACGCGACCTACCTCGCGGAGCTCGAGGCGCTCGGTCTCGAGGCGGGGATTCATGCGGTGCCGAACGAAGTCCCGGTGGCGACTCCGTTCGCGAAGGACCGCGAGCATGCGTCCTACGACGCCGACGCGGCGCACGCGTGGTGGGTGATCATGAGCGAGTCGCAGCGGGTGCTGGAGCGATTCCGCGGGCGGTTCCTGGGCAAGAGCAGCCCGACGCACTTCTTCTGGGGCAGCTTCGACCTCGCGCAGACGCGGTTTTCCGGCCGGCGCGCGCCGCGTCACGGCGGCGGTGCGCCTAACTGTCCCGACTACGTGATGGTGGAAGCGTACTCGCACGAGTGCGCGAGCGTCGGGGTGTGGCCCGGCGGCTCCGGCATCGCCGGCCCGGCCTTCTACGCATATTCGTATCCGGAGCCCGCCGGCTATGCGCGTGCGCCGCACCCGAAGGGCGCCGCGTACGATCAGACGATGCGTGAATTCATCATGCCGTACGACGTCGTGCGGCGCGCGGCATCGCCGGACGATGCGATTCTCGACTTTGCCCAGGCCGCCTATGAGGCGGCGGCTCAGTTAGGCAACTGGGACCGAGAGCTCGAGCGGCCCACGAGCGAGTGGCCATAAGGCGGACGCGGCACGGACAAGACCGGATGGCTCCGTGTGTTGTCAGGCTGTGTCCCGGCCGTGTCCGCCTTCACGGGAGGCCAATGAGCTTGTGCGTCTGCAGCGAGAGCCGCCAGCGCGGGTGCGCCAGGCAGTAGGCGAGCGCACGCTGCGTATTCTCCTCGCGGTCCGGACCGTCCATTGGCTGCAACGAGAAAAATCTGAACGCGAGCGACTCGAATCGCTCGGGCTGCGCTTCGGGTTCGCGCTGGGGATACACGAGCTTGAGCTCGTCGCCCGACGTGAGTCGCAGCGACGCTCCCGCTTTGGGACTCACGCAGATCCAGTCGAGACCGGGCGGCGCCTGCTGCGTGCCGTTGGTCTCGACTGCGACCTGAAAGCCGACGTCGTGGAACGCCTCGATCAGGGGCGCGTCGAGTTGCAACAGTGGCTCGCCGCCGGTGCAGACGACGAGTGGCGCGCCCGGCGAATGCCCGCCATCGCGCCAGGTACGGAGCGCGGCTTGGGCCAGCGTTTCCGGTGCGGCGAAGCGGCCGCCTCCGGGTCCATCGGTACCGACGAAATCCGTATCGCAGAACGTGCAGACCGCGGCGGCACGGTCCCCCTCGAGGCCCGTCCACAGGTTGCAGCCCGCGAATCGGCAGAACACCGCGGCGCGACCCGTCTGCACGCCTTCGCCCTGCAGCGTGTAATAAAGCTCCTTGACCGCGTACATCCGCGACACGATAGCCGTCTCTCCCCGTTAGGCATGCGGCCCCGGGCGGAGGGGCCGTCGCTCCGAAATCTCGGCGTGTCGGCGCGCCACCGCCAGCGGCGTGGGCAACCCGGCCGTCGCGGCCAGCGCAGCGCGCGCGGCATCGATACGCTCGAGCCAGTCGGATACCGGGGCCGCCGGGACCGGGGCGTCGCCGAGCGCCACCAGGTGCCGCACGCCATACGCGAGGTCGACCGCCGCACGCACCGACTCCATGAAGTGCGGTACGTGCAGCGGCACGTTGATCTCCCAGACCGGGCGCGTCGCTTGGCGGAATCGCTGCACGGCGCGGTCGACGCGTCGCGCCCAACGCAGCCGAGTGCGCGGCGGCAGCGGCGAGGCATCGCGCGCCATGAGCGCGTCGACGGCGCGTGCCGACTCGCGCAACAGATCGGCCACGCGCCGATCCACCGACAGGCGTGCCGGCGCCGGCAACACGACACTGGCGACAACCGCCCCGATCGAGGCGCCGATGAGCGTTTCCTCGAGGCGCAGCGACAACAGCGCCGGTGAATAGTTGCCTAACGTGTCGTACAGCAGTGCCAGCGCCGTCGTAATGAACACGATCATCCACGCGTACGAGAGCGGGGCGAGGTAGAACGCGCCGAATATGCTCAGGTAGAGGAACACGAGCGCCGCGCGGTGGTCGCCACCCACGGCCGCCGCGATCACGACGCCCAACACGACGCCGCCGACCGTCCCGAGAATCCGCTGCCACGCGCGCGAGAGACTCTCGGCGCGGTTGGTCGCGCGCAAGAATACGACGAACGCGCCGATCACCGCCCAGTACCACCGCTCCGACGAAACGGGGTGGCCCGCGACCATGGCGAGGGCGGCGGCGATCGACGCTTGAACGGCGAGGCGCACCGACGGCCGGAGCGCCTCGCGCGCCGGCGTGGCGTCGTCGGGGTTGAGACCGAGCGGCGTCGAACCGCCGGCGGCGGTGACGGCCTCGTCGATGACCGCGTCCGCGGCTCGCGGTGGCGTCCACGGATGGCGGTGCGCGATGACGTCGGCCGCGAACCGCATCTTGCTGCCGACCCATTCCGGCAGAGTACCCGCTGCTGCACCCGAGGTGCCGCGACCGTCATCCGGCGCACGAATGCCTGCGCCTAACGCACGAGCGGCGTGCGCGACGTCCCGGCGAACCACCGCGTGCGCACCCGCCTGGCGCGCGCTCGCGATCACATCGGCCACGGTCTCGACGGCCAACTCGACCTCGAAGACATCCATCGCCCATCGGTCGGCTGCTGCGCTCTGGTGTCGCCGTGCCTCGGTTTCATCCTCGAGTGCGAGCGCCGCGTCGTTGAGGTGTGCGAGCGCGACGCGCAGGCGGTGCGTCCGCCAGCGCCCGTCTCGCGTCGCAACCGCCAAGCGCGCGAGCGTCTCGAGAACCGTTGTCGCCCGCGCGCGAAACGCCACCAGCATGCCATCGAGCAGCCGATCGGGGCGGTCGCGCAGGATGCCGAATCGCACGACGTACGCGATGGCCACACCGATCACGATCGAGACCGACGACAACCGGAAATCGCTCTCGCCGGGGTGTGCGAAGAGCGAGAAAAAGAAGCTCATGAACGCGAGCAAGCCGAGCGCGCTGCCGCGCGGGCCGTAGCGCCGGATGAAGGTGGCACCGAACACCACGCCGCAAAACAACACCTGGTCGAGCCATGACCTCGACGCCACGAGCGAGCCGGCACCTACGACGAGGAGCGTGACGGGAATGGCGAGCAGTATCGTGAGACGTTGGTCGCGCGGGGTGTCGTCGTAGACGCGCGCAGCGGCCATGATGCCGACGACGATGCCGGCGAGCCCGACGGTCGCGGACTCCTGGCGCGCGTGCGCGAGCGGCACGATGGCGGCCGACGAGGCGATACCGGTGAGCGCCGCCCGCGCCCCGGCGCGCCATCGCGTTAGGCCGGGATCCGAGGCGATCAGGACATCTCGCGCGTGCCGCAGCGGGGTCGGGCGCGCGTCGACGCGCCCGCGCGGCGAAGGGCCGTCGGTGCGCGAGTGGGCCGGGATCGGTCCCGAACGCATCGCTGATCGAGGCGTGCATAGACCACGCCACCGATGGGGCGTTGACGAAAGCTCTGGGCGCGCGCATTGTCTGCGCATCGCGTTTCGCTGCACCAGACTCGGCGACGCGTCACGCACCGCGCCGCCGCGCAACCTCTTCCGTTAGGCGAATGCCCGAGACCATTCCGGGCGCGCGCACGGCCATCGAGCGCCTGCGCACGCACCCTGCCCTTCCACTGGTGGCAGCCCCGACGCCCATTCACGAACTGGCGCGTCTGCGCGCTGCGCTCGGCGGCGGACCGCGCCTCCTCGTCAAGCGGGACGACGCCATCCCCTTCGGATTCGGCGGCAACAAGGTGCGAAAGCTCGCGTTCGTCGCCGCGCAGGCAGTGGCCGACGGTGCCGATACGCTCGTCACGACTGGAGGCGTCCAGTCGAATCATGCGCGCGTCACCGCCGCGGTCGCCGCCACGCTCGGGATGCGCTGCGTGTTGATTGCGAACGGCACGCGGCAGGAGCGGCCGACAGCGAATGCGCTGCTCGATGCGCTGCTGGGCGCCGACGTGCGGTACGTCTCGTCGCGCGAGGAACGGAACGCGGCGATCGACGACGCGGCGGCGCGGCTCGAGCGCGAGGGCCGCAGGCCCTTCCGCATCCCGCTCGGCGCGTCCACGCCGTTAGGCGCGCTGGGATTCGCGCGCGCCGTGGACGAGATGCTGGATCAGGGACCGGCGCCGGACGTGATCTACCACGCGAGCTCATCCGCCGGCACGCAAGCGGGACTGCTGGCCGGTTGCGCGCTGCACGGTCTCGCAACCCGCGTCGTGGGCGTGAGTCCCGACGACCCGGCGGCATCGATCGCCGGGCGGGTGCGCGACGTCCTGCAGGGGATGGGCCCGTTGTTAGGCGTCGATGGAGCCGCGCTCGCGGGCGCGCGACCCATCGAGATCGACGACGCGTTCATCGGCGACGGCTACGGCGTGCCGAGCGACGCGTCCCGGGAAGCGCAACAACTCGCCGCCCGAAACGAAGCCGTTTTCGTGGACCACACCTACACGGCCAAGGCACTGGCGGGTCTCATCGCCGCGGTGCACGCGGGGCGCATCCCCACCGATGCGACGGTGATGTTCTGGCATACCGGCGGTCAGGTGGGGCTTTTCGCCTAACGGCGAACATCCCCGCCCCCGGCCGGTCGGTGTCGGGCGGTTTCCTCAGCCGCGGTGGCGTGCCCGGGTGCGGGCGGCCTTGCGCGCCGCCGCCGAGCGTCCAGCGGCACCCTTGGTGCGCACCGCCTTTCGTGCCGACGCGGAGCGCTCGGACGCGGAACGGCGACGCGCGCTCGCCCGCCCCTGCTTGGACAGCGCGCGACGCGACGCGGCTTTGTGTCCTTCGCGCCGCAGCGCACCGGTCACGGCGCGCGAGCGTTTGCGCGACGTTTTCCGCCCGCGCTTCCGCCCTTTTGCCAGATCCTGCTTCGCCTTCCTCCGCGTCCGCTTGGACGAGCGCTTGCTCGCCGGCAGCTTCACACCCGCGTGGCGCGCCTTCGACAGACCGATGGCGATGGCCCGCTTCGTCGACCGAGCGCCATGCTTCCCCTCGCGCACGTGCTCCATTTCCTCGCGCACGAACTCGCCCGCTTGCGTCGACGGTGACTTCCCTTCTCGGGCATCCTCGTGCGCGCGGTCGATCGTTTCCTGTTCCGGCATCCTGACCTCCATCCGACTGGGTCAGCGTTGCGCTCGCCGAGCATCGGCGAGCACGAGTGCGATGTACGTCGAGCGGCGCCGCATAACACGGACCACACCGTTCGGCGAGCGGGACGCGACGCGTCGGATGTCAGTCAGCCGATCAACGCGGCGTCTTCTCCCTGCCCGAATTCTTTGACGGCTTGGCAGTGGTGCGCGCCGGTTTTGGAGCTGCCGGCAGCTTGCTGCTGCCCGCGGCAGCAGCCTGCTGGTAGCGTGCGGAGAGATCGCGGTGCTCGGAGTCCTGTCGGGCGGTGAGCTCCGGCACCGTCTCGCCCTTGGGCGGCTTCGCGTACTCCTGCTCGTGCCGTTGTTCCATCTGCTGCTGCGCCTTCGCGTACGCCTGATCGAGCTGGGCGCGCGACGCCGTGGCGGTCTTCCCGTTAGGCATCGGCGGCGCTCCGGGCGGCAGGCGCACGGCCGGCGCGGCGGGCTCGGGCGCCACCCTGGTCGGCGGCTGGTTAGGCGCCGGCCTGGTCATCGGCGGCGGACGCACCGTGAGTCGCGCCGGGGTCGGTTGCGTGGTGTGATGCTCGGGCGGCAGTCCACTGCGCGCGGGCTTGAGCCCGGCGCCGCCGGGCGTCACCGTGGTCGCCGGCCGGGAGCGAACCGGGGCCGCTGAAACCATGGGGGTCTGCTTGCGCAGGCTGGCCAGCTCGGTGTGCGTCAGCGGACGTCCCGCGGTTTTCGCCAGCTGTTGCTGCTGGACCGCGAAGGCGATCGGCGCCGGCGGCGGCGCGTGCACCGCGAGCACCGGACGACGCGCCAACGCCGCGGGGGGGAGCGACGCGCGGCGGTTCGCCGCCTCTTGGCCGATCAAGCTCACGCGCGTCGGCACCACCGGCGCGCGGTCCAGGATGCCGACGCGCGCGACGTCGCCCGGCGCAACCCGCACCACCGAGCGGCCCACCGGCGTTCCGTTCACGAAGGTCTTCCGCGACACCACCGTCACGGCGTTGACCACGGTGCGGTTGCGATACGTCACGTTAGTCACGTTCACATTCGTGATGTTGATGTTGGTGACGTTCACGTTCGTGACGTTCACGCGACGCAGATACACCGGGCTGGCCGCGTAGGGCGGGCGATACACCTCTTGCGGCGCGAGCGGGAACCACCCGACGCCGCCGCCGGGCCCGAACGACGTCCCGACGGAAAAACCGTTGCCGCCGACGAAGACGACTAACGCCGGAGCGAACACCGGCGGCGCGATCACGCGGCCCGGACACCATCCCCATCGATTGTGGATGTATGCCCAACGACCATAGTGGGACGGGGCCCAACCCCACGGCGCATCATCCACCCACGTCCATCCCCATCGCCCAACCCACACCCAGTGTCCGTAGCGATACGGCGCCCACCCGGCGACCACCGTGCGCGGATACCACACGGGACCATAGGCCACATCCTGGGACCACGAGCCGTCGGCGGCAAGATCCGCGGCGCCGGGCATGTAGGGCGACACGTATGGTGACGCGGCGGCCGCTGCCGCATCGATGCGTGCATCGCGCGACCTCGACCATTGCGTGAACTCGTCGGGCGCGCCGACGTCGGCGAGGTTGTAGGTGGCCGTGCTGTCGCCCTGCACCGTGGCCACCTGGCCGGCGTCCACCGAGAAGGATGAGCCGCCTGCCGACACCGTCGCCGAGCCCGAGAACACGGTGATCGACGTCGTCGCGCCGTCGGGCGTGACGTCGACGCGATATTCGCCGATCGTCGCCATCTGGACCGCTGCGTTAGGCGCGTCGATCTCATCCGTCTCGCCCGTCGCCAACGAGCGCAACCGTAAGATCGCGGAGCCTTGTGGGACGCTCATCTGCAGCGCGGCATCGTCCAACCGCTCCACGTCGAGCTCCGTTTGCTGGTTGAGCCTGACTTCGGCGGATCCGATCTCGACTCCGACGCGCCCGCCGTTGTCGGCCCACAGCGCGTCGCCGGTCGTGATCGGACTGTTGGGCACGGCAACGGCCCAGGCGGTGTCGCCGGCGGCGCGGAAGGAGACCGTTCCACCGAGGTAGGCCAGTCGCCCAACGCGGCCCGGCGGATCGCCGGAGGCCGGTGGCCTGGCCGGCGGTTCGGCGACCTGCGCCGGCGCGGGCACGCTTGAGACAATGCTGACGGCAACGGCGCACGCCATGGAGAGCGAACGCTGCAACGAGAGCGTCGACATGGTTCGAGCCTCGGCTCGTGAAGGGACTGTGTGTGATTGTGCAACTTCGACGCCCCAAACGATGGTTGGGCAACCACACCGCCGCGAGTTACTTGCGCCGCGACATCTCTTCTTTGCCCTGTTCGCGTTGGGCAGTGGCGAGGTCAGGCATGAACACGACGAGCCCATGATCGGCGGTGTTCTTCGAATACCCCGCGACGAGCTGCGTGTTGTACTGATCGATGCTGAACTGGAAGACGTTCTTGGGATCGAGGTCGATGATCTCCATGTCCGCGTCCACCATGAAGAGCTTGCCGAAGTGGAGCGTGCCGCCGCGGAAGTACATGTAATTGCGCGCGGCTTCCGGCGGATGCAGCGGGCGCGGACCGGCGTCGCTCGAGTCGCCGAACACCTGCACCACTTCGTTCGAGTCGACGCGCACCGCGGTGACGCGCCCCTCGATCGCCGGCGGCGGCAGGAGCTGCTCCGGATCGAGCAGCAGGTCGTTGCCCTGGACGCTCACGCCGTGCGCGTGCTCGAGATCGAGCAGCGACTGGAGCGTGATGCCTAACGCTTTCATCAGGCCGCGCCCGTTCACGGAAAAGATCTTGATCTGCACGGGGTGGACCCGGATCCGCCCCTCCGGTGTCATCGACATGACCGCCGTGATGCGAAACGGAATGTTGACGACTTTGTGCAGCGTCCCTTCCTGCACGAGCTTGCCGCTGTCGGTGGAGAACTTGAGGTGCCGGAGCGGCGCTCCGTGGTACGCGAACACGTACCCGTTCATCAGGCTGTCGAGACTCTGCATCGTGAGTCCGACTTCGGCCGACGCGATGTGGATGACGAACGACGCCTTGTCATCGAACCCGATCGGCGATCCCTGCTGCTTGCTGCGCAGCTCGCCGCGGAGCCGCGAGATGTCGAGCGTGATGCCGCGGCCGATGTCGAATGCGACGTTGCGGAACTGCGCCTGTGTGCCGCTCTCGGAGGTGTGCGCGGCGACGGCGGGCGGCGCCTCGTTAGGCACAGTGTCGCTGCGTGCCGGCAGCGCGGCGCGGGCGGCATCCGGCGCGCGCGCCAGCAGCGCGCCGCACACCAGGGCGGTCGCTGCAGCGAGTATCATCCGCGCGCGCGGCGCGCCGGGCACTCGGCGATGACGCGGTCCGAGCAGCGATGCGAGGCTCATGTGTCCCACACAGGCAAGCATTGCGCCGGATTGCGACCACGCCGACGCCTGTGGACCTGTGTGGAACGGACCTTGAATCGGCCTGCCGACATGCCAACCACGCGGCGGAAACGCTCACCCCAGCATTCACCGCGCCGGCCCACGAAAAAGCGCTGGTCGGGCTATGTCACGACGCACAGCAATGCGCTGGATCTCGACCGGAGCGTCTTCACGTGGACGGACCCGCACCGCATTGCGCGCTCACTCAAGCGCTCCGCCGACCGCAGCCATCGCCGCAAGAGCGATCCCTACCGGTCCGCGATGTCGATGCTGACCTTCTACATCAATCGCGCGGGGAAAAATCTCGGGTCGCGCCAACGCGGTGTGCTCGAGCGCGCGAAGGCAGAGTTGCGGCGGTTGTACAAGCGTCCGGCGTCACAGAAGCGCCCGACCGCTGCCTGACTGCCGGTCCGGCTCTCGACGCGGACGCCGATCACCGATTGAGATGGCACGGCGAACGTCCCGCCGCTGCTCTGCGCGTCGGCGTCGTCCCTGCTGCCGGACGCCGCCGCGGTGACGCTCCGGCCTCGGCGTCAGGTCCGCCTAACCGCCGCCGACCTGCCCTTCGATTCGGATGCCCTTGATCGCCTGTGACGGCAGGGTGAACGTGCCGCCGTTGAAGTTCCCGGTGGCCGTCGCGGTCGTCGTTTCCAACCGGCACGCGATCCCCGGCGGAACGGTGACGTCTTGGGGCAGGTGGTCCAGGAGCGACGTGCACGTTCCGTTAGGCGCCTGCGCCGTCGCCGTGCCGGTCGCCCCGCTCGATCCCAGGACCACCCCTCCGGCCGAGAACACGAGGCCGCTGGCCTGGTGAAAGATCTCGAGCGTCACCAGTGTGTCGGCGTTGTCGCCGCGCCAGGCGATGATCGTGAACGCCGAATCGGCCGGATTTCCCTCGATGTCGTCGGTCACCTCGAACGCCGCGACGCTCGAGTACGTCAGCGTGGTATTGTTGGTCGTGAGCTGCACGTCGTGCTCGGACGCGCCCAGCGCCAGCAGCGTGATCGCGCCGGCGAGCTGGGTGCGGCGCTCGGATTCACTGTCCGGGCTCGCCACGCGCAGCGAATCGAGGTGCGCCATCAGAGCGATCGTCTGATTGATCTGTGGCCCGGTGGAGTCGCCCGAGCACGCGGCGAGCAGTGCGGCAGCCAGGGCCATCGCGCCAAACAATGTGAGCCGAAGCGCGTGAGATGATCGGACAAATGCAATCGGCATAGGCGGACCTCATGTCGCGTGACCAGTGGCTCGAGCACCATGCGGCTCGAGCGTGAACCGAACCTAAGCGGGAATGCCGCCCTCCAGAATCGTCACGAGCTTCGATAGATCGATGCTCCCGCCCGACACCACGCATACCACGTGCTTGCCCTCGACCCCATCCGCCATCGCCGCCGCCACCGACGCCGCGCCCGCGCCTTCCGCAATCACGTGCGCCCGCTCGGCGAGAAAACGAACGGCGCGGGCGACGTCATCAATGGAGCTCACGTAGCTCCCGCCTAACAGTGTGCTGGCGAGCGGCCACATCTCGTCGAGCAGGCTGCCGATCCCGATGCCGTCGACGAAACTCGGCGTGCGCTCGACCGCCAAGGGTTTGCCGGCACGCAGCGATGCCGCGAGCGGCGCGGCGGTCGCGACCTCGCAGGCGAACACGCGCGCCACGGAACCGCGCGCGCGAAGGCCTAACGCAATACCGCACGACAGTCCGCCGCCGCCGAACGGAACGAGCACGGTGTCCGTGTCCGGCGCGTCGTCCAGGATTTCCGCGGCGATCGTGGCGTTCCCGGCGATCACGTTGGGGTCGGACACGGGATGGACGAACAGCCCGTCCATGCCCGGATAGCGGCGCTCGACCATCACCTGCCACCAGCGCGCGAGCGGGACACGCACCACCTTCGCGCCTAACCGTTCGACGGCCGAGATCTTGGCTGCCGGCGCGTGCTCAGGCACGATGACCGTGCACGGCACGCCGACGGCGCGCGCGCACCACGCCACTCCCTGCGCCATGTTGCCCGCGCTCGCCGAGTACACGCCGTGCGCCAGCTGCTCGCGCGATGCCGCCGTAATGGCCGACCCCGCGCCGCGAATCTTGAACGAGCCGACCGGCTGCAAGGTCTCGAGCTTGAGGTGGATCGGCTGCGCGCGACCGGGGATCTCCAAGGGCACGAGCGGCGTGCGTACCGCGATCCCCCGCAGCCGTCCGCGCGCGGATTCGATCGCCTGCGCGGATGCCGCGAGCTCCATCAGCGCGATGCCCCAGGCATGATCTGGCCGAGGCCGACGACTTCCCCGCTCGCCAGCACGTGCCCCTTCATGGCGCCCGTCAGCGACTCGTAGGTGCCCGCCGCGTCGGCCGGAATCGAGGTGTCTAACGCAAAGACCTGGAAATGATAGCGGTGCTTGGGGCCGGCCGGTGTACGCGGACCCATGTAAGGTTGGTTGGCGCCCCGTATGTTCGGCCCATACTGCGCGCCGGCGGGCGGCTCGCTCATCTTCGGATCGAGCTTGGTGATGGACGGCGGGACGTTGGTCATGCTCCAATGAAAAATCGGTGCGCCGTTCCGCATGGCATCGCCGTCCTGCATGATGATGACGTACGTCTTGGTGCCGGACGGGCCGGCGCTCCAGGAGAGCCCGGGAAACACGTTCCCCTTGTACTGCGTGTTCTCGAACGGGATGTCTCCGCCTGGCGCGAAGGCCGGCGTGCTCACCGTCAGTTTGGCGCCGTCTTTCGCCGGCAGATTGGCGAGCGCGAGTTGCGACGCGCCGGGTTCGGTCGCGGTCGGCGCTCCTTGCGCCCGAGACGGCGCGGCGAAACCCACGGCAAACAACGATGCCAGCACGGCGGCGGACACGCGTGCGATCATGGTCCCTGTCCTGGTAAAGGTCGCGGGTGATGCCTAACGATCTACTGCGGAACGAATCCGTAGCGGCCGATGTCGCCGGCCGTCATGGTGATGACGTCGACGTGCAACGGGATGGGCGTGAGCGGCTTGTTCGTCGAGTCCGTCGGCTGGGTCACGATGGCCTCGACCACGTCCATTCCCTTGAAGACCTGCCCGTACACGGTGTAATGGTTGTCCAGTCTGGGGAGGCCGTTCTTGTTGGCGACGATGTAAAACTGACATCCCGCCGACAATTGCTGCGGGTTGTCGTCGCGTCCCGCGCCGACCGCGCCGTACACGTGACGCAAGCTGTCGCGGAACTCCGGCGCCAGCAGATACGGCGAGTGCGAGAATCCCTCGGGCGTATCGGGACACCCGCCTTGCGCGACGAAATTCTTGATGACGCGATTGAAAGTGAGCGTGTCCCAGTAGTGCTCGCCGGCGAGTTTGATGAAGCTCGCCTTGTGGCGCGGCGTCTGATCATCGAGGACGAACAGGATTTCACCCAGGCGTGTCTCGATGCGGCCCACCTGATACGTCTTCGCGGCCCTCGGCGCGCCGGAGAGCAAGGGCGCGGTCAAGAGCAGCGTATAGAAGAATCGGCGCATGAACCAAACTTCGCACCCAAGCGCTCCGAGCACCATAGGCCTATCCCCGGAGGGACCGGGGCCAAGGCGTACAGAGAGCGTGGGACCCATGGTGGGGTCCTGTCAAAAAAACGGCAACTGCTCGAGAAGGATAACAAAAGGGAAACAGAGGATAACGAAACTGATCGGCACGCGCGGGCGGAAAGTGCGGTAGCGCAATGGGAAGACGGGCGTTCTTGTTCAACAGAACGACCAAATTCCACCCGTTAGGCAACGCACCTGCCGCCCGCGGGCCGATCACTTTCGTTATCCTCTGTTTCCCTTTTGTTATCCTTCTCGAGCAGTTCCAGCCACTAGCGGGAGGGCCAGCGCATCGCGTAGTGAAATTCCGTGGTAAGGTTTCGGCCCGAGTCTCGTGGTTCTGAAGTAATGTGCCGAGGCCTGCCATTCGTTGGCCGTGCGGCGCGTGCGCCAAACGGTTTCCCGCGCCGCGCGACCGGGCTCTGCCTTACGGCGACGTGGTGTTTGTGGGTCGGACTGAGCGCCGGAATGAGACTTGATGCATTCGCACTGCTCACTCGTGCGTGACGAGCACAGGAGGTTTCCATGGCGCGATGCGAAGTGTGCGGCAACGATTACGAGATGGCCTTCCAAGTCGTGGCCGCGGGACACACCCACACGTTCGACAGTTTCGAGTGCGCGATTCACAAGCTGGCGCCGGTGTGCGACCATTGCGGCTGCCACATCATCGGACACGGCATCCAGGCGCGGGGTACGTTCTATTGTTGCGCGCATTGCGCCCGCGAGCACGGCGCGAAGGGCGCCGTGGACAACGTCGAACACGCGGCGCACGCCCGTTAGGCGCTCGGCCGCACATGTAGGCGCTGAATCCGGCTTTGTCCGACTTTGTCCGGGTGTGTCCGCTATCAGGTTGACGAATCAAACGTCGCACATAGGTTGAACACCCTGGCCTTCGCCTTTAGGCGCGTTCGGCCTCGACGTGCCCCAGATCTCGTCGAGCAACGGGATCGGAACACGGCCTCTCCGAAGCCGGGCGACAAGGAGGTGCCGTATGGAATTGATGCTGAGCCGCAACTGGAGCTGGATCGCGCTCCGCGGGCTCGCCGCGGTCGTGTTCGGTCTGCTCACATTGTTCGATCCATCCATCAGCTTGGCGGCGCTGGTGCTGATCTGGGGTGTGTACGTCTTCGTGGACGGCATCTTCGCGGTGGTGTCGGCGGTGCGAGACCGCCGGGAAGAGCCGCATTGGGTGTCGTTGCTGGTGACCGGGCTCGCGGGCGTCGTTGCGGGCTTGATCACCTTTTTCATGCCCGGCATCACCGCGCTCGTGCTGCTGTACTTCATCGCAGCCTGGGCGGTGATCACCGGTATCGCCGAAATCGTTGCGGCCCTGCGGCTGCGCAAGGTGATAACGGGCGAGTGGCTACTCGCGCTCGCGGGCGCCCTCTCGGTGATTTTCGGGTTATTCCTATTTGTGTTTCCTGGTGCCGGCGCGCTCACGGTGGTGCTGTGGATCGGTGTGTACGCGCTCGTGTTCGGGATCATGCTGCTGGTGCTCGCGTTCCGGCTGCGCGCCGGCGGCGTGAGGCGGGCGGCCGCCTAACGGGCGCGGTCGCCCGAATACGCGTAGTGGAAGCGCGTGCCCGACTTCCGCTGCGTCGTCACTGCGTCCAGGATCGCGCGCGTGTGCGCGTCAATCACGTAGTGCGTCGTGATCACCGGGTCGGCGAATCGCACCACCCACGCGTCGACGCCGGTTTCCTTCGTGGAACCGGTCACGCTGAGCGTGTCGCGCTCGAGATCGCCATCGACTTCGGATAACAACGGCACGACCACGCTCGACCCGGTTCGATACGCGAGCGAGCACGAGAGGCTCGACTTCGTTGAATGCGAAAACCGACGTCTCGAATGTGTGGTCGAAGGAACGCGGCGCGGAGTCGGGATACTCAATGGTGCCCGTGCCACGCGCACCGTCGACAAGGCTGCGACACAACGTGACCTGCGTTAGGCTGCGGGTCAAGACCCCCTGAACGGTTGCGGCGGCGCGTCCAGTCGAATGCTCGCCAGCGTTTGTGCGTTGATGCCGAACAAGCCGACTTCGATAAAGTCGAAGTTCTCCATCGTACTGGGCACGGAGAGCATCCCGACGGCTCTCATGCACCGCTCGCCGGTCGGCAACCGGACACCCGGCGGCGCTCGATCGACGAACGAGGCACAGCGCCCCGACGACGGCGTCACGTTCCAGTCAGCGCGAGCCGTCAGGAAGGACTGACCTGTGTCGGTGGCCCACGCACCGCCGAGAGTCGTGCCCGAGATCTGCAAGTCGACGATCGTGTGAACGCTGTCGTCGCGCCACGCTATTACTTCGTAGATGGAATCGATTGGGTGGCCGGCAGTGTCGTCGCCCACCTCCAGAGCGGCGACGGCCGAATACTGTGCCGAATCGACGAGGGTGATAGCCAGATGCTGCACCGGAGCGCCCAAAGCGAGCAAGACGACGAGCCCGCCGGCGAGCTGCCCGTTCTTCGTCGGCCTCATCGCCAATGAGTCGAAGTGCGCCATCAGCGCCACATTCTCGCTCGCCGTGGGCCCGGTGGACGTGCCGCACGACGAGAGCGGTGGCACCGCTCCGAGAGCGAGCAGCAACGCGACTCTCCCGAGGCTACGCGGCGCACGAAGCCACATTCCCATCATCATATCGACCAAGCCTTGCGGGTGGAGAGGTTCGCCATTGCCGCGTTCGGCACTGGCGAGCATCCAAGTTAACACGGCCGTCACGACCGCGTTAGGCACAAGACGAATTTTGACGTCCGGTGCGCGATGTGGCAATTTGTTCCAAGGCGGTCGCGATCCCCTTCTCGATGGACGTCCACCATGCGCTTCGGTACTGTCTCCCCCGCGTTGCTCCTGTCATTCCTCGGCGCCACGCTTCCCGCGCAGCAACCGTCGACCACCGGGCCGTATCGCGTCCTCGAGCGGGCCCGAGTGGGCGGCGACGGCGGGTACGACTACGTCTACGCCGACGCGGCAGGGCGCCGTCTCTACATTCCGCGGGGCGGGTCGCGTCCTGTCCCGGCCACCGACAGCACGCCCGCCAAGCCGGAGACCCCGGGGCGCATCACCGTCTTCGACCTCGCCACACTCGCTCCGTTAGGCGAGATCCCCAACACCGGCGGGCAAGGCGTGGTCGTCGATCCCACATCCGGACACGGCTTCTCGAGCAGTCCGGCCGTGACCATGTTCGACACCAAGTCCCTTACCGTCATCAAGCAGATCGACGTCGCGCCCGCGCGCCCCGATGGGATTCTGTTCGATCCGTTCAACCACCGCGTGTATGTCTTCAGCCACCCGACGCACAACGCGACCGTCATCGATGCCAAGGACGGGACGGTGCTCGGCACCGTCGATCTGGGCGGCACGCCGGAAGAAGCGGTGACCGACGGCCACGGCACGATTTACGACGTGATGCAGGACTCGGCGGGCAGCGTGACGGTGATCGATGCCAAGACAATGCGCGCCACGGCGCATTATTCGTTAGGCGACCACGGCCGCTGCAACGGACTGGCGCTCGACGACAAGCACCACATTCTGTTCGCCGCCTGCGCACAGTCGGGAAATCCGCCGGCGAATCCGCCACAACCGATGATGGTGATGCTGAGCGCGACCACGGGCACGATCCTCGACACGCTGCCCCTGGCCGGCCGCTCCGACGGCGCGGTCTTCAATCCGGCGACCAACGAAGCCTTCAGTACCGGCGCCAACGGTACGCTCACGGTGGTCAAAGAGAGCAGTCCGACGAGCTTCGCGCTCGAGGAAGACCTGCAAACGATGAACGGCGCGCGCACGATCACGCTCGACACCAAGACCAATCGCATCTTCACGATCAGCCTCGAGCGCAGCCCGCCGCCGGCCGGCGCCGTCCCGGGGAGCCGGGAGTCGTTCGGGACGCCGGTGCCGGGCTCGTTCACGATCCTCATGATCGGCCGTTAGGCACAGCCCATGACCGAACACGCCGGCGACACGCGGCGGTCGCGCTACAGCGCCCTCGCGGCGTCCGCGTTTGCGTTCGTCGTGGTGATGGGCATCGTCAACCTCTTCGCCGACATCACCTACGAGGGCGGCAGCAGCATCAACGGCCCCTTCATCGGATCGTTAGGCGCCGGGGCGGCGGCCATCAGCATCATCGCCGGGCTCGGTGAATTCCTCGGGTACAGTTTGCGCGCGGTGTCCGGATGGGCCGCCGACAAGAGCGGCAAGTACTGGGCGCTGACCTTCGTCGGATACGTCATCAATCTGTTCGCCGTCCCGGCCATGGCCTTTGCCGGCAACTGGGAAGTGGCCGGCGCGCTGATTCTCACGGAACGCATCGGTCGGGCGATTCGGAAGCCGACGGTGGGCGCGATGCTCTCGTACTCGACGGGCGCGCTCGGCCGTGGATGGGTGTATGGATTGAACTCCGCGCTCGACGAGACCGGAGCCACCATCGGCCCGATCATTCTCGCGATCGCGCTGTCGCGCGGGTTAGGCTACCGCACCGGCTATTCCCTGCTCTTCGTGTCGGCGGCGCTCGCGATCGTCGCGTTGCTCGTCGCCCGCGTCATTTTCCCGGTGCCGTCGCGGCTGGAGAAAGAACGCGACCGCCGGGCAGCGCCCACCGGTTTCACGTCGGCGTTCTGGCTGTTCATGCTCGCGGCCGGCTGCTTCGGCGCCGGCCTCATGAGCTTCGAGTTCATCTCGTTTCATCTGGCGAGCCGGCACATCGTGTCGTTGGGCTGGATTCCGCTGTTCCTGGCGATCTCGACGGGCGTCGGCGTGTTCGTCAACCTTGGGTTAGGCAAGTTGTACGATCGCGCCGGCTTGCCGGTGGTGCTCGTGGCGGTCGTCATCAGCTCGCTGTTCTCGCCGCTCGTCTTCCTCGGCGGCTTCGGCGCGGTGCTGGTGGGACTGATCTTGTGGGGCGTGGGCTACGCCACGCAGGACACGCTGCTCAAGGCCGTGCTCGCCGGAATGCTGCCCGAGGGCAAACGCAATCTCGCGTTCGGCTTGTTCTACACCGGATACGGCGCCGGCTGGTTGATCGGCAGCACGGTCACCGGACTGCTTTATCGCAGCTCGATTCCGGCGGTCATCGTGTTCGCGATGGCGGTGCAGCTGGCCTCGATCCCGATTTTCATCGTCGCCCAACGGAAGCACGCCGCCTAGTCGCGGGCGGCGCGCGCCAGGTGTAAGGCGGAGTCTTACGAGCTGGAGAGCGGACAAAGCCGGACACAAACGGATCGTGCCGTCGCGCTGCGAGCGTTCCACGCGCGGAGCTGTATGTTCTCTGTTAGACAAAAACAAACAAGCGCCTTTCCACACAGCGACGTGCTTGCCCGGATAGGCGGCCCAATCCGTGTCCGGCCTCGTTCGCTATCAATGTCGTGGCCAGCAGGCTTCTTACCCTGTACCAACGCACGCGCGATGGAGCTCGCAGCCCGTCAGCCGCCCCGTAACACATCCATAGGTTCGAACGCGGCCGCGCGCCGAGCGGGCACGTAGCTGGCCACGAGCGCCACGCCGCACAGCACGACGAGCACGGACGCAAACGCGATCGGGTCCGTGGGGCTCACCTGATACAACAAGCGCTTGAGCACACGTGTGGCCGCCAATGCCGCCACGCCACCGATCACCGCGCCCACCAGAGACAGCACGATACCCTGCTTGACCACGAGGCCGACGATCTCGGATGCCGACGCGCCTAACGCGACGCGGATGCTGATCTCGCGCCCGCGCTGCGCCACGAGATACGAGATCACGCTGTAGACGCCGAGTGTGGCGAGGACGAGCGCGACCGTTCCGAAGACGCCGACGAGCAGCAGCATGAAGCGTTGGCTGTCGACGGACCGGCCAATGATGTCTTCCACCGTCAGGAACCGCATCGGAATGTCGGCACGCACCCGCGGGAACGAGCGGCGCGCAGCACCAATCGTGGACCCTTCCTTCTCGGCCGCCATGATCACGAACATTTCGTTGCTGTTCCCGGGACGCTGGTCGAAATCGACGTAGACGGCTGACGCCGGATCGGCCGCCAGGTCCTCCTCGCGCGTGTCGCCGACGATGCCGACAACCGTCATCGGCGTCAGGTCGCCGTCGATGTTGCCGAACTCGATCACCTTGCCGATGGCGTCACCGTTAGGCCACTGCTTGTGGGCCAGCGCCGCGTTGATCACCGCCACTTGCGGCCCGCCCGGGCGGTCGCTCGCGTCGAACACGCGGCCGGTTAGCACGGGAATCCCCATCGCCTTGAAGTAGCCGCCGGTCGCGGTGCGATACGTCGCATACCCGGTCCGCGATTTGTCCTTGAACAGGGCCTCGAGATCGCTCGGCACGATTTTGACGCCCGCGTTGTCGAGCACGAGGAACGTGCCGTTGCTGCTCCCGTTGGAGAACGGTGGCGCGTCGGAGATGCCGACGCCCGTGACGCCCGGGATCGCGAGCGCGCGCTCGGCGAGTTGCTGATAGTACACGGAGCGACGGCCGAGGTAGTCGGCGTCACGCGGGTCATCGAAGACCGTGGCGGCTACGACCATGCCGTGCGTGCGGAAGCCCGGGTCGATCCGCATGAGCGCGATGAAGCTGCGCGCGAGCAGTCCCGCGCCGATGAGCAGCACCACCGTCATCGCCAGCTGCACGACGACCAACGAGCCGCGCACGCGGTAGCTCGCCCCGCCCCCGCCCTGCGTTCGTTGCGACTGTGACAGCGCGGCGCGCAGATCGCCGGCCGTGCCGCGCCACGCGGCAATGAGTGCTAACGCAACCGCCGTGGCAGCCGAAAGCACGACCGCGAACACGAGCACCCGCCAATCGAGGGACAGTTCGCCGACTCGAGGAATGAGCGCGGGACGCAGCACGAGGAGCATGCGCATGCCAGCGGCGGCGATCATGATGCCGCCCAGACACCCCACCGCGGCGAGTAGCGATGTCTCGATGAGCAGCTGCTGCGCGATGCGCCCGCGCCCAGCCCCGATCGCGACCCGCACCGCGATCTCGCTTTCCCGGACTGCCATCCGTGCGATGAG
Organism: Gemmatimonadaceae bacterium; assembly: GCA_025927495.1. Classification (GTDB taxonomy): domain Bacteria; phylum Gemmatimonadota; class Gemmatimonadetes; order Gemmatimonadales; family Gemmatimonadaceae; genus JADGGM01. The sequence goes on from JAICLH010000003.1 coordinate 23,391, forward strand.
CAGATTGGCCACGTTCGCGCACGCGATGAGCAGCAGCACGCCGGACGCGCCCAGGATGAGCAGGAGCAGGACTTTCACGCTGCCGATGATTTGATCGCGCAGCGGAATCGCGGTGCCGTCGAAAGTCCAGGTCGCGTCGCCGACGGCGGTGTGCAGCCGGCGCAGCACCATGGACACGTCACGAGTCGCCGCGGCTGGCGTCAGGCCATCCTTCACGCGCCCGATGACGTTCCAGTTGTGCGCCGTGTAGCTCTGGTCTTCGCCGAATGGCTCCCTCGGATACCACGCATCGGTGCCGGCCGGGAATTCTTTGCCCGGCGGCAGCACACCGATGATCGTCATCGATGTCTGCCCGCTCTTGACCGTGGTGCCGATGACGCCTGGCGATCCACCGAACAGGCGCGTCCAGAGCCCGTGGCTGATCACGAGCACCATGGGCGAGCCCTTCTGCTGGTCCTCCGGCGCGAACATCCGTCCGAGCTCCGGCCTAACGTCGAGCACGCGGAAGAACTGCTTGGAGACGCCGGCGACGGTCACGCGGCTTGCCGTGCCATTCGTCGACAACGACATGTTGCCGCTGTTGTACTCGGCCGCGGCGCTCAGCGTGTGATTCTCGGCCAGCACGTGGTCGAAGGTGGGGTCGGCAAAGTGCAGGTGATGGCCGTTCGCATCGATACCCCACAGCTGGACCAGCTGTTCGGGCCGGTTGAACGGCAGCGGCTTGAGGATGACGCCGTTGACGACGCTGAAGATCGCCGTCGTGGCGCCGACGCCCAACGCCAGCGTTAGGCTCGCGATGACCGCGAAACCGGGCGACCGCCGGAACTGGCGGAGGGCGAACCGCAGGTCCTGCCCCATGCTGTACATCCGCTCGCGAAGATGGGCCCGTTGCATGTGTGGCACCTCGATGGCGACGCAGTAGTCGCGCAGGTCCTGGACGTCGCCGAATTTGCGTTGGGCTTCGGCGACCGCGTCATCGTGCGTGAGGCCAGCGCGCTCCAACGCCTGGACGCGCATGGCCACGTGGAACTCGACTTCGTCCTCCAGTTCGCGCGCGATCTGCCCCCTCGAAGCGGGCAGCCGGAAAGCGCGACGGACCCTGGAGTGACCCTGCATGGGTCAACTCGATTCGATGATTCGGCCGACCGCGAGCGCGTAGCGCTTCCACGTCTCCGACTCGGAGCGCAGGCGCGCACGGCCGCGCGAGGTGAGCGAGTAATATTTGGCGCGGCGGTTGTTGTCGGAGAGTCCCCACTCCGACGTGACCGCGCCGGCTTCCTCGAGGCGGTGGAGCGCCTTGTAGAGCGCGGCGTCGACGATCACGAGCTCGCCTTCGCCGCGGCGCTCGATCCATTCGGCGATGGCGTAACCGTGCATGTGACCCCAGGAGAGGGTCTTGAGGACAAGCACGTCGAGCGTGCCGTGGAGGAGATCGCTGGCATCGCGGGGCATCGTCAGTCCACTAACGAGGTTGGGGCAAGGATAGTTTCCCGCTCCCGTGACCGCAACCGGATCGGCAAGACTTCCGGTACCGGGCTCTACTATAGTATGGACCCGGGCGGCGAGCCCGCCGCTCGGCTAAGACGACCCCCCTGCGCGGCGGCCAGCCAGCCGGCCAGCGACGAGTCCGATCAACGCACAAGGTAAACGCCACGCGACCGTCGCGGGAAATCACAGATGCGGGCGACCGCGATCGCGGCGCCGCGGATTCGTCCACTGCAACCGTGACGGCGTGTGCCCCTGCCTAACCAGACATCCCGCGTCCCCACTTCCCCGCGTGGCGTGCGGGCCAGGAGCGCGATCGACTCCGTTCTCGCCGCTCTACGCGCTCTGCGCGCGGCTCCGGCGTTCACGCTTGCAGCGCTGGCCACGCTCGCCATAGGCAGTGGTCCAACGACCGCGATCTTCAGTGTCGTCGATGGAGTGCTCCTCAAGCCGCTCCCGTTCTCGAGACCCGACCGCGTAGTCGCGCTGTTTCAAAACGATCGGAAGTCCGGGAACGCGCACGAGGACGTCGCACCAGCCAACTTCGTGGACTGGCAGGCACGAACCACATCATTCGCGGCACTGGCATCGGCGGAGCCGTTCGCGCTCACCTACAGCGGGCCGGACGGGGTCGAGCAGATTTACGACTGGAATGTCTCCCGAGACTTCTTCTCCGTGCTCGACGCGCATCCTGCGCTCGGCCGGCTGTTCGGTCCCGGTGACTTCGCGCCGGGGCCGCCTCGCAGCCTGATCCTGACGTACGCGTGCTGGCAGCGCCGATTCGGCGGCGATCCCTCGATCATCGGCCGGCAGCTCCGGATCGGCAGCGGATCGGCGACGGTGGTCGGCGTGTTGCCTCGCAACTTCGACTACCTCTCGAGCTCGAAGATGGAGATTTACGCGCCCACGGTGCTCAACGGAGGGGAGCAGCAGATCCGCAACATGGCCTGGTATCACATCGTCGGCCGGCTCAAGCCCGGCGTGTCGATGAGCGCGGCGCGTGCCGATGCCGAGCGGGTCGGCGCGCAATTGTCGAGCGAGTACCCGGCGACTAACGCAAACGTCGGCGTCACCGTCGAACGCCTGGATCGCGCGATCGTCGGCGACGCCCAACGGGCCGTGCTGCTGTTGTTCGGCGCGGTGGCGATGGTGCTTCTGATCGCGTGCGTGAACGTCGCCAGCTTGGTGGTCGCGCGGACGGCGAGACGAAGTCGTGAGCTCGCGATCCGAACAGCCCTGGGCGCTTCGCGCGGGCGCATTGCGTGGCAGCTGTTGATCGAGCACTTTCTCCTCGCCTTGGCCGGCGGCGCAGCGGGCGCGGCGCTGGCGGCGTGGAGCGTGAGCCTCATCCGCCGGGCAAGTCCAACGTCGGTGCCTCGAGTCGAGGACATGCGGGTCGATGCCCGGGCCCTCGCGTTCACACTCGCGGTCGTGCTCGTCGCCACTTTGATATTCGGACTCATGCCGGCTCTGCGTGGCGCCCAACGCGACGCTGTCGATGCCTTACGGTCTGGCGAACGGTCGGCCGGCAGCATCACGCGCCGCCGGGCGCGGCGACTGCTCGTCCTCGCCGAGATGGCGCTGGCGGTCATTCTGTTGATCGGATCCGGGCTGCTCTTGCGAAGCTTCGCGGCGGTCGTTCGCGCAGATCGCGGCTACGAGTCCGACCACGTGCTCGCGGCAACAGTGTTCGTGTACCAGTGGAACCCGACCCCGGCGTCGCGTGTCAACTTCATCGCGCAACTCGTCACGCGCGCGGCATCCATTCCCGGTATCGTGGCGGCCGGCGCAGTGTCGTCGCTGCCGTTAGACATCGCGATCGACGCGGATCGCGCGACGTTCACGATCGACGGCCGGCCCGTTCCCGTGGGCGACGAGCCGTCCGTGCACGTGACGGCGGTGACCACCAGCGCGCTGGATGCCCTGCGGATTCCGCTGCACCGGGGTCGTCAATTCCAGGCATCGGACGATTCCACCGGCGCTCCGGTGGTGCTTATCAATGAGGCCATGGCGAGGCGCTACTGGCCCGGGACCGATCCCATCGGACGACGCCTCAGATTCGCGTTCGACAGCAAGCCGCTCGACCGCGAAGTAGTGGGCGTCGTGGCGGACACGAAGCAAACGGCGCTCGATGTACCGGGCGAACCGATTGTGTACGTCCCGCACGCCCAGGCGCCGAGCGGCGCGATGGCCATCGTGATGCGAACCGCCGGCGACGACCCGCGCGCCGTGTTAGGCGCGTTCAAGCGCGGCGTGGCGGAGCTGAATCCGGCGCTCCCGCTTGCCGGCGCCGAGACGCTCGACGAGCTCGCGGCGGCATCGGTCCGGTCGCGTCGCCTTACCGCGGTATTGTTAGGCAGTTTCGCCGTGTGCGCGCTGTTGTTGGCGATGGTCGGTACGTACGCCGTCGTGAGCCAGGGCGTGGCCGAGCGGCGCCGCGAGCTTGGAATCCGGATCGCGCTCGGCGCGCAAGGGCGCAGCGTGATCAACCTGGTGATGGGCGACGGGCTTGCGCCATCGTCAGCCGGTATCGCGCTGGGCGTCGCCGGCGGCGCCGCGGTCACGCGGTTGCTCCACGGAATGCTGGTGCAGGTGCAACCGCTCGACGCGTGGACCTTCGGCGTCGTGGCGGCGCTCATGTTCGCAACAGCCGCGGCGGCCTGTTTTCTGCCGGCGCGGCGCGCGACCCGGGTGTCGCCGCTCGAGACGCTGCGCGCCGCAGGTGGATGATCATCTGGACGACGGTGCGCTGCTCGCCGCCATCGCCGCGGGTGACGACGCCGCGTGGCGACGGCTCGTACGGCGGCACGTGCGCGCCGCCACATTGTTCGCCGCGCAGATGACGGGCGATCGGGACGACGCCGAAGATATTGTGCAGTCGGCGTTCATTCTAGCGTTCGAGCGGGCGGCGTCGTTAGACCGCTCGCGTCCACTCGCCCCCTGGTTGTTCGGTGTCGTTCGCCGATTGGCATTGAAGACGCACGCGCGGCGCGCTCGCCGCCGAGCTCTGTGGCGTCGCTGGGCGATGGACACGCGCGATGTGTCGGCGGACGATCCGCTGGACGCCGCGAGCGACCTGGCGTTCGTGCGGCGAGCGGTGGCCGCGCTGCCGCCGATGCAGAGGGCATGCTTCGAGCTCGTCGTCCTGCGCGACCTCGCCGTGGATGATGTGGCGGCGATGTACGAGATTAGCGCGTCGACCGTGCGACAGCACGTGTTCCGCGCGCGCCGCGATTTGCGTTCTGTGCTGGAGTCGGTGCTCGGACCTCGCGCCAATCGGTGGACCGGTGGAGAGTCCGCCGGGTGATGCATTTCGTGAACGGCTAGGGGAGGCACAATGGTGGACGTCTTCGACACATCATCGATTCCCGACGAGCCCGCATATTGGGACGCGCTCGCGTCGCGCATCGCGAACGCGGCGCCCCGCTCCCGCTCAGGTGTGGCGTGGGTAGGCAGTCGTCGCAGCGGGTGGGTGGCTGCCGCGTATCTCGCCGCCGCCGCCGCGGTGGTGATTGCCACGGCGATAGCGACGGCGCATCCGCGCGGCCCCGCGCCCGCGGCCGTGCTCGCTTCGGTGCTCGCGCCTAACGACCCGCTCGGGCGGATGGTGGCCGGAGCAACGCCACCCTCGCTCGCGGCCTTGTCGGTGGACGCGCCCCGCAACCGGGAGGCGCCGTGATCTCGGCTCGGACGAAAGGGTGGTTGCTGCTCGTCGCGTTCTTTGCCGCGGGGAGCGTCGTGGGCATCGCCATCGGCCGAACGTGGGCGACGCGACGCGCGGTGAATCCGATGGAGCCCCACGCCTTCGTTCAGCGATTGGGCGGCGAGTTGGACCTCGATTCCGCGCAGCGCGCGTCGATCATGGGCATCCTGACGCGCCGTCAGGGGGCGATCGACTCCGCTTGGCGGGCGCTGCAGCCCACCGTTCGCGCCACGATGGATTCGGCACAAATGGAAATCGTGGCTGTGCTGCGCCCCGATCAGCGCACGCGATACCTACAGCTCGTGCGGGCGGCGCACGGCGCCATCGGGAAACCCTGATCGGCGGGCCCCCGGCGCCGACCGCGGGGGCCCGACGCCGGACGAGGCGCGGCGATATGTTGCGGGGTCAACCGCATCCTCGGTCTTCCCGTCACCTGGTTTCCACCGATGCTCGCGACTCGCACGTTAGGCACTCACGGTCTCACCGTCTCCGCCATGGGCCTGGGACTCATGGGCATGAGCTACGCGTACGGCCCCGCGGACCGCGACGAGCACGAATCCATCGCGACCATTCACCGCGCGATCGAGCTCGGCGTGACGTTCCTCGACACGGCCGAGGCGTACGGCCCGTTCGAGAACGAGAAACTGCTCGCCCGCGCGCTCAAGGCGTTGGGCGGCGACGCACGCGACCGCGTCGTCATCGCGACGAAGTTCGGCTTCACGTTCGCCGACGGCACGATCGCGGGTGTGAACAGCAGGCCCGAGCACATCCGCGAGGTCGTGGACGCGTCGCTCGAGCGCCTCGGCACGGATCGGATCGATCTGCTCTACCAGCACCGCGTCGATCCGAACGTGCCGATCGAGGATGTAGTCGGCACGATGGCCGATCTCGTGCGCGCGGGGAAAGTCCGCTACCTCGGCCTCTCCGAGGCGGGCGAGTCGACCATCCGGCGCGCGCACGCGGTGCACCCGATCTCGGCGCTGCAGAGCGAATACTCGCTGTGGGAACGGAACCTGGAGCCGCAGATCATTCCGCTGCTCCGCCAGTTAGGCATCGGCCTGGTGGCGTTCGCGCCGCTCGGCCGCGGCTTCTTGACGGGTCGCGTGCAGCGGGCCGAGGAGTATCCGCAAGGCGACTACCGCCGCGGCGATCCGCGCTATCAGGGCGGCAATTTCGACGCGAACATGCGCGCCGCATCGGTGGTACGCGACGTGGCCGCGCGGAAGGGCGCCACTCCGGCGCAGATCGCGCTCGCGTGGCTGCTCTCGCGCGGGCCGGACATCGTGCCGATCCCGGGCACCAAGCGGCGCACGTACCTCGAGGAGAACGTCGGCGCCGCGGACGTGCGCCTAACGCCGGACGACGCCGCGCAGATCGAGCGCGCGCTCGCTCCAGGGCAGGTCTCCGGCCCGCGCTACGCGCCGGCGCAAATGGCGCAGATCGACCGGTGAACGCAGTGGGCTCTCGCCGCCCGCGCGTCATGTGCCACATGATGGCGTCGATAGACGGACGCATCGCCACAAAAGTGAAACAGGGATAACGAAAGTGATCGCTCTGCGCGAGGGAAAGGGCGTGCCTCACGAATAGAAAAAGCTCGTGTCGTTGTTGACAAAGCGTCACGCTCCCCATTGCGCCACCGCACTACCCGCCGCGCAGAACGATCACTTTCGTTATCCCCCTTGTTTCACTTTTGTTATCCTTTCATGCCGTTTGTCGAAGCGATTCGGCGATGAGGGCAGCGCACCACGCGGCGCGGAGCGACGTCTCAGTCCGCGTGCAGCGCGGTCGCGGGATCGATGTGCAGGGCGCGCCATGCAGGGATCACACTGGCGAGCGCCGTGACGAGCAGCAACCCCGACGCGGACACCATCAGCGTGAGGGGATCCGTGGCCGAAACCCCGTACACTTGACCGGCGAGCACGCGCGCAGCGGCCGCCGATCCGAGCAGTCCGAGCACCGCGCCCGTCGCGCCGAGCGCGCATCCGCTGCCCATCACCATGCGAATGATGATCGAGGGGCCGGCGCCTAACGCAGTGCGAATCCCGATCTCGCCCGAGCGCTGCGCCACCATGTACGCGACGACCCCGTAGGTCCCGATGGCGGCCAAGATCAAACCGAGCAGGGCGAACGCGCCGAGCAGCAATGCGGCGTACGTCGTGCCGCCGGCAGCCGCGGCCACCACGTCCCGCATCGTCGCGGCCTCGCCAATCGCCAGGTTGGGATCCATTGCCTGCACGACGCGGCGAATCGGTCCGCCTAACGCAGCCGGATCGCCTCTCGCGCGCACGATGATGTCCTTGAACTCCGAGCTGAATTCGGGGAGTTGGCGATAGAGGCCGACGACCTGCGGAACCGAAGGTTGGTTCAGCCCGTCGTTCTTCACGTCCTGGAACACGCCGACGATCGTGATCGGCGTCGGCGACGCGACAGGCAGAATCGGCCTCCCCAGCTCGATGCGGGCGCCCAGCGGGTCGCCGCCCGGCATGTACTGCCGCACGAACGACTCGCTCACCAGCGCGACCGCTGCCGCGCCGGCGACGTCCGTGCTCCGAAAATCCCGTCCGCGCACGAGGCGCGTTCCGTACGCGCGCAAGTACGACTCGTCCGCAACGGTGAAGTACGCTGTCGGGCTATCCTCGAGGCGATCCTGAGCGTGTCCCTCGATCGTGACGGGTTGCAACCATCGCGCGGCCGACGGTGGATAGCCCGTCGTCACCGTCGCAGCCTCGACGCCGGGCAATTCGCGAATGGCGGTGCCGACCTCGTCGGCAAATCGCCCAACGGCCGCCGGGCCGGGGTATCGTGCCGGCGAAACGTAGAGATGCGCTTTGAACAACGGTCCGGCATCGAAGCCGAGGTCTTGATGCGTGAGGTGCGCGACGCTCTCCGTGAGAACGGCGGTCGACGCCGCAAGGATGAGCGCGAGCGCGATCTGGATCACCACCAGCGCCGAGCGGACATGACGCTGCTCGCGCGACGCCGTTCCCGTGCGCCCGCCGGCGCGCAACCGCTCGGCGATGTCGACGCGCGACGTGGACAGCGCGGGCCATACGCCGAAGACCAGCGCGGCGGCGAGCGACACGCCGAACGCGAACGCGAGCACGGTGCCGTTCACCGTCAAACCGGCCAACTGCGGAAACTTCGATGGATGCCATCGGGACACCGCCGCACAGCCGACCATGGCCAGGACGAAGCCTAACGCACCGCCGAGTCCGCCGAGCACGGTGGTTTCGGCGAGCAGCTGACGGACCAGACGGCCGCGGCCGGCGCCGAGCGCCGTGCGCACGAGCATCTCGCGCTGGCGCGCGGCGTTTCGCGCGTGGAGGAGGCTCGCCAGATTGGTGCAGGCGATCAACAGGACTAACGCAACGGCGCCGCCCACAACGGCCAACAAGGGCCGGAGCGCGCCGGCGCGCGATTCGACGAGCGGCGCCACCGTGAGGCCATACGGCCGGTCCGCCGCGTACGTCCGCCCGAGCTGCGCCGCCAGCTGCGCGACCTCGGCGCGTGCCTGCTCGAGCGACACGCCGGGCCGGAGCCGAGCGATCGCATCGTTCCCGGTGGCGCCGCGCGATTCGTTGACGGGCTGGACGGGCGGCAGCGCCCACGGCGTCCAGGCCCGAGCCGTTAGGCCGCGCGCGTTCACCCATGCCAGGCCGGGGTCCGGCACGACGCCGATGATCGTGTACGGCTCGTCGTTGATCTGCATCGTCGCGCCCACCGCGCTCGTCCGGCCGCCGAATCGTTCCCGCCACAAGCTCTGGCTGATGACGGCCACGTCGTTGCGGCCCGCTCGCTCTTCCTCCGGCGTGAACAACCGGCCAATGATCGGCGCCACGCCGAGCGTCCTGAAGTAGTCGGCCGACACGAGGCCGACCAGCATTTCCTCGGGGAGCGCCTCTCCATCGCCCACGCGGACCGTCTTTCGCCATTCGTCGTAGGGCACGAGGTGCTGGAAGGAGCGCGACGCGCGCGCGACATCCTGCGCGTCCCAGGGCGACGGGCTGCCGACGACGATCCCGTGTCGCGTCGCGAAGAGGCGGACGAGATGGTCGGGTTGCGGGAACGGCAGTGGCCTCAGCACGATGGCGTCGACGATGCCGAAGATCGTGGCGTTCGCGCCGACGCCTAACGCGAGCGTGAGGATCGCGACCACCGCGAAGGTCGGGGTCTTGCGCAACGTGCGGACGGCGTAGCGCACGTCCTGCGACACCTGGTCGAGCGCGGTCCTGAGCGCCGACATGCCCCGCAGCTGCTCGCGGAGAACGGTCACATTCACCACCGCGCTGCCAGGGGTCGCGGCATCTGGGCGCTGCCGTCGATCGAGCTCCGCGTAGTGCGCGAGCTCTTCCTCGATCTCGCGATCGAGGTCGGCGCGGCGAAACGCCGCGCGCCAGCGATAGCGCATCGCATCGATGAACGACATGCCCGCTCCTACGTCGCGCGCAACACCCGGCGCATCGCGTCGACGAACCGCTCGAACTCGTTCGTCTCGCGGCCGAGTTGCTTGAGGCCGGAGCGCGAGATCGCGTAGTAGCGCGCGCGCCGGCCGGTGGGCGATTGCTGCCATTTGGCGGTGATCCAGCCGTTGCGCTTCAAGCGTTCGAGCGCCGGATAGAGCGATCCCGGGTCGGCGCTGAGCACGCCGTCGGTGAGCCGGGCGACGTGTTGGGTGATGGCGTACCCATGCATGGGCTGGACGCTGAGGGTGCGGAGCACGATCAGGTCCAGGGAGCCGTGCAGGAGCTCGGTCTTGTCGCGGGTCGGCATGGGTGGCGCGGATCTATGGGTATTCGAGTGATCACCTCTCGATTATCGATATATCTGCCGCCCGGCCGCGGCGCAAGGCCGTCCCGCCGCGCCGGCGTCGCGCTCTCGTTAGGCGAAGCGCGGCTCATCGCCAATCTGGTCCTGCCGCTGCCGGCGCTCGGCGTGTCTGGCTTCGCGGCACTGGCTGCCGTGCTGTTCGTCGTCGCGGGCATCGCGGCGTTCATCCCGGCGCGCACCGCCCTCCGCATTGCCCCGATGCAGGTGCTCCGCCAGGACGGACGGGCCAGGAACGCTACTCGATGCGCATCGCGCGCAGCGGATCCACCGAGACCGCCCGCCGCGCCGGCACGTACAGTGCCCCGAGCGCGATCGCGGCGATCACGCCGCCGGCGAGCGCGTAGCTCGCCAGATCGGTCGGCGCAATCTCGTAGAGCAACGAGCCGAGCGTCCGCGAGAGCAGCGCACCCAACGCCAGCCCGATCGCCAGACCCGCCACGACCAGCCGTCCGCCCTGTCCGTACACCATCGCGAGCACGTCCGACCGCTGCGCGCCTAACGCGACGCGCAGGCCGATCTCGCGCGTCCGCTGCAACACACTGTACGACACGAGGCCGTACAACCCGACCGCCGCGAGCAGCAACGCCAGCGCCGCAAAGACGGCCAGCACCCTGCTCTGCACGCGCTGGCGCCAGAGCGACTCGCTGACGGCGTCATCGATGGTCTTCACTTCGTAGAACGCCAGCTTGGGATCGACTTCGTGCAGCGCGGCGCGCACCGACGGAACGAGCACATACGGGTCCGTCAGCCCCGTCCGGATGACGAGCGTTTGCGTCCGGCCCGGCGACTGCGCATACGGCATGTAGAGCGCCGGCCCCATCGGCTGCGGCAGCCGATAGTGGCGAAAGTCGCGGACGACGCCGACGATCGTGATCCACGGCGCCGGGTCGTTAGGCGGCGCAAACTTGACGCGCTTGCCGATGGGATCCTCGTTCGGATAGGCCCGCCGCGCGAACGTCTCGTTCACCACGGCGACCGGCGCCAGCGTGTCGCGATCGGTCGCGAGCAGCGGACGGCCGCGAACCAACGGAATGCCCATCGCCGGGAAATAGTCGGGAAACACCACCTGGAAATGCGAGTCGAATCCCTCGTTGGGCGGAGGCACCGGCCGTCCGGCGAACGTCGCGGTCGCTTGCACGTCCCAGCCGCTGAAGGGAATGCCCTGCGCCGAACCGACCAGTTTCACGCCCGGGATCGCGCGCACGCGCGCTTCGAGATCCGAGTAGAGCGCGATACGCCGCTCGGTCGCGTTGTAGCCCTGGTCCGGGAGCGTGACGCGCGCCGTGAGGATGCCCTCCCGGTCGAACCCCATGTCGGTGTGCGTGTACGCGCGGTAGCTCCGCACCAGCAGCGCGCCGCCGATCATCAGCACCGTCGAGATCGCGAGCTCCGCCACGACCAACACGGACCGCCCGCTCATGTGCCTCCCGCCGCTGCCGCCGGTCGCGGCCCGCTCGTCGCGCAAGGCGCGGTTCACGTCGAGCTTGGTGACGCGCAGCGCCGGGAGCACGCCGCACAACACGGCCGTGACGACGATGACGAGCGCGGATGCGGCCAGCGCGCGCGCGTCGACGCCGAAGTCGAGGTAGAACGGGACGCCGCCCGGAAACGCGAAATGCGCGAGACGCACGCCAAAGGCTCCGGCCACCGCGCCGGCGACGCCGCCTAACCCGGCAATGAGCAGGCTCTCCGTGAACAGCTGCCGCACGAGGTCCCCGCGCGCAGCGCCTAACGCCGAGCGCACGGCGATCTCGCGGCGGCGCGACAGCCCGCGCACGAGCGTCAGGTTCGCCACGTTGGCGCACGCGATGAGCAGCACGAACGCCACGGCGCCGAGGAAGACCAGCATCGGCTGGCGCAAATCCCCCGTCAAATCGTGCCGGAGCGTCATGACCTCCGCGGACCAACCGGTGTTCTCGTTCGGGAACTCCTGCTGCAGCTGCGTCGACACGCGCGCGAGGTCTGCTTTCGCCTGCTCGAGCGTCACACCCGGACGGAGGCGCCCGATCGCACCTGCGTAGCCGCGGTTGTCGCGCCCTTCCCGCGCCGGTCCGTCGGTGGCGAACGGCATCCAGTACTGGCCGCGATCCGGGAAATTGAATCCGGGCGGCATCACTCCGGCGACGAGCTGCGGCCGGCCATCCATCGAGATCGTACGCCCAACGATCGCGCTGTCGCCGCCGTAGCGGCGCCGCCAGAGCCCATAGCTCAGGAGCACGACATCGGACGCCGCGAGCCGTTCCTCCTCCGGCCGGAAGCCGCGGCCCAACATTGGCCTAACGCCGAGCAGCGCGAAGAGGTTCGCCGTCACCGCCGCGCCGGCCACGCGCTCGCTCTCGCCGTCGGTGATCGTCGTGGTCGACCAGGTCCACATGCCGAGCGCGGACAGCGTACGATTGTCGTCGCGCCAGGACACATAGTCCTTGTAGGAGATGTTGACGCCGTGCCATCCCCGCGGGACATCCTGCGCGTAGACCGACACCAGCTGATTTGCGTTGGGATACGGCAGCGGCTTCACGAGGATCGCATCGACCGCCGACAGAATCATCGTCGTGACGCCGACGCCGAGTGCGATGCAGATCGTCGCGGTGAGCGCGAAACCGGGGCTCTTGCGAATCGAGCGCATCGCGACGCGCGCGTCGCGTACAGCCGCGCCCAGGAATTCGCCGGCGCGTTCCCGGCGGGCGAGCGCGCGCTCCACACGCACCGCTTCCGCGCGAACGCCGGGGACGTGGCCGAACCGGTGCATCGCGCGCTCGCGCGCAACGGCCGGATCCATCCCCTGCGCGACGTACTCGGCGATGCGCCGCTGGAGGTGATACTCGATCTCGTCGTCGACGTCGCGCTCGGGCCCGCGCGACATCAGTCGAGCGCGCAGCCCGCGTTTAGGCGAACGATCATCGCGCGGCATGGTCCCGTCCTCAGGCCGGTTTGGCGGGTGCCGCGAGCGCGGCGAACACCGCCGTCGCGTACCGCGTCCAGTTTGCCTTTTCGACACGCAACTGTGCCCGACCGGTTGCAGTGAGCTCGTAATAGCACGCTCGGCGGCCGTTGTCGGACACGCCCCACGACGAGCGCACCCATCCTTTACTTCTGAGGCGGTGCAAAGCCGGATAGAGTGTGCCTTCGCCGACGCTCAACACGTCGCCGGTGGCCCTTTCGATCCATGTCGCGACGTCGTAGCCATGACTCGGACCCCACGAGAGGGCCTTGAGGACGAGGACGTCGAGCGTACCGCGGAGAATATCGATCGAAGCCGTCAGAGGGCGCTCCCCTTTGGTTCCGATGGGTACGATGCGGCGCCTGCCATCGAAATGCAAGGGGAGGAATGCGAGGGAAGCGCGCGCTTCCCTCGAATCGCTACGTCCCCGGCCCTGCCCCGAGATCCACGAGTCCGATCCGCCCCGTGCCGCTGAGCGCGAGCCAGAGGCGGTGGCGCGTCGCATCGACCGCCATGTTGCGGATGATCGCGCCCTTGGTCGGGATGTCGACCGCTTCATCGACCTTGTCGGTCCTGGGATCGAACACGATCACGCGACTCGTGCCCGCTTCGTCGTACCAGATGCGGCCGTCGGGCGCGAGCGCGATGCCGTACGGTCCTGCTTCGGTGCCCCCCGGCGAGGCGAACTCGCGCACCTGTCCCGTGGCCGGATCCAGCTCGCCTAACTTGCCCTGCGCGTAGTCGGTGAACCAGACGTGGCCGGCTGCGTCGACGATCAGGCGGCGCGGGCGCGCGCCGGCATCCGGAACGTGGAATTCGCGCAGCGTACCGCTCGAGGGGTCGATGCGCGCGACCGCGTTCGTGCCGAAGAGCGCCATCCACAGACCGCCGTCGTGCCCCGCGACCAGGCCGTACGGCAGCGCGTGCGCACTCTCTAACTGGAAAATGCGCACCGTGCCGCTGGCCGGATCGAGCTCGCCGTACAGGTTCGACCCCTGGACCGTGAACCACACCTTGCCGTCGTGAAAGAGCGGCGTGTGCGGGTCGCGCGCGTCGGCCGGCAACGCGTACTCGCGAATCTGGCCGGATGCCGGATCGAGTCGGCCTAACCGGCCGGCTGCGTTCGCGGTGTACCACACGCCGCCGTCCGGCGCCACGATGATGCCGTGCGGTCCCGAGTGCGGCGTCGGCGTCGGATAGTCCGTGATCTTCCCCGTCGACGGATCGAGCCGGCCGATGAAGCTGTTGGACATGTCCGTGTACCAGACGATGCCGTCGGCTCCCACCGCGGGGTCGTGCGGGAATGCGTTAGGCCGAGGGATGGCGTACTCGACGATGTGGTGCGTGGGGGGCGCGACTGGGCGCGCGGCGGCGAACGCGGCGGCGAACGCGGCGGCGAGCACACACGCCGTGACGATTTGCGTAGCGATACGACAGGTGCAGCGCATCGGAGTGCCTCCGCGGCGAGAGCGAAGCAGATGCTTAGTGTAACGCTCCTGCGCGGTACGTCAAATTTGCGCCGCACCGCTTGCGTTTCCGGTCAGCGCTTGTGACCATGAAGATTCACGATCATTCGCAGGAGGGACCCATGGCCAAGGCGAAGACCCCGATCCCGGCGGGATATCATACCGTCACGCCGCACCTCACCATGGCGAACGCCAACAAGGCGATCGACTGGTACAAGCAAGCCCTCGGCGCCGAGGAAGTGTCGCGCTTTCGCGGACCCGATGGGAAAGTGATGCACGCACAGATCACGATCGGCGACTCACCCATCATGCTCAACGATGACATGATGGGGGGCAACACGACCAAGGACCACAACGGCTCTCCGGTTTCGATCTGGCTGTACGTCGCCGATTGCGACGCGCTGTATAATCGTGCCATCAAGGCAGGCGCCAAGGTCGCGCCGGGCGGCATGGGAGAAATGGCGGATCAGTTCTGGGGAGACCGGTGTGGCGTGATCGTGGACCCCGAGGGGTATTGGTGGACGATCGCAACGCACAAGGAGGATCTGACGCCCGACGAGATGAAGACGCGCTCCGAGGAATTCATGCGTCAGTTCGCGACGGCGCACTAGCGCGCGCAGCGGTCGCGCGCGACGATCGTCGCGCGAGATCCGGGAAGGCCACTGTCGAGTCTGACGGTGGCCTTCTCCTTTTCCGCGGCCAATTTCGCCCGTAACGACCTCGACCGCATCGGCGCCGAGCAGCTTCAGGTTGAAGGCGCCTCCTAACAGGACCATCTCGTCGAGCGCCGCTTCGATCGCGGCGAGCGTGCGCCGTTCACTGCGAGCGACGTCCGTCCAACCTGATGTACACCACCGACTCGGTTGCGTTGAGCGCGTAGCGGGCCGTCATGGTGCCCGCGAGCTCGCCAACGCGCAGACGCGATACACTGTGAATGGTGACCATCGCGCCGCTGCGTGCCGTGCTCGCGTACGGTCCGGCATCTATGATGACGCTGTCGGCGTCCACGTGAACGTGAAGCGGGATTGGCGTCGTGTGGTTCGGATACAGGACCGACCAACCGGTCGTATCGGCGGTTGCCATCATCTCGTACGTCACCAGCACGGAATCGTTCGCTTCGTTGGTCGCGGTCATCGTCCACTTTCCGGCGAGGTCGGCAAGCCGGAGCCGAGCCGGCGCCGTGGCCGTGGTATCCGTCGTCGAGGCGGCGCCGCCGGTTTTCTTACAGCCGCCCAGGGCGAGTGCGCACAGCGTTAGGCATGTCCAGTGCACGGCCCGTGCGCCCTCAAGCATCGTGCATCGCGGCCACGGGTTCGACTCGCGTCGCCCGGCGCGCCGGGATGTAGCTCGCCAGGAGCGCCACCACCGCGAACACGATCGGCACCGCCGCAAACGTCAGCGGGTCCATCGCCGAGACGCCATACAACCACCGATGCAGCGGGCGTGCGGCGACGATCGCGCACGCAAGCCCCGCGAGCGTGCCGATCGCAGCGAGGCGCAGCGCGCGGCCGACGACGAGCGTCACGACCCTGCCCTGTGTCGCGCCGAGCGCCATGCGAAGGCCCATCTCCTGCCGGCGCTCGCTCACCACGTACGACATGACGCCGAAGATGCCGACGGCGCCCAGCGCGAGCGCGACTAACGCAAAAACGGTGACGAGCGCGGCCGCGAAGCGGGCGCCGACGACCGAGCCGGAGACGACCGCGTCCATTGTTCTGACGTCGCTCACCGGCACGCCGCGGTCGATGTCGTGCACGATGCGCCGGATGTTCGAGCCCGCGTCCGCCGGATCGCCCGTGGTGCGAGCCACGAGCCAGAGCTCGGAGCCAACCATCATCGTGCGCTGCGCCCACGGCATGTACATCGTCGCGGTGGACGCATCGCGCAGGCTGTCCTGCTTCGTGTCCGGTACGACGCCGACGATCGTGATCCACGGGCTGTCGAACGGGTAGCCGATGCGGTGACCGATGGCGTCTCCCCGCGGCCAAAAGCGCTGCGCAACGCTTTGACTAACGACGGCCACCAGCGGCTGGCCGGCGCGATCATCATCGGTAAACGATCGGCCGCGCAGAACCGGGATGCCCATGGCGGCGAAGTAGCCCGGCGTTACCGTTTGAAAGTGATCGACCATCGGCAGCGTGTGCTTCACGTCCTCGAATTGTCCCTGGACGCGGATCGCCTGCGCCCACACCGGCGCGGCCAGCGAGAGCTGGTTGACTAACGCCGCGCTCCTCACGCCTGGCACGGCGCGCATGCGCTCGAGGACATCGGCGTAGAACGCCGCCAGGCGCTCACTGCCGGGTGCGTACGTGGCTTCGGGCGCCGAGATTCGCGCGGCGATCACGTGTGACGGATCGAAACCCGGCGCGATCGCACGCAGGGCGGCGAAGCTCCGGACGAGGAGCAGCGATCCGACGACCAGCGTCACCGCCAACGCGATCTCGCCACCCACGAGCCACGCCGACACGCGTGCGTGCGACCTGGTCGCCGTGGCCCGGCGGCCGAGCATGGAGCCCGAGGCCCTCGTGGCGGCGGAGGTCGTACGGATCGCGGGGACCATGCTGAACACGACGCCGGTGGCGACGGACATGACGAGCGCAAAGATGAGAGCCGGTCCGTTCACGGTAACCTCGTCGGCGCGCGGCAGGCCCGTCGGCACCGCGACCACCAGGACGCGTACCGTTAGCACCGCCAGCCCGACGCCGGCCAGGGCGCCGACGACCGACAACAACAACCCTTCCGTCACCAGCTGGCGCAGAAGGCGACCGCGGCCGCCGCCCAACGCAGCGCGCACGGCGAGCTCGCGCTCGCGCGCCGTCGCGCGGGCGAGCAGCAGGTTGGCAACGTTGACGCAGGCGATGAGCAGCACGAGGAGCGTCGCGCCGAACAGCATCCACAAGAGCGGCGCGCTCGAGCCGACGACGTCGGCCTTGAGCGGCGTGACCGTTGCGTCGCGGCGATACTCCGGGCCCGGGTCCCAGATCGGGTTGGCCGTGCGCAGCGATGGCCACACGGTCCGCACCTCGCGGCGCGCCTGCTCGAGCATCGCGTTAGGCGCAAGGCGTCCGACGAACTGCTTGCCGCCCACGCCCCACATGAGGCCGCCGTTCTGCGGATCGATCGCGTACGGCCGCCAGTACTGCACCGCGGGGTTCGGATACCGGAACGACGGCGGCATCACCCCGACGATCGTGTAGGGCAGGCCATCGAGCGTCAGGGTGCGGCCGACGACATCGAGGCCGCCGCCGAACTCGCGCCGCCAGGTCGCGTAGCTCAACAGCAGGACGTGGTTGTTGCCGACGACACCGTCGTTAGGCGTAAAGCCGCGGCCGAGCAGAGGCGCGGCGCCCAGCATCGGCATGAGGTTCGGCGTGACGGCAACGCCCGTCATCCGGAGCGCGTCGCGTCCGTCGTCGACCGGATCGGTGGTCGGGTCCCACTCGGCGAGATCGGTGATCGTTCGCAGCCGTTCGCGGAGGGCGAGGTACTCGCCGGAGGAGCCCTGTCCTAGCGTCACGAGGCGATCCGGCTGCGCGTACGGCAGCGGTTGCAGCACCACCGCGTCGAGCACCGAGAAGATGGCGGTGTTGGCGCCGATGCCGAGCGCGAGGGTCAACACGGCGGCGATGGTGAAGGCCGGCGTGCGGCGGAGCGCTCGCCAACCGAACCGAAGGTCCTGCATGAAATCCGCGACGTACTCGGCGCGGCGTTCGGTGGCGTGCTGGCGCTCATCATGCCGAACGAGAGATGAGCGAAGGGTGTCGACGTCGCCGAACCGTTCGATGGCCTCGCGGCGCGCTTCGTCGGGCGTTAGGCCCAGTGCGACGTTGCGTTCGATGCGCGACTGGAGGTGGAACGCCAGCTCGTCCTCGACGTCCCCTGAGATGTTCGGGCGAACGAAACCGAAGTAGCGCCGCCAGCGCGGCGCGCGATCGCTACTCATGCCAGGGATGGCTCGGCGCGCAACACGCGAGTGACTGCTTGCGAGTATTCGAGCCAGATCGACGATTCGGCGCGCAGCAGCGCTCGGCCCGCGCGGGTGATGCTATAGTAGCGCGCTCGGCGATTGTTCTCGGAGAGGCCCCACTCGGACGTGACGAGCCCACGGTCCTGCAGGCGCCGCAAGGCGGGGTAGAGCGACCCCTCCTCGATGCGCAACACGTCGCCGGTGGTGTCTTCGATCCAACGCGCGATCGCGTAGCCGTGCGCCGGTCCTAACAGGAGCGACTTGAGGATCAGGATACGGAGGGTGCCTTGGAGGAGATCGCCGGGATCGCGAAAGGTCGGCATGGCTCGTCCCTGGGCAAGCATATGGGAAGGATGCGCTCCGGCCCTTTCCTTGTCAAGGTTATGGGTGCGGTACGCGCTGGTCGAGCGCGCACACGACGTGTATTTCTATGCACGGCTCGTATCGCACGCGCGACCGCCACCGACAGGTCGCCGGACCGGACTACGCGACTGCCGCCACTCGAGCATGCGAGGGATGATGCCTGACACCGTACGCGAGAAGACACAAAAGCATATCGACGCCGGGCGGCGGCGGTTTCTCCTCGAGGCTCCCGTCTTGGCCGCCGCGGTCGCCGCGTGCGGGCCGACGGAGGCCGTGAAACATGCCGCGCGCGGCGACACCGGTACTGCTGTGCCGCCGACAACCCATCGTCCGATCCCGAACCCGGACAGCCGCACCGACAGCAGCTTGCATCACGCCATGCCGGCGTCGTCTGCCACACCGGGCACAGCCGGTGACGCGGCGAGCGTCACCTTCCATCGGTTCGATCCGGTTCTCCCTCCAGTGTCTCGCGAACGTGTCAAGCGGCTGCACTTCACGGTCAAGGAAGTGCCGATCCGCGTGCGAGACGACACCGTCGTCGCCGCGTGGACGTTCGACGGCGACGTGCCCGGTCCCATCGTCCACGTTAGGCAGGGCGACACGATCGAGTTCACGCTGACGAACGGCGGCGCGATCCCCCACTCCATGGATTTCCACGCGGCGCAGATCGATCCCAAGACGGCGTTTCGCTCCGTCGTACCCGGACAATCGGTGAGCTACTCGTTCACGCCCAAATATGCGGGCGTGTTTCTCTATCACTGCGGGACCGCGCCCGTGCTCATGCATCTGGGCTCGGGCATGTTCGGCGCGATCGTCGTCGACCCGCCCACGCCGCTGCCGCGCGCGACCGACCTCGTGCTCGTGCAAAGTGAGCTCTACCTCGGCAACCCGCACGACGGCATTGCGCCGTTCGACTACAACAAGATGTTAGGCACACTGCCCGACTTGTTCGCGTTCAATGGGCGGCCCGCGCAGTATCAGGCCGCGCCGATTCACGTGCCCGGCGGCGAGCTCGTGCGCTTTCACGTGGCGAACGCCGGGCCGACGCACCCGTGCGCGTTTCACGTGGTTGGTGAGCAGTTCGACACCGTGTACCTTGGCGCGCCGCCCGGGAGCGCCATCCATGGCGTGCAAACGTACGGAGTGGCGCCCGGCGGCGGCATGATCTTCGAGATGCGCGCCGACAACCCCGGCGAATTCGTGTTCGTGAACCACGCCTTCGGCCATGGTCAAAAGGGCGCGATCGGCACGCTCATCGTCGACGGCTGAGCCGCGCCGTGCACACGCTCGTTAGGCGGTACATCAAGACGGCGATCGGCTTCCTCGCCCTCGGGCTGGCGATCGGCGGATGGTTGATCGTCCGCCGCGATCTCTTCGGACGCCCGCCCGGCGAGTACGAGGTGAGCGCGCACACGCACGCGATCTTCGTCGGCTTCGTGATGATGATGATCCTGGGCGTGGCGCTGTGGCTGTTCCCGCGGCCCGACAAGACCGATACGCGCTACCGCCCCGCGCTCGCCGAGGCCGCGTATTGGTTGGTCACCATCGGCACTGCCGTGCGCATAGCAGGGGAGTTGCTGGACTCGTCGATCGACGCCGCGTGGCTCCGGTGGGCCATCGTCCTCGCCGGACTCACGCAGATCGGCGGCTTCGCCGTGTTCTTCTATACTATGTGGTCACGGATTCGCGGCGTGGGCAGCCAGGTCCGCGAATCGCGCGGCGAGCGCTTTTGACACTGAGCACCTCCTTCGAGGTTTCCGACAATGACACCGGTACATCGCAAGCTTGCTAGCGCGGTCCTGACGTTCGATCTCGAATCCGAGATGGGGACCATTCGTTCCGAGCTCGCCGATCGGCACTCGCGCGTGGCACGCACGCTCATCAAGGAAGGGCCGCTCCGCCTAACGCTCGTCGGCATGAGGGCCGGAGGCGCTCTCCGTGAGCACGCCGCCGAGGGACCGATCACGATTCACGTCGTGGAGGGGACGATCGTGCTCCAGGCCGCAGGCGTCGAGCACACGATGAAAACCGGCGCGATCGTCGCACTCGAGGGTGGGGTGCGCCATGATGTGAGCACGTCGACCGGCGCCATGTTTCTCCTGACGCTCGTGATGGTAGAGTAGCGCGCGCGCGGCGATTGTGCTCGGCCGGGCGCACCCGATCATGGGTTGACGTGCACGTCCGGCGAGTCGTCTCTCCGTAGTACCCTCGCGTTCGCCGCCGACCCGCCTCCGGAGCCGCCAGCCATGACCGTCGTTTTCTCATTCTGGGTTGTCATCATTCTCGTCATACTCGGCTCTCTCGTTTTCTCCACGGTGCTTCAGCTGCGCGGCCAGCGCGT
>JAICLH010000317.1 GCA_025927495.1 Gemmatimonadaceae bacterium
GCCAATGGTGTGCTCAATCTGAGTACGCTCGATGGCTGGTGGGCTGAAGCCTGGGCGAACGCGAGTCGCGATCTGCCGCCGATCGGCTGGCCAATCGGCCGCGATCTGCCGTACTTGACGCTCGATCTCCATGACCAGGCCGACTCCGAGGATCTGTATGATCTGCTGGAGCGGGTGGTGATCCCGACCTTCTACCGGCGCGACGAGCACGGACTGCCGCACGACTGGATCGCCCAGATGCGTTCGTCGATCCGCCAGTTGACCGGCACGTTCAATACCCACCGAATGGTCTGGCAGTATTACCAGGATTTCTATCGTCCGGCGATTGAGCGCTTTGAGCGGTTCACGGCGAACGATCTGCGTGAGAGCCAGGAGTTGGCCCGCTGGCGCGCGACTGTCGCTGAACACTGGCCGGAGATCGAGATTATCTCGGTGGAGGCCAATGCATCCGGCACGCTGCATGCCGGTCAATCGTTCGACGTCGCGACACGGCTGCGCCCGGGAAGACTTAAGCCGGAGGATCTAAGCGTGCAATTGTACGCGGGCACACTGGATGGAAACCGAACGCTCGATCGTGGACATGCGCTGGCTATGGAGCCGTTCGGTCCAGCGACCGACGGCGTGCTCGCCTACCGTACGCGTGTAACGGCGAGCGGGACGAGCGGTGAGCACGGGTTGACCGTGCGCGTTGTCCCGCATCATCCCGACCTGGTCACGCCGTTTATTCCGGGGTTGATTACCTGGGCGCACGATCTTGAGTAACTCCGGCGGGGTGACGGACACGCTGGCGCGCCTCGCAGCTGATGCGTCCGCCTGCCGTGCCTGCGCGCGGATGGCGGATTGCCGTGCGGTGCTCAGCCACGCGAACGGGGATTCGCGCGCGCGGATTCTCTGTGTCGCCGAGGCGCCCGGCCGGCTGGGGGCGGCGCGCACCGGTATTCCGCTCGCTGGCGACCAATCTGGGCGGAATTTCGAGCTCCTGCTCGCGGCGGCCGGGCTTACTCGCGACGATTTGTTCATCACGAACGCCGTGCTATGCAATCCACGCGATGCTCGTGGTCGCAACGCCGCGCCAACGATGCGCGAGATTCGCAACTGCTCACCGTTTCTCCGTCGCACGATCGAGCTGGTCGACCCGTCGTTGGTTATCGCGCTCGGCGTCGTCGCGCTCAAGGCGCTGGCGCTGATCGAGCCGCATGAGATCGAGCTGCGCCGCGATGTCGCTAAACCGAACAGGTGGGGCGAGCGTATTTTGATCGGCATGTACCATCCGAGCCCACGCGCTCAACTCCATCGTTCGCTGGCCCGACAATGTAACGATTTCGCGACGCTCCGCCCGTTGCTGGCTGAGCTGACCGCCGCCGCTGCGTAACGAAATCTAGGTCTAACGTCCCGTGGCGTTTGGCGGCGGTCGGAGCCACCATGAGTCGAGGTACTGCCATGTGCCGAGCGTACAGACCGCTGAGCGAGCAGGCGATTGATGAAACCAGCTGCGGGCACCGACGGATCGAAGCGACGATATCTGCTCATCTTGATCGCCGTGATCCTCATCGGACTGCCGTTCTTGCTCGTATCGAACGGGGGGCGACGCATCCATCGGTTTCATCCACCACCGCCGCCTGGCGA
>JAICLH010000041.1 GCA_025927495.1 Gemmatimonadaceae bacterium
GAGGAACGTGTAGATGAAGAACTTGATGCTGGCGTAAATCCGCCGCTCGCCGCCCCAGATCCCGATGATGAAATACATCGGAATCAACATGACCTCCCACATCACGTAGAAGAACAGCAGGTCGAGCGCGAGGAACACGCCGATCATGCCGGTGGTCAACACCAGCAGCAGCGCGTAGTAGCTGCGCACCTTGTCGCGCACGCTGGTCCATCCGCCCAACACCGACAGCGGCATGAGGAACGTCGTGAGCAGCACCATGAAGAGCGAGATGCCGTCCACGCCGACGTCGAAGTTGGCGCCCCATGCAGGAATCCACCAATGCGTCACGCGGAACTGCCAGGCGGCCGTGCTCGGGTCGAACGCCCACCACATGCCTAACGAGACGATGAACTCGACCAGGAACGTGATCAGGGCGATCCACCGCGCCGACGGCGCCGCGGCGAGCGAGCCATCGTCCGCCGCCAGCGCGGACTGCAACACGATGAGCAGCGCGCCGACGAGCGGAATCCCGAGGAGCGCCGGCAGCACCCAGGCGCCGTAATTGATCGAAACGAGGAATTCGCGCATGGCTCAGCGGAAAGTGAAGGCGCTCAACACGGCGAGCACCCCGATGACGATCGCCCAGGCGTATGCCCCCAACTGCCCCGACTGCAACCATGAGCCGATCCGCGCGAGTCCGCGCATGAACCACGCGCTGCCGTTCACCATGACGCCATCCACGAGTCCCGCGTCGACCCCCTTCCACAACACGGTGCGCGACACGGTGACGATCGGCGTGACGATCGTGCGGTCGTACGCCTCGTCCACGTAGTACTTGTTCTCGAGCACGCGCTCGAATCCGGTGGCGGGCTTGGCCTCGCGCTTGGGCACGAGCGCGGCCGGGTTGAGCTTGGCGAACGCGGTGGCGATACCGGCGACGGCGACCACAATCGCCAGCGCCACCAGCGCGAGCTCGTGCGGCGTCTCGACGGCCACGCCGTGCGTCACGCGGAGCGACGCGTCGCCGACGACGGGCGCCAGCCATTGGTCGAGCGCGCCGGTCCAGCCCTCCGGCAGATGCAGGAACGCGGGCAGGTTGATCACCCCGCCTAACACACTCAACGCGCCGAGCACGACGACCGGGCCCGTGAGCACGGGCGGCGCCTCGTGCAGGTGCTCCCGCTCTGTCGCGCCGGTCCGGTTCGGGCCATGGAACGTGTAAAGCATCACGCGCGTCATGTAGAGCGCCGTGAGAAACGCGCCGGCGAGCGCCAGCACGTACACCGCGTACAACACGACATTGCCGGGGATGCCCAACCACCGCGCGTCGGCCAGGGTGCTGTCGCTCGCGCGCGCGATCACCGAACCGAGAATTTCGTCCTTTGAAAAGAACCCCGCGAAAATCGGGATCCCGGAAATCGCGAGCGTCGCGATCCACATCATCACGAACGTCAGCGGCATGTACGCGCGCAGGCCGCCCATGTTGCGCATGTCCTGCGCGTCATCGGTGTTGTGCGTGTGGTGATACGCCGCGTGCATGGCGAAGATCACCGAGCCGGAGCCGAGGAACAGGAGCGCCTTGAAGAACGAGTGGGTGACCACGTGGAACAGGCCGGCGACGTACGCGCCCACGCCGACACCGATGAACATGTAGCCGATCTGCGAGACGGTCGAATAGGCGAGGACCTTCTTGATGTCCCACTGCTTGAGCCCGATGGTCGCCGCGAAGAGCGCCGTGACCGCGCCGATCACCGCTACCGTTAGGCAGGCGACGGGCGACAGCGAGAACAGGAACGAACTCCGCGCCACGAGGTACACGCCGGCGGTGACCATCGTCGCCGCGTGGATGAGGGCGGACACGGGCGTCGGTCCGGCCATCGCGTCGGGCAGCCACACGTAGAGCGGGATCTGCGCGCTCTTGCCCGTGCAGGCTAACAACAAGAACAGACAGATCGTCGTGAGCAGCGGGCCGCCCGCGGGCAATGCGCCGACGCCGGCCGCCACGCCCGAGAAGTCGAGCGTCCCCACGTTCGACCAGATCAGGAACATGGCGATCAAAAATCCGAAATCGCCGATGCGGTTCACGATGAACGCCTTCTTGCCCGCGTCGGCGTTGGCCTTGTCGTTGAACCAGAACCCGATGAGCAGGTAGGACACCAGCCCCACGCCTTCCCACCCGACGAACATCACCGGAAAGCTCGCGCCCAACACCAGCACGAGCATGAACGCGACGAACAGATTGAGGAACGAGAAGTAGCGCGCGTATCCCGGGTCGTCGGCCATGTAGCCGACGCTGAAGAAGTGGATCAGCGTGCTGACGCCGGTGACGAACAGCACCATCATCACCGACAGCTGATCCACCTGAAATGCCCAATGGAGCGGCAGGTCCGCGCCCACGGGCATCCACGAGAAGTACGTCTTGACGAACGGCGTCGCCATGTGCGACGGTATCGCGACGAAAATGGCGACGGCGAGCGCGAACGAGAGCAGCAGCACGAGCGGTCCGACTACCGTGACCACAGCGTGCAACGGACTCCGCTTCGGTGCGGCATGGTCGTCGTGTCCGCTCTGCGCATCGTGTCCGGCGTGCGACGATGCGTCGTGCGCGGCCGACGGATCCGCCGGCCCCAGATGGAACGCGCTGAACAACGAGATCGCGCCGTTGATCACGAACCCGATCAGCGGCAACACCGGCAGCAGCCACACCAGCTCGGCGACGGAGCCGGCGAGCGGATGCACTCCACCCGGTTGGGCCAAGGGCACCTGGATCACCCTTTCAGCAGATTGATGTTCTTGAGGTCCACCGTTTCGTGGTGGCGGAAGATCGCGATGATGATGGCTAACCCGACGGCTGCTTCAGCCGCGGCGACGCTCATGACGAAAATCACGAACACCTGACCGCCCGCTCCGTACAGCCGCGAAAATCCAATGAACGACAGATTCACCGCGTTGAGCATGAGCTCGACGCACATGAAGATGATGATCGCGTTGCGGCGTGTGAGCACGCCCACCACGCCGATCACGAACAAGAGCGCCGAGAAGAAGAGCGCTTCCGGAACCATGTCTAACTCCGCTTCTTGGCGAGAACGACCGCGCCGACGATGGCGACGAGCAGCAACACGCTCGTGATCTCGAAGGGCAGCAAGTATGCACGGAAGAGAGGCTCCGTGATGGGCGTCGTGATGTTCGTGCTGCTCGGTAGCCAGGGAAGCTCGGCCGGCAGCTTCTGGCGGGCGATCACCAGCACTTCGGCCAACATCACGAGACCCGCCAGCAAGGCAAGGATCCGCGCGCCCTTCCCTTTGATGTCGGCCACGCTCGGCGGCAGCCCGAGATTGAGCAGCATTACGACGAACAGGAACACCACCATGATCGCGCCGGCGTACACCAGCACCTGGATCGCGCCCACGAACTGCGCATCCATCATGATGTAGAGCGCGGCGATGCAAAACATCGTGTTCACCAGCCACAGCGCCGCCGCCACCGGATTGCGTCGCGTGACGAAGATCGCCGCCGATGCGATCCCGAGCAGGCCGAACAGGTAGAACAGAAACTGGTAGACGAACCCGTACGCCATCACTCGCCTCGCGGGTCGGCGGGGTCCCACATCTCGCACACGGGGTGCGTCTGCGCCGTTAGGCGTTCCAGGTCGTAGACGAACCCGGCGCGGCTGTACTCCGAGTTCTCGTAGTGCCGCCCGACGTGGATCGCCTCCTCCGGACATACCTCCTGGCAGTAGCCACAGAAGATGCACCGGAACTCGTCGATCTCGTACACGAGTGGATAGCGATTTCCTTCCTCATCTTCACCCGGCACGAGCTTGATGCAGTTGGCGGGACAGATCTGCGGACACAATCCGCATGCCACGCACTTGGCCTTGCCGTTTTCGTCGGTGAGCATCCGGTGCGTGCCCCGCCACCGCGGCGAGAGATCCCATTTCTGCTCGGGATACTGCCACGTCACCTTGTGCGGGTTGGTGAGATGCTTGAAGGTGATCGCCATGCCCTTGAGCATCGCGCGTACGTAGCTCGTCTGCCGGATCGGCCGCTCGAGCACTTTGACTTGAATGGCCACGATCAGTCTCCTTGAACCGGCGCCGGACGGCGCGTGGACATGGCGCGCAGCTCGGCCAACTCGACCGGGCCCACGCGCGCCGACGCCGGGCTCACGAGGCGGCCGCGATCCAGCACGACGAACACCAGCACGGCCAACACGATGTTCAGCACGCCCAACAGGGTCCAGTACGTGGGCAGGAATCCGCCTAACCGTGCCGTCGGTGCGATACCCGCGGCATCCAAAGCCAGGACCGCTCCCGCCATGACGACGAGATACGCGAGGGCGATCGGCAGCATCACTTTCCACCCGACACTCATCAGTTGGTCATAGCGGAAGCGCGGCAGCGTCCAGCGGATCCACATGTAGAGGAACAGGAAGAAGCCGGTCTTGAGCATGAAGCACACGAGCGTGATGACCGTCTTCCACCAATGCCACGGCGCCGTGTTCACCGTCGTCCAGAACGGCACCGCCCATCCGCCGAAGAACAGCGTGGTGAGCAGCGCGCTCGCCGTGGTCATGTTCGAGTACTCGGCGATGAAGAACATCGAGAACTTCATCGAGCTGTACTCGGTGTGGTAGCCGGCGATGAGCTCCGACTCCGCTTCCGGCAGGTCGAACGGCAGGCGGTTCGTTTCCGCGAACGCGGCCACGAGGAACAGGAAGAAGCCGATGAGCAGGGGAAAGAAATACCAGCCCGTTTTCACCTGGCTGCTCACGATGGAGCTGAGCGACACGTTCCCCGACAGCAGCAGCACGGACACGACGGCGAGCCCCATCGACACCTCATAGCTCACCATCTGCGCGCTCGACCGGAGGCCGCCCAACAACGCGTACTTGTTGTTGGAGCTCCATCCGGCGAGCACGATGCCGTACACGCCGAGCGATGCAATCGCGAGAATGTACAGGAAGCCGACCGGCAGGTCGGCGATCGACATGTCGACCAGTCCCCACCGCGTGGGCAGCGGCGCGGCGAACGGAATCACCGCGAACGTGATCAGCGCAGGGATGAACGACATCACCGGCGCGAGAATGAACAACGGGCTGTACGCCGCCGACGGATACGTCTCTTCCTTCATGATGTTCTTGAGGCCGTCCGCCAACGGCTGCGCCAACCCGCGCGGCCCAACCCGGTTAGGCCCGTGCCGGTCCTGGATCCACGCCGAGATCTTCCGCTCGGCGAGCGTGAGATAGGCGATGGTCACCATGAGCACGGTGAACACCACCAGGATCTTGATGATCGAGAACCAGAGCCACGGCGCACCGTGCACCGGTGCCTGCGGATCGTACGCGTGCTGGAAGAGCATCAACGCGGCGCACATGTTCATCGGGCCGCGCCCCCTGTTCCACCGGCGACGGCCTGACCCCCGAGCACCTGGCCCTTGAAGCCGAGCGACTCGTACGTTAGACCAGAGAAATCGGGCTGCTGCGCGGCGAGCGCCGCGAACGCTTCGCTCGCCAGATAGTAGCCCGCGCGCTCACCGAGGAACACGAGCAGGTCGCCGCCCGACCACCACACCGGCCGCGACATGCCCGGCGCCGCACGCGCCTGACGGTACAATTGGACGCGGCCGCGCAGGTTGGTGAACGTGCCGTCTTCTTCCGCCACGTTGGTAGACGGGAGCGCAACGATTGCGTTCGTCACGAGCTCCGGCATCGTGGTGCCGATCACGATCACGGTACTCGCCTTGGCGAGCGCGGGCGCATCGGCCGCGGTCACCTCGTGGTCGGCCACGATCAGCACGTCGCCATCCTGCATGCCGGCGAGGGGCGTGTCGCTCTTGACGAATCCGAACAGCTCCGCCGCCCGCACGTTGGCGGCGCGCTCCGCGCGTCGCGCGAGGTCGGGCACGCCGGCGAGCGGTGCCTCGGGCTCGCGCCTAACTCGGAACCCGCCGGCCCCGCCGCCGCGCTTCATGATCCGCGACAACACCCACAGCGATTCGTTCGACAGCATCGGACTTGCCAGCACGAATGCGCGCTTGCCGTTCAGGTGCAGCGCCGCGGCGCGCAGCGCCTCGTCCCAGTCGGTGGCCACGAGCCGGTCTCCGCGCCTAACGAGCGGCGCCTCGATCCGGTCGGTCCGGTTCATCCACCGATAATCCATGCGCCCTTCGTCGCACAGATAGTAGTGGTTGACCTCCATATTGGACCGCGGGCGCATCCGCACCACCACGTTGTCACGCGTCTCGAGAATCGTGTTGCATCCTTGTGTGCAGTTCGGACACACCGACGCCGTGCGATCCAGCTCCCACGCCCGCGCCTTGTTCAGGAAGTCCTTCGACAGCAGCGCGCCCACGGGACACAGATCGATGACGTTCGCCGCCCATGGGTGCGTGAGGTCCTTGCCCTCGAACTTCCCGATCAACGCACGGTCTCCGCGCTCGCTCACGTTAAGCACGGTATCCTTCGCTACCTCGTCCATGAATCGGACGCAGCGCGTACACAGAATGCAGCGGTTCGTCACGTACAGGACGTCGCCACCGAAATCCTCGGCTGCGTTGAACCGTTTCGGGTCGTTTAGCCGTCCAACCGCACGGCCCTCCCGGTAGGTGTAGTCCTGCAACTCGCATTCGCCGGATTTGTCGCAGATCGGACAGTCCAGGGGATGGTTGATGAGGAGGAACTCGAGCACAGCCGAGCGCGCCTCGAGCGCGCGATCGGCGAAGACGTGCACCACCTGCCCGTCGGCAACCGCCGTCTGACACGCCGGTGCGAGCTTCGGCATCTTCTCGACCTCGACCTGGCACATGCGGCAATTACCAACAACGCTCAGTCCCGGATGGTAGCAGTAGTGCGGAATGAGCACGCCCGCGACTTTGGCGGCCTCGAGAATCGAAGTGCCTGCCGGAACGCTGACCTGCCGTCCCTCGATCGTGAGTGAGACTTGCTGCGCGTCTGCCATCAGGCCGCCGCCGTAGCGCCCATGGGGCACCGTTTCCCGGTGATGTGTGCCTCGAACTCACTCCGGAATTTCTTGATGCCGGACACGATCGGCGCCGCGCACGAATCGCTGAGGACGCAAATCGTCTTGGCCGTCATCTGCTCGGAGAGGTCGAGGAGCGTGTCGAGATCTTCCATTGTACCGAGTCCGCGCTCGATGCGCTCGAGAATACGCGTGCACCACGCGGTGCCCTCGCGGCATTGTGTGCACTGCGCACAGCTCTCGTGCGCGTAAAATCTGGCGAACCGCGCGATGTGCTTCACCATGCACTGCGCATCATCGAACACGATCACGCCGCCGGAGCCGAGCATCGAGCCCTGTGCCACGAAACCCTCGTAGTCCATGAGCGTGGCTTCCGCTTCTTCCATCGTCTGAATGGGGACCGATGACCCGCCCGGTACGATCGCCTTGAAGCGCCGGCCCGGCGTTGGTCCGCCGCAGAGCTCGAACAGGAAATCCTTGAACGGAAATCCCATCTCGACTTCGTAGTTGCCGGGCTTCGCGACGTTGCCGCACACGGAGAAGAGCTTGGTGCCTGTGCTCTTCGGATTGGAGTGCGACATGCCTTTGTACCACGCCGCGCCGCGATTCACGATGTGCGGCACGGCGGCGAGCGTCTCGACGTTGTTGATCGTGGTGGGCATGCCGAACACGCCGGCCACGGCCGGGAACGGCGGCTTGATGCGCGGATTGCCGCGCTTGCCCTCCAGCGAATTCATGAGCGCGGTCTCTTCGCCGCAGATGTAGGCGCCGGCGCCCTTGTGTATGTGCACGTCGATGCGCTTCCCCGTGCCCATTGCGTTAGGCCCGACGATTCCCGCCGCGTAAGCTTCCTTCACCGCGGGGCCCATCACGTTGAGCGGCTCGGTGAACTCGCCGCGGATGTAGATGTAGCACGTCTCGGCACCCATGGCGTACGATGCGATCGCCGATCCTTCGATGAGCGCGTGCGGCGTCCACCGCATGATCTCGCGATCCTTGAACGTGCCCGGTTCGGATTCGTCGGCGTTCACGCACAGATAGTGCGGTTTGCCGTCGCCCGGCTTCATGAACGACCACTTGAGTCCCGTGGGGAATCCGGCGCCGCCGCGCCCGCGCAGGCCGGACTCTTTCACGATGTTCACGACGTCGGCCTGCGACATGCCGAGCGCTTTCTCGAGGGCGGCGTAGCCGCCGCGCTGTTTCCAGCCCGCAACCGTTCGCGCCGCCGGATCGCCAAAATACTGCGACAGCACCGGCGTCTCTTTGGCGTGCGGAGCATGTGGGAAGCCCATTACTGGTACTGGCTGAGGATCTGCGGGACGCGCTCGGGCGTCACCGACTCGATGAATTCTTCGTTGACCATCACGGGCGTCGCGAATCCGCAGGCGCCGAGGCATTCGACTTCGATCACCGTGTAGCGGCCGTCGGCGGACGTCGCGCCTAACTCGCCGCACCGCGTGTGCTTGAGTAACGCATCCACCACTTTCTGGGCGCCGCTGGGGCCGCACGGCGAGGTGGTGCACACCTGGATGAAGTATTTCCCGACCGGGTGCTGGTGGTACATCGTGTAGAACGTGACCACGCCTTTGACGTACGCCGGCGTGAGGTCGAGCAGCTCCGCGACTTCGGCCATCGCGTCGTCCGACACCCAGCCGCGCTCGTGCTGCACGATCCAGAGCGCCGGCAGGAGCGCCGCCATCTTGCTCGGATAACGCGTGAGCATCTCTTCGAGTTCGTGCTTCGCGTCGCCGACGAAGACCGGCGTGTAGGGTCCGCGCTCGTGCTCGGCGTGCGACGTGTCGCTCTCGGCGCGCGTACCGCCCATCTCGTGCACCTTCACCGATCGATTTCTCCCATGACGATATCGATGCTCGCGTTGATCGCGATGACGTCGGACAGGAGGTGGCCTTCGACCATCTTGCCGATCGCCGACAGATTCACGAACGACGGCGGCCGGATGCGCCACCGCACAGGTTTGGCGGTGCCGTCGGACACCATGTAGTAGCCCTTCTCGCCCTTGGGGCTCTCGACGGCCACGTACGATTCGCCTAACGGAGGACGCGGGCCTTCCATCACCTGCTTGAAGTGGTGGATCATGGACTCCATGTCGCTCATCGCCTTGCTCTTGGGCGGCAGCACCACGCGGTGGTCGTCGCTGTCGACCGGGCCGTCGGGCAGGCGCGCCGCGGCCTGCGCGAGGATGCGCGTTGACTGCCGGAGCTCCTCCATGCGCACCAGGTACCGATCGTACACGTCGCCGTGCGTTCCGACCGGGACCTCGAAGTCGTACGTCTCGTAGTCGAGGTACGGAAAGTCGCGGCGCACGTCGAACGCGACGCCGGACGCGCGTAGCATCGGACCCGACAGCCCGTAGTTCACGGCCTCGTCGGCCGACATCACGCCTAACCCGACCGTGCGTCCCACCCAGATGCCGTTGGTGGTGAGCACGCGGTCGATCTCATCGACTGTCTTGGGGAAGGTCTTTATGAAGTGCTGGAGCTGGTCCATCCAGCCGGCCGGAATGTCGGCGGCCATGCCGCCCACGCGCGTGGCACTCGTCGTGAGCCGCGCGCCCACCCACCGCTCGAGCAGCTCGTACACCCGCTCGCGCTGCTCGAACGCCCACAGGAACGGCGTGAACGCGCCGATGTCGATGCAGGTGGTGCCCAGCCACACGAGGTGCGAGATGATGCGCGACAGCTCCATCGCGATCAGGCGGAGCACCGTGCAGCGCGGGGTGATCTCGATGCCGAACAGCCGCTCCGCGCCTAACGCAAACGCGACGTTGTTGCCGATCGAATTGAGATAATCCTCGCGGTCGGTCCACGGGATCACCTGGTTGTACTGGCG
The DNA here is from genome assembly GCA_025927495.1 of Gemmatimonadaceae bacterium. Lineage (GTDB taxonomy): Bacteria > Gemmatimonadota > Gemmatimonadetes > Gemmatimonadales > Gemmatimonadaceae > JADGGM01. The sequence goes on from JAICLH010000041.1 coordinate 9,809, forward strand.
GTACTCGCCGATCTTCTCGAACCCGCAGTGCAGATAGCCGATGTGCGGGATGCAGCGCACGACGGTCTCCCCGTCCAGCTCGAGCACCAGACGCAGCACGCCGTGCGTGGCGGGGTGCTGCGGGCCGAGGTTGATCAGCATGTGCTCGCCCTCGAGCTCGAGGGCATCCTCGAGCGCGGGCGGCGGCTCCAGTGTGGTGACTGTGCCGCCCTCGTTCACGGTGAGCGGCGCCCGGCGCGGGCGTCCCTGCTCGTCGAGACCCGAGGTCCCGATCGCGACGTCGACGGTGCGTTTGGTGCTCATGCTACTCTCCCGTGCGCTCGCCGCCCTTGAGGCGCTTGCGCATGGCCTCGGGCAGGTCTTCGAACGCCTGCGCGACGGTGAGCTCTTCCATCGAGTACCGCGCCTCCGGGTTGGCGGCGAGCGCCTGCCGCAGCTGCTCGGCGCGGCTGAAGCGGCCGCGCAGGGGGAAGTCTTTGCGGAGGGGAAAGCCCTCGCGATACTGCTCCCACATCAGAATGCGCCGCAGATCGGGATGCCCAACGAAGCGAATGCCGAACATGTCGTAGCATTCGCGCTCGAGCCAATCGGCGCCCTTGTAGATCGACCACACGGTGGGCACCTCGAGCGGCGTCTTGCCGTCGCGCGCGAGCTCGACCTTGAGGCGCAGGAAGCGGCGATATGGCAGCGAGCGCAGATGCCACACGACCTCGATGGGCTGCTCGGGGTCGCGGTACTCGACCGCGGTCACATCGGACAGGTAATCGTAGCGCTCGGATGGGTCGTCGTGCAGCCACTGCACGATTTCGCCTAACCGGAGCCGCTCGACGTATACCGACGTCTCGCCCCAGATTACTTCGACGCGAAGGATGCCGCCTTGGAACCTGGCGCGCAGCGCGTCGGCGCTCGGATTGACCGCACCGCCACGGTTAGGCAAGTGGCGCGGCGTTGCCGGCGCGGGCGCGTCGGGCGCGGCGCTGCCGGGGATCACGACGGAAAACGAGGCGCTCACAGGCCGGACCGCGTTTGATGCACGGAGTTCCCGAACGGCTCCGACAACTCGTCGATGGCTTGCGGCGGGATGTAGAGTCCGCTCTCGGGATCGGGATCCATCTCGTTGCGGAGCGACGCGTCGGACATGCGCTCGCGCTTCACCTTCTCCTGGAGCATGAGGATGCCGTAGAGCAATCCTTCGGGCCGTGGCGGACATCCGGGCACGTAGACGTCCACCGGAATGATGGTGTCGATCCCCTGCACCACAGCGTAGTTGTCGAACATGCCGCCCGATGATGCGCACGCGCCCATCGAGATGCACCACTTGGGCTGCGGCATCTGCTGCCAGATGCGCCGGAGCACGGGTGCGAGCTTGAACGGGACGCGGCCGGCGCAGATGAGCACATCGGCCTGGCGCGGCGAGAAGCTCATGCGCTCCATGCCGAAGCGCGCGAGGTCGAAGCGGCTCGCTGCCGTGGCCATGAATTCAATGGCGCAGCACGCGGTGCCGAAGGGCATGGGCCACAGCGATCCGGCGCGTCCCCAGTTCACGAGGAGATCGAGACGCGTGGCGACCCAGCTTTCGCCCGATCCGGATGCCGTATCGGTTCGAGCGAGGTTATCCGAAGGACGCGCGGTCAATCCCATTGGAGCGCTCCTTTTTTCCACACGTAGGCGAGGCCGACCGCGAGGATCGCGATGAACACGATCATTTCACCGAATCCGAAGAATGAGACTTGGCCGGCCGGACAGACGCCGTTGTCGAGTGAAACGCCGCACGACAATTGGCGGAACGAGGCTCCCCACGGAATGAGGAAGACGGTCTCGATGTCGAAGACAATGAAGAGCATCGCGACCATGTAGAACTTGACGGAGAAGCGTTCGCGGGCATCGCCCAGCGGCGGCATTCCGGACTCGTACGGGGTCTGTTTTTCGGGTGTTGGACGCGGCCGTATCGTGAGGTGGGAGACGACGAGCATCATCACCGCGTTTGCCGCGACGAAGCCGACCAGCAAAAGAATCGGAAAGTAGTCTCGTCCCATCCGGCTCCCAGCTCGTGAAATTTTTCACGTTGTCCAACACCGGAAACTTATCGCGACGTCTCGCCGAGTGTCAACGTAGCGAACTCATAGCGGCGCACATACATTGCCCGCCGCCTGCCGCCGGTTGTCTTCACCCTCCCACCGCTGCCCCACATGTCGCTCAAGAGTGATCGCTGGATTCGCCGCATGGCGCTCGAACACCGCATGATCGAGCCGTTCGAGGACCGTCAGGTGCGCGAGGGCGTGATCTCCTTCGGCGTCAGCTCCTACGGCTACGACATGCGCGTCGCGCGCGAGTTCCGGATTTTCACCAACGTGCTGAGCTCGGTCGTGGACCCCAAGAATTTCGACCCGAAATCGTTCGTCGAATTCGAGGGCGACGTGTGCATCGTCCCGCCCAACAGCTTTGCGCTCGCGCGCTCGGTGGAATATTTCCGCATCCCGCGCAACGTCCTAACGCTGACGCTCGGCAAGTCCACGTATGCGCGCTGCGGCATCATCACGAACGTCACCCCGTTCGAGCCCGAGTGGGAAGGCTTCGTGACGCTCGAGATCTCGAACACCACGCCGCTCCCCGCGCGCATCTACGCGAACGAGGGCATCGCGCAGGTGATCTTCTTCGAGGGCGACGAAGCGCCCGAGACGTCCTACAAAGACAAGAAAGGCAAATACCAGGGGCAGCACGGCGTGACGCTACCCAAGATCTAGCCGGACCTGGATCCTCTCCCATCGAAACGATTGACCTCACCACCGAGGCTTAGTGGTGGCGCGGGATTGGTCCGTCATTCGTTGTTCGTTTTGTGCTTTCCTACCCGTCGTCCGCCACGCGTTGTTCGTGATCAGCGCCGGATGACGAACAACAAAGGACGCACCACGGGTTGGAAAGCACGAAACGAACCACGCATGACGGACCACGGCGACTGCCCGCTAAATCGGCTCAGTTCGTTCGGTGCATTCCGTGGCGTAATACGTCACCGAGCTTCCGAACAGCAACACTAGCCGGCGCCCTGTTCTTGCTTCTCCTCGTGCGTGGTCCAGAGCGCGCGCAGGTAGTCGCCGTTCATGCGCGCGATCACGTCGAGGCTGATCGCTTTGGGGCAGGCTTCGTGACACTCGCCATGCCACGTGCAGCCGCCAAAGGCCTCCTCATCCATCTGCGCGATCATCCGCAGCACCCGTTGGCGTCGCTCGGCTTGGCCCTGGGGCAGGACGCCCAGGTGCGCGATCTTCGCGCCGGCGAAGAGCGACGCGGATCCGTTAGGACAGGCCGCCACGCAGGCGCCGCAACCGATGCACGCGGCGGCGTCCATGGCATCGTCGGCGTCGGACTTGGAGACCAGGATGGTGTTCGCGTCGCGCGCGCCGCCCGTGGGGGCGGTGATGTAGCCGCCGGCGGCGATCACGCGGTCGAAAGCGCTGCGGTCGACGACCAAGTCCTTGATCACCGGGAAGGCGCGCGCGCGCCACGGCTCGATGTAGATCGCGTCGCCATCCGTAAAGTGCCGCATGAACAGCTGGCAGGTGGCCGTCGCGCGCATGGGTCCGTGGGCGATGCCGTTGATCATCATGCCGCACATGCCGCAAATCCCTTCGCGGCAATCGTGGTCGAACGCCACCGGCTGCTCGCCGCGTTCGATGAGCGATTCGTTCACGGCGTCCATCATCTCGAGGAACGACATGTCCCCGCTGATGTCGGTCGCCTCGTATGTCGAGAACGCGCCGGCCGCCGTCGGTCCCGCCTGTCTCCATACGTGCAAAGTGAACTTCACGCTCGCACTCCCATGAGACGTCGAGTCATGCCTACTTGTAGCTGCGCTGCGAGAGGTGGACGTTCTCGAATTCGAGCGGCTCCTCGAGGCGCTCCGGCGTCTGGTTTTCGCCGCGGTACTGCCAGACGGCGACGTGCGAGAAGTGCGCGTCGTCGCGCAGCGCCTCGCCGTCCGGCGTCTCGAACTCCTCGCGGAAATGCGCGCCGCACGACTCGCGCCGCTCGAGCGCGTCACGACAGATCAGTTCGCCTAACTCGAGGAAATCGGCCACGCGGCCGGCTTTCTCGAGCGCCTGATTGAGCTCCGCCGCGCTGCCCGGCACGTCGACGTTCCGCCAGAACTCGTCGCGGATCTGCGGGATGATCTCGAGCGCATGCGTCAAGCCCGTCTCGTTGCGCGCCATCCCGCAGTAGTCCCACATCACTTTGCCTAACTCGCGATGGAACGAATCGACCGTGCGCTTCCCCTCGATCGCGAGGAGCGTGGCCGTGCGCTCGGACACGGCACGCTCCGCATCCGTGAACGCCGGGTGCGACGCATCGACGCGCTCGAGCTTGGTCGACCCGATGTAGTCGCCCACCGTGTACGGGATCACGAAGTAGCCGTCGGCCAGCCCCTGCATGAGCGCGCTCGCGCCCAAGCGGTTGGCGCCGTGGTCAGAGAAGTTCGCCTCGCCCGCGACGTGCAGCCCCGGGATCGTGCTCATCAAGTTGTAGTCGACCCAGAGCCCGCCCATGGTATAGTGCACCGCCGGATAGATGCGCATCGGAACCCGGTACGGGTTCTCGGCCGTAATGCGCTCGTACATCTCGAACAGGTTGCCGTACCGCTCGCGAATGGTGTGCTCGCCTAACCGCTTGATCGCGTCCGCGAAGTCGAGATACACGCCGCGGCCGCCGGGTCCAACGCCCCGGCCTTCGTCGCACACTTCCTTGGCCGCGCGCGACGCGATGTCGCGCGGCGAGAGATTGCCGAAGCTCGGATACTTGCGCTCCAGGTAGTAATCGCGCTCCGCCTCGGGAATCTGGTTCGGCGGCCGCGCGTCGCCCTTCTGCTTCGGCACCCACACCCGGCCGTCGTTGCGGAGCGACTCGCTCATGAGCGTGAGCTTCGACTGATGCTCGCCGCTCTGCGGAATACACGTGGGGTGGATCTGCGTGAAGCACGGGTTGGCGAAGCCCGCGCCGCGCTTGTACGCCCGCCAGATCGCCGTGCAGTTGGAGCCCTTGGCGTTGGTCGAGAGATAGAACACGTTGCCGTAGCCGCCCGTGGCCAGCACGACGACGTCCGCCGCGTGCGACGTCACCTCGCCCGTCACCAGGTCGCGCACGACGATGCCGCGCGCGCGTCCGTCGATGAGCACCAAGTCCAGCATCTCCGTGCGCGGATACATGCGCAGGTGCCCGAGCCCCACCTGCCGCTCGAGCGCTTGGTAGGCGCCTAACAGAAGCTGCTGGCCCGTCTGTCCGCGCGCGTAAAACGTGCGCGACACCTGCGCGCCGCCGAACGACCGGTTCGCGAGCAGACCGCCGTACTCGCGCGCGAACGGGACGCCCTGGGCCACGCACTGGTCGATGATGTTGAGACTGGTCTGCGCCAGACGATACACGTTCGCTTCGCGCGACCGGAAATCGCCGCCCTTGACGGTGTCGTAGAAGAGCCGGTAGACCGAGTCGCCATCGTTCTGATAGTTCTTGGCGGCGTTGATGCCGCCCTGTGCCGCGATGCTGTGCGCACGCCGCGGCGAATCCTGAAAGCAAAAGCACTTGCCCTGGTAGCCGAGCGCGGCGCGCGAGGCCGCCGCGGAGGCGCCGGCGAGTCCGGATCCGACCACCAGGATCGTGTGCTTTCGCTTGTTCGCCGGGTTGACCAGCTTCATCTCGAACTTGTGGCGGTCCCACTTCTCGGCGATGGGGCCGCCGGGGATCCGCGCATCGAGGCGCGCGCTCATCGCACCCACCCGAAGAACACCGCGAGCGGCACGATCGAGAACCCCGCCCACAGCACGACGGCCAGGAGCGTCGCGACCGGCCGCCGCGTGGGCTCCGGCCTGGGGCGGCTCACGCCTAACGTCCGGATCGAGCTCCAGGCGCCGTGAAAGATGTGCAAGCCTAACGCAATCATCGCGAGCACGTAGATCAGCGTCACCCACCACACGCGGAACCCGCCCACGACATTGGCGTACACGTCGCCCGGCGCGTACGGCACCGGTTGGATGGTGCCGGTGGTGAGGTGAAGCAAATGGAAGATGACGAAGAGCGCGATCGCGACGCCGCCCCACCGCATGCTCCGCGACGCGACGGTCGCCGCCTGCCGGTCCTGCTTGCGGTAGCCCACCGGCCGCGCCGCACGATCGATGCGCGTGAGCTGGGCCGCCGCCACGATGTGCAGCACGACCGAAACGAGCAGCACGATCCTGACGAGCCACAGCAGCTCGTTGATCGTGTGGTGGAGGAAATGCGAGTACGCGTTGAGCCGCGCCGCGCTCTCGAAGAGCTGCAGGTTGCCGATCATGTGCAGCAGCACGAAGCCCACCATGATGAGCCCCGTGACCGACATGACGATCTTCTTGCCCACCGTGGACTGCCAGAACAGCCGGGCGCGGTGCACCCGCCCCACGCCTAACGACGCCTGCGCGCGCGAGCCGGCCATTCAGAGTCCGACGACTTTCATCGGCTCCCGCACGGCGTCCGCGCTCTTGGCGAGCGCCGCCCGCTCGTCGCCGGTGAGTTCCACCTGGAGAATCTGTTCGATGCCGCGGCGACCCAACTTGCACGGGACGCCGAGGAAGAGACCGGACATGCCGTACTCGCCATCGAGCCACGCCGCGCACGGCAGCACGCGCTTCTGGTCGAGCACGATCGCCTCGCACATCTGCACCGCGGCCGACGACGGTGCGTAGTACGCCGAACCGGTCTTGAGATACTTGACGATCTCGGCGCCGCCGGTACGCGTGCGGTCGACGATCGCGTCGAGCTTCGCGCGATCGAGCAGCTGCGTCACCGGAATCCCGCTCACCGAGGTGTACGAGATGAGCGGCACCATCGTGTCGCCATGGCCGCCCAGCACCATCGCCTGAATGTCGCGCACCGAGACGTCGAGGGCGTCGGCGAGGAAGGCGCGGTAGCGCGCCGTGTCGAGCACGCCCGCCATGCCGATCACGCGCTGGCGTGGGAAGCCCGTCACCTTGAGCGCGACGTACGCCATCACGTCGAGCGGATTCGAGACCATGATCACGATCGCGTTAGGCGACGTCGCCTTGATCTGCTCCGACACCTGCTTCACGATGCCGGCGTTGGTGTTGAGCAGGTCGTCGCGCGACATGCCCGGCTTGCGCGCGATGCCCGCCGTGACCACCACGATGGCGGAGCCCGCGCTCGCCGCGTAGTCGTTGGTGCCGATCACGCGCGCATCGAAACCCTCGATGGGCGCCGACTCCCACTGATCCAGGGCTTTGCCCTGCGGGACGCCGTCCACGACGTCCACCATCACCACCTGCCGCGCGAGCTCTTTCTCCGCCAACCGTTGGGCCGTGGTCGCGCCCACGTTCCCCGCCCCGACCACCGTGATCTTCTCGACCATGTCGCTCGTGATGTGCGTGTTGTGCGTGCAATGAATGGGAATACAAAACAACCGCCGAAAGCTATTCGGCGGTCGAGATCTTTGGTAGCTTCGTCGGCCGGTGTCTGGCTTCTACGCTCATGTTGGCTAGTACTGCCGAACGAAAGTTCGGTGACGTAGAAAGCCGCGGAAGGCACCGAGCGAACTGAGTTGAGCCGCCGATTTAGTGGGCCATTCCACGTGGTCCGTCATTCGTCGTTCGTTTCGTGCTTTCCTACCCGTGGTCCGTCCGTCGTTGTTCGGCGACGGCCGTGGCCGGCTACTAGGCGAGGTGGACTCTCGGTGCCGGCGAGCACCTTCTTTCGCTCACGTCGCATCACTTTGCTCGGATAAGTGCGGATCGCGAACAACGATGACGAATGACGGGTCGGAAAGCACAAACGAACGACGAATGACGGACCGCATCCCCCGCCACACTGAGCCTCGGTGGTGCAGCCAATTCACTTCGATGGGCCGGCGGCGCTCTCCATTCCTGCCGCGAGATGTTTCGTCACCGTAATTCGGAATACGACCACTAGCCACCGACCTGCGACAATGCCCGCAGTCCGCCCACCTGCATCTGCAACAAGTGATGCTCGCGCGGCTTATCCGCGAGCGCCTGCACGTAGAGCGGCTGGAGATTCTCGCCCGCGCGCAACGGATCGCGCAGATTCACCTCGTGGTCTCCGTAGAGACACGTGCGGAGCCGGCCATCCGCCGTGAGACGCACGCGGTTGCACGAGCCGCAGTACGTATGCGTCATCGGTGTGATCACGCCCACGCATCCGGGTGCGCCGGAAAATCGATAATACGCCGCCGGTCCATTGCCGCGCTCGGGACCGCTGTCCGCCGTGAGCGAGCCCAACGCCGAGATCCGCGACAGAATTTCATCACTCGGTACCACGTGATCCCACGTGAGCGCGCGCATGTCGCCCACGGGCATGAGCTCGATGAATCGTACGTGCCACGCGTGCTCGAGCGTGAGACGCGCAAAGTCCTCGACTTCATCGTCGTTGATGCCGCGCATCACGACCATGTTGATCTTGACCGGCGTGAGTCCCGTTTGCTCCGCTGCCAGCGCTGCGCGTCGCGGATCGAAGCCGAGGTTGCGGCGCGCGATGGAGGCGATGCGATCGGCGCGCAGACTGTCTGCGCTCATGTTCACCCGATCGAGCCCCGCGTCGGCGAGTGCGCTCGCCATCTCGGGCAACCGTACGCCATTGGTCGAGAGCGCGATGTCCTCGATGCCAGGTACCGCGCGCAGCATGCGGACCAGCGACACGAGGTCGGGCCGAATGGTCGGCTCACCGCCTGTAATGCGCAGACGCCGTAAGCCCAACGGTGCGAGCTGCGCGACGATGGCGGTGATCTCTTCGTATGTGAGAATGTCGCGCTTGGGCAGCCACTCGAGTCCTTCCGCCGGCATGCAGTACAGGCACCGGAAGTTGCACCGGTCCGTGACCGAGATGCGCAAGTACTCGATGCGTCGGCCGAATTGATCCGTGAGCGCGTTCATGACGCTGGCCCAACGACGGCCACCGCGGTGGGATCGACCCATTCGCGTGTGCCGTCCGTGTATTCCTCACGCTTCCAAATCGGAAGCCGGCGCTTGATCTGCTCGATGATGTAGCGCGACGCCTCGTACGCCGATGCACGGCGCGCATGCGCGACCGCGATCACGACGCTCGCGTCGCCCACGAAGAGATGGCCAATGCGATGCTCGACCACGATGTCGAGTGTCGCGAAGCGCTCCGATGCTTCGGTGCAAATCGACGACAGCTCGCGCGTCGCCATCGGCCCGTAGCACGCGTACTCGATGCCCGTCACGGGACGTCCGTTGTTTTGGTCGCGCACCGTTCCGATGAAGAGCACCGTCGCCCCGTTGCTGTCGCGCTCCACTTCCGCGAGCAAGGACTCGACATCGATCACGTCGTCGACGATCGCGCTGCGCACGTCAGCCCCCTGCGACCGGCGGAATGATTGCGACCTCGTCGCCCGAAGCGAGCACGACGTCCGGCCGTGCGTACGCTTGGTTGACCGCAACCAGAGGGAACGGCGGCAGCATAGCTCCGCCGGGCATCGCGCGCACGTGCGCGATCACATCGCCAACTGTCGCACCGTTCGGCATCGTTATCTCAATGCTCTCGCGCTGCAGCACATCTGCATATGAGGCAAAGAGAAGGGCGGTCACAGTCATAGTTGAAACGTGCGTCTGATGTTCGATGCGGGCAAGCCGGCGAAACACCGTTTAGAGGGAATGGGGA
>JAICLH010000252.1 GCA_025927495.1 Gemmatimonadaceae bacterium
CGCACCGATCCCCGACATCGATCTCGAGGTCAACACCAGGAGCCGCGGCCGGATCTGGGTGAATGTGTCGACCCTGGTTCATGAGGATCCGAAGAACGGCCGGCGCCGGATTGTGCATCTGGCGCGAAGCATCGAGGATCGCAAGCGTACGGATGCGGTCGTCCAACAGATGCTTGCGGTGTCGAAGCAATTGACCGAGATCTCCGGCCGATCGTTCCGGCCGGCGCCGGTGGATGCATTGTCGGAGCAGGAACATCGTGTGCTGCACCGATTGTCGGAAGGAAAGAGCCCGGCCGACATCATCGGCGAACTCGACATCAGCCCACAGACGCTTCGGAACCACCTGCATCACATCAATCGGAAGCTCGGCACGCACAGTCGACTCGAAGCGGTCACACACGCGATTCGCCGAAAACTGATCTGAAGAAATCGGGCTCGATATCGCTCGAGCCACGTCACGTGCGCCCGTCCGATCCTGAACAGGCAAGGTCATGAAATACGACTTTCTCGTCGATACCTACGAGACGGAATGCATCAAAGTCGTCAGCGTGTGGAGTGAATTCAAGGACGAGGACTTGCCCGTCCGCCCCCATCCCGCCGATCCTCGAGGGCGCAGCGTGCACGAGCAGATGGTGCACCAGTGCGTGAGCGAGGATCTCTGGTTCCGCAACATGCTGGGGATCGACGTCGCCGCGCCACCGCTGCCCCACGAGGAAACGCGCCTGAGCTTCATACGCCGGTATGCCGAGGACAGCGGAAAGCGTGTCACCGCGTTGCGGGAGCAGCGGGAAACGTGGTGGGAGGAAGAGACGAACTTCTTCGACGTGCGCCGCGCGCGAACGTGGGTGATGACGCGCCGGCTGACGCATACCTCACACCATCGCGGGCAGTTGATGGCCATGCTCCGCATGCTGGCGCACGATCTGCACAGTAACTACGGCCCCACCGCCGATACGGGCGGCCTGATGCAGAATCACGCGCCCACGATCTACGCGTATTCGACGATGGACGCGCTGCTCGAGGGCGAAGCGGCCGGAGGCGCGAAATCGCGCCTGCCTGGAGCCGGCGCCAGGCCGGTCTCCGAGCGGCCAACAGGCGTCTGACGCCGAGAGAAACGGAAATCACGGCCTCACGCGCGCCACAACGCGACACCGTGCAGGAGTTCGGCCGCGCCGAGCAGCCCCAACAGCACGGCGAGCGCAGGGCGAAACAGCCGGTCCGGCAGCCGCGTGAGCACGCGTCCCCCGAAGACAGTGCCGAGGACCACGCCAACGGTTGCAACCGCGATCCCCACCCACCATCTCGCGAGGTCGTGCGACTGGCCCGCGACATAGACGGGCATGCGCGCAGCATCAACGATGAGACCCACAGCCGTCGCAGTGGCAACGAAGGCCCGCTTGTCGAGGTCGAACCCCAGAAGCGCCGCTGACCGGATGCCGCCCTGATTGCCCACGAGGCCGCCGAAAAAACCTGAGGCGACGCCGGCCACCCATGCCACGGTTCCGCCGAACCGCATTCGACGAGACAGACCGCTCAACTCGCTCGCGGCGACAAAGACGAGCAGGACGCCGAAGATGACCGTCAGCCACGGCACGCCGGCGGCGCCGTGAAGCAGAGCACCAGCCAACCCTCCGACAGCGCTGGCGATGCCGAACCGCCACAAGACCGGCCGATCGACGTGCCGCCGCAGCGCCCAGAAGCGGACGGCCGTGCCGATCGCATGCGGGACAGATACCGCCGCTACCGCGACGCGGGTATCGACGACGAGGCCGAAGGCTGGCGTCAGCAGACTGCCGATGCCGAAACCGGCGACGGCTGCGATCGCAGCGGCCAGTGCCGCCGTCGCAAAGATGAATACGAGAAAGATCATGGACGTCGAGGCATGAGAGGCCTATAGCCAGACCGGACCACAGACCGTGGGACCCGTACCGGCAGCCATCCATGGACGTATCGTCGTCATCGGCTGTCCCTGAGCATGTTGGGCATCACGCGAACGTCGTGACCTACTCGGGGGGACGCGTGGCGACCGGCGGCTCTTCGCGGAGTTCCTCCCGCAGCGGTAGCAATCGGGTACGGTAGCCCTCGGCGTCTCCGAAGTCGACGAAGTCGCGGTACAGCCCATGAGGCGCGCGGACACGTTTCGCGTGCCGGATGGGACACCAGTACTGCTCCGTCCGTCCCGCTACTTCCCGGACGTAGGCGAACACGCCGTTCGCATATCCGCAATAGACGCAGTTCAGTTTCTCGATGGCGTTCAGATACGCCAGATGGTTCCGATCGATGACGATGTACCCCGATCGCCGCACGCGTGCGATGCCGTAAGCACGAAAGCACAACTGTTGATAGAGCGTAATGGAGATGTCCAGCAGCGCAATCGGCACCACGAGGCCGTAGATGAGCGGCGCGGTCAGCAGGTTGAGCAGACTGCTCTCGCCAAGGAAGCGCAGCACGCTCCTGCGAACACGGGCATGAGCCGCGTGCACCTCCCGCTCGAAGATGACTCTGCCTGCCTCGAATCGATAGCGCCAACGCGCTTGCGCGCCGCGCAGTTCGCGTTCCAGCTCCCGTTCGAGGAGCGCCATGCGTTCGAGGATGTCGTCGATGGGTGATTTCATTGATGGCGGGTACGGCCGGTGCGGGCCCGGTTCTTGATTCTCGTTTCCGCAGCCGCCGTGATGCAATTCCGTATTTGCGGCTCTTCACGGGGCGTGGTTCTGATCCTCATGCGACGGAGAAAGGCAACTGCGAGGCCGATTTCTGCGTGTCGCCCGCGAGCGGCCGGAACGCGTTCCCCTGCACGGCGCGATGGCGTCGAAAGACGTGAGCCGTTGGCGGGTTCGCGTCTTTCATTGTGAAAGATTCCGATCAATCTGAAAGAGCGCGGACAAGGGCGGTGCGGGCATTGAACAGGTGAGTCACCAACCGGTACGAATGCGTCATTGGCTGTAGCCGCCATTGTGGCCCATAACAGGAACACACGAGCCTCGCAATAGATCGCTAGACCTCAGAAGATGATGAAAACAGCCACGCGCGCATCGACCACAACGAGTGTGCGTCCCGGGCGGCGCGGTGCAAGCCGGCCCCCTCGCGCCAGCAGCCTCGACATTCTCCTGGTGGTCGATGGAACGGACGCATCGCGCCAGGCGCTGCAGTACGTCGGTCGTGTGCTGGCCGGCCGCGATCGCGTCGCGTGCCACCTCGCCTACATCGCGCCGCACATGCCGCCTGAGTTGCTGGAAACTGGCGGCTCCGAGAGCCCCGAGCGCGAGGAGCAGATCGAAGCCGAGTTGCGGCTGCAGCAGAGCCGCTGGACGGCTGCGGCCGACAAAAAGGCGGAACGAATTCTCCGCGAGGCGCGCACGAGGCTTCGGCGGGCCGGCGTGTCCGCGTCTCACATACGCACGTGCGTGTCGCCGTCGCTCGACCCGGGAACGGCCGCGGACGAGGTGCTGCTCCTGGCTCGCGCACAGGGTTGCGGAACGGTTGTCGTGGGTCACCGAGCGCATTCATGGTTCCGCGCCCTCGGCGGCGCCCACCTGGCCGAGCAGCTTGTGAGGCGCGCGAAGGGGTTCGCGGTGTGGGTCATCGATTGAGGCTCGAGGGGAGGGCCCGTCACACCGCACCGGCAATCGCCGATCGGATGAGCGCGATCAGGGGCGCCGGGTAGACGCCCAGCCAGACCAGCAGCACCGTGAGCGCCGCGAGCGTCACGCCGGCGAGCGGCGGCACCGACACCGTCTCCACGGGGGCCGTCGTGTCGACAGCGGGCGCCATGAACATCGCCACGACCACACGAAGGTAGTAGAACAGGCCGACTCCGCTCGCCAGCATCATCACCACCAGCAGCGGCCACAACGCGGCACTGCCCCCGGCGACCGTCAGATAGAACTTGCCGACGAAACCCGCCGTCAGCGGGATGCCCGCGAGCGACAGGAGCATCGCGGTGAAGAGCACCGCCAGCCACGGCCGGCGTGCGAGCAAGCCGCGATAGTCGTCCAGGCGCTCGGCCTCGCGTTCGCCGGTCGAGAGCACCGTCACCACGCCGAACGCTCCAAGGGTCGTGACGAAGTACGCCACCAGATAGAACGTGACCGCGGTGGTTGCGAGCGCGCCCGCCGCGAGGAACGCCACGAGCAGATATCCGAGGTGCGCAATCGACGAATACGCAAGCAGCCGCTTGACGTTGTCCTGCATCAGCGCGAGCAGGTTGCCGGCCACCATCGACGC
>JAICLH010000186.1 GCA_025927495.1 Gemmatimonadaceae bacterium
AGTCGCCGGATGACGAACAACGGAGGACGCATCACGGGTAGGAAAGCACAAAACGAACAACGAATGACGGATCACGGGTAGGAAAGCACAAAACGAACAACGACTGACGGATCAGGGGAATTGCCCGCTAAGTCCGCTCAACCAGTTCGTGCGGTACATTCCGCGGCTTCATACGTCACTTCTTCACCATGATCGTCCAGTCGTCGTGGCCTTTGAGCGAGATGTACTCGCCGTTGGCACCCAGCAGCGACTCACGATCGCTCCGGAGGACGCTGCGCGCGACGAACCGCCCGTCGCGATCCTTCACCAGGATCTCCGAGCCCGGCTCGAGCTCGGCGAGCTGCCACTCCAACTCCGATTTCATGGTGTCTCCCGGGCCGCGTCGCCGCTAGAAGTGCTCCGTGCTCGCCTGCCCATACAAGGGAGACGACGCGCCCGAGCAGGGGTTAACACGCTCGGAGACCGTTCGCGCACAAATACTTGCCAATGCGGAGCCCGCCATCTGGCGTTTGCTCGGAGCGCGCACTGGGCGTCTTTCTCGTGGCGGAGCGTTGCGCGCTCCTCGCCTACACGCCTAGCCTGTTGTCCTAACACGACATGTACGTTCGCTGGATCGCGACTGCAACCGTAACTGTGGCCTTGTCGGCGGCGCTTGGCGTTGCCGGCACGCGCACGCGCGCGGCCGCGGATCTGCCGCCGAACGCACAGGTGCTCCCCATCACCGGCGCCGAGCGACTTCCGCCGCGCGCGAACGTTCCGCACGTCGCGCTCGGCGACACCATGCTGGGCGCGAGCGGTGCGCTGCGTGCGCACTTTGCGTCGCGCAGTGAAGTTGCGGCGCTCTCCTTGGGCGACACCGCACCATCTATTGAGTCGTGGTCCGTCCCGGGTGGCGTCGATGGATACCCGTACACGTTCCTGCCCACGCGCCCCTTCCACACGAAGCTCGGCTCGTGGATCGAGAACTACTTGGTTGGCTACTGGCCCGCGGAGCGGCGTCGCATCAACTCGCGTGCGTACGCGAATCCATCGGACTTCATCGAGGTGACACCGGCCAACGAGGACACCTACGTGTCCGAACACTTTCGCTTGCGCGACTTTCTCACGCACGACCAGCGAAATGTGTGGCCCAAGTACCTCGTGCTGCGCGAAGCGTTGCTCGACAAGCTCGAGCTCGTCCTGCAGGATCTCGCGCGGCACGGCGTCGACACGTCGCACGTGATCGTGTTGTCCGGATTCCGGACGCCAGCCTACAATCTTGCGTTGGGCGACGAGAGCGGCCGCGCGCGCGAGAGCCGGCACCAATACGGCGACGCGGCGGACATCATCATCGACGCCGATGGCAACGGCCGTATGGACGACCTCAATCTCGACGGACGTGTCGATCAGGGCGACGTGCGCGTCATCGAGCGCGCCGTTGAGCGCGTCGAGCAGCATTACCCCGACCTCGCCGGCGGACTCGGCTTGTATGACGCGATGGGACCGCACGGACCGTTCGCGCACATCGACGTGCGCGGCGAGGTAAAGCGCTGGACCCGCACCGCGCACGCGCTCGCGCCGGCTGACAATACGCATGCCGCCGGCGTAGGTGGGTGTTACGCGACCGGGGCATCCGCTGCGCTCTGCGTGCACTCGCACCGGCATTAGCGGCTGTTCTCTCGCATCGCACAAACCCGCCGCGCAGATCCGCTGTCGAAACGAACGCCCCCTCGCCTTCCGTAGGTGAGGATATTGGCGCGGCGCTGCGGGCGATCGGGACGCGTCGCGCGTGCTTTCCGACATACGCGGAGCAGACTCCACAATGGATACACTGGCCGGCGACATCCGCTACGCCCTGCGCCGCCTGCGCGCGCATCCGGCGTTCACCGCCATCGTCGTGCTCACGCTGGCCTTCGGCATCGGCGCCAACAGCGCGATTTTCAGCGTGGTCAATACGGTGCTGCTGCGGCCACTGGCGTACGCCGAGCCGGATCGTCTGGTCACGATACAGCACGACTATCCATCGCTCAAGCTCGAGGCGCCCGTGTCGGCTCCGGGGTTCCGCGACTACCGTAACCGAACGCGTCTGTTCGCGAACGTCGCGGTCGAAGGCGACTGGCAAGCGAACCTCACGGGCATTGGCGATCCACAGCGGCTGCGCGGCACGAAGGTCTCGGGCGATTTCTTCCGGACGTACGGCGTGGCGCCTGCGTTAGGCAGGACGATTCTGCCGGACGAGGATGTGCCCGGGCACAACCGCGTGGTGGTGTTGAGCGACGGTTTGTGGCAGCGTTTGTACGGCGGCCGGTCCGATGCGGTCGGGCGGACGATGTCGCTCAATGGCGCCGCGTACACGATCGTCGGCGTGATGCCGCCCAGCTTCCACGACTTCTGGTCGCACGATGCCGAGATCTGGACACCGCTGGCGCTGGCCGACAGCGACTTCGACCCGGCCTCGTATACGAGCGAGTATCTGGAACTCACGGCACGGCTCAAGCCCGGGGTGACCATCGAGCAGGCGCAGCGCGACATGCACGCGTTTGCGGCCCAGCTGCGGCAGGATCACCCGAACGCGATTCCGCACGACTGGACGTTGGGCGTCAAGTCGCTCACGGAGCTTGGCACCGGCGACATCCGTCCCGCGCTGCTCGTGCTGTTGGGCGCGGTCGGATTCGTGCTGCTCATCGCGTGCGCCAACGTGGCAAACCTCATGCTCGCGCGCGCCGCGGGTCGCACCAAGGAAGTCGCGATCCGGACTGCGTTAGGCGCGCGCCGGCGCGATTTGGTGCGGCAGCTGCTGGTCGAGAGCACGATCCTGTCGCTGAGTGGGGCTGCGCTGGGTTTGCTGTTCGCGTACGCCGGCGTGCGGGTGCTGGTCACGGCGAATCCGAGCAACGTGCCGCGTGTGAGCGAGTTGGGCATCGACGGGCACGTGTTGCTGTTCACGCTGCTCGTGGCGTTGGTCACGGGTGTCGTGTTCGGGTTGGCGCCGGCGCTCCAGATGTCGCGCGGCGACATGCACACCACGCTCAAGGAAGGCGGCCGGAGTGGAACGGCGGACCGGGCGGGCTCGACCCTGCGGCGCGTCCTGGTGGTGGTCGAGGTGGCGCTCGCGCTGACGCTCCTGAGCGGCGCGGGTCTGCTCATCAAGAGCTTCACGAAGCTCGCGGCGGTGGATCCGGGATTCGATCCGTCGCATCTGCTCACGTTCGAGCTGACGCTGCCTGCGCTCTCGTACCCGACGGATACGGCGCGCACCGCGTTCTTCAACGCGGTGATGCCGCGGCTCGCGCAAGTGCCCGGCGTGCGCGGCGCCGGCGGCGTGACCGTGATGCCGTTCAGCGGCGGGTGGTCCACCGGGACGTACAACGTCGAGGGTTACACGCCGCCGCCTAACGCTGCGATGCCGTGGGGCGACATTCGCATCGTGAGCCCCGGCTACTTTTCCACGCTGCGCATCGGCGTCAAGCGGGGGCACACGTTCACGGATGCGGACGCGGCGGGCGCGCTGCGTGTGGTGGTGGTGGACGACCAGTTCGTGCGCCGGTTCTTCCGTCCGGGTGACGATCCGATCGGCCGGCGCATGTGGTTCGGCATGGCCGCACCGAATGACAGCACGCGCTACCGCACGATCATCGGCGTGGTCGATCACACCAAGCAGGAAGGACTGGCGGCGGACCCGCGGCCGCAGCTGTACATCCCGTACGCGCAGGCGGACGGGATCGACCGCCTAACGGTGGCGGTGCGCACCGTCGGGCCGCCGGCGCAGTACGCGAGCGCCGCGCGTGCCGCCGTCCAGTCGGTAGACCGCAACGAGCCGCTGGCGCACATCCGCACGATGGACGACATGATCGGCTCGTCCATGGGACAGCGCCGACTGTCGATGGTGCTGCTCGGCATCTTTGCCGCGCTGGCCCTGCTGCTCGCGTCGCTCGGAATCTACGGCGTGACGTCGTATTCGGTGACGCAGCGCAGCCGCGAGATGGGCATCCGCATGGCGCTCGGCGCCCGGGCGCGCGACGTCCTGATGATGGTCATGCGCCAGGCGCTGGCGTTGGTCCTGGCCGGCGTGGCGCTGGGTCTCGGCGCGGCCTTCGGGCTCACGCGCCTCATGGCCAGTCAATTGTTCGACACCCGGCCGACCGATCCGGCGACCTTCACGCTCGTGTCGCTGCTGCTGTGCGGCGTGGCCGTGCTGGCGACGCTGCTGCCGGCGCGGCGCGCCACGCGGGTCGATCCCGTCGTGACGCTCCGCGACGAATAGCGAGGCTCAGGCCGCGGTCCTGGTCGCCTCGACCTCCAGCGTAATGCGGATCTCGTTGCTCACGAGGACTCCGCCGGACTCGACGGCCTGATTCCACGTTAGGCCGAAGTCCCGGCGGTCGATGCGGGTGCTGGCGCTGAAGCCGGCGCGCTCACCGCCCCAGGGATCTTTCGTGCGACCTTCGTCGCTCACGTCGAGCACCACCGGCTTCGTGACGCCGTGAATGGTGAGATCGCCGGTCACGCGATAGTGTGCGTCGCCCGCGCGCTCGACCTTCGTGCTCTTGAACGTGATCTCGGGAAAGCGCTCCACCTCGAGGAAGTCGGCCGACTTGAGGTGCGCGTCGCGTTGATCCGTGCGCGTGTCGATGCTCGCCGCTTTGATCACGGCTTCGACGGACGAGGCAACCGGATCGGCCTCATCCATGCGGATGGTACCGCTCACGTCGGTGAAGCGCCCCTTCACGGTGGTGATCATCAGATGCTTGGCTGCGAATTCCACCAGCGTGTGCGCCGGATCGAGCGTCCACGTGCTGGTCGTCGCGGATGGATGGATGGTCGAGGTCGTCATGTCTCCACTCCTTCGTAAGGCAATGAGCGCGCGGCCCATCGGGCCGCCGCGAATCCTTCGAGCTTAAAGGCGTTGCATGCAGCTAACGTTCCCGCGATCCGGGTTCACATACCGCCTGTACAGCACGCCTGCCGTACCGATACGTTCGTTCCAACGGCCGGGCGTGCGACGCGCTCCGGCATTCCTTCCGGCATTTTCCAGACGAGGATGATCGACGCACCGCTGGAGCGTGGCGCCGAGCTCGCCACACGCGTGTGCCCAACGAAACACGGCGCGCGTCCGCGCGGCGGTTCGCGTTGGGCCCGCACATGGACGCAGCCGGCGCGCGTCGCGACGGCAATGGCGCTGGCGGCCGCGGCCTGTCGTCGCGCACCGCCGAGCGACGCGCATCCGCGCGAGTTGGTGGTGAGTCTGGCCGCGGACGCCGACATGCTGCTCCCGCCGTTCACCGCGACCACGCAGGCCGCGGCGATTTCAGATCAGATCTTCGAGCGGTTAGCCGATCCCGACAGCACGCTCAACACCATCGGCGACCGGGACTACCGCCCTCGTCTGGCCGATCGATGGCAGTGGGCGTCCGACTCGTTGTCGATCGCATTTCACGTCGACCCGCGCGCGCGATGGCAGGACGGCGCACCGGTCACCGCGCGCGACGTGCGATTTTCGTTTCGCGTGTTCAAGGACAGCGCGGCCGGCTCGATCGCCGCGCCGCTGCTCTCGAACATCGACTCCGTATCGGTGCGCGATTCGATGACCGCGGTGGTGTGGTTCCACACGCGCACGCCGGACGAGTTCTATACGGCGACGTACTCGCCGCGCATTCTTCCGGCACATTTGTTGGATACGATCGCGCCGGAGCGATGGCGCACGTCGGCGTGCGGCCGCGCGCCGGTCGGCAGCGGGCCGTATCGCTTCGTCCGTTGGGCACCAGGCACGTCGATTCAGTTGGACGCCGATACGGCGTATCGCGAGGGACGGCCGGTCGTCGATCGCATCCTGTTCACCGTCACGCGCGATCCCGGCGTTGCCGTCTCACGACTGCTCGCGCACGAGATCGATTTCCTCGATCGGATCGCCGCCACGGATGTGCCGCGCGTGCGCGCGCACCCCGAGCTGCGCCTCGTCCGATGGCCGTCCGAGGAAAACGTGAGCCTGCTGTTCAACCTTCGCGACCCAACGGATCTGTCCCGGCCGCACCCGGTGCTCGGCGACGCGCGCGTCCGGCGAGCGATCGCGCTGGCGATCGACCGGCCGGCGCTCGTGCGCGGTGTGTTAGGCGAAACCGCACGCGTGGCGCAGGGGCCGTTCCCCGCGGTTCTGCTGGATTCCGTTTTCCTGCCGCCGGTGTCCGCCGACTGCGCGGGCGCTGGGCGCGCGCTGGACGCGGCCGGCTGGCTGCGCGATCCCCGAACGGGCCTGCGGCGTCGCGGCGGCCAGCCGCTCGCCGTTAGGCTACTCGTGCCCACGAGCAGTCCTGAGCGCGTCGCAGGCGCGGTGGTGCTCCAGGCGCAGCTGCAGTGCGCGGGCATTGATGTCGAGATCGACCAGACGGAGCTCAACACGTCGATCGACGATCTCGAGAAGGGGCAGTTCGACGCGACCCTTCTGGATCTCAAGTGGGATCCGTCGCCGGCGAGCGCACGCCAGATCTGGGCGGGTGCGTCGGCGGCGCCCGCCGGATCGAATTTCGCGCGCTACGAAAATCCGGAATTCGACGCGCTGCTCGATAGCGCGATCAGCGCCAACAGCGAGGAGCGCGGCCGGCGCCTCTATCGGCGCGCGTGGTCCGTGCTCGTGAAGGACGTACCGGCGGTCTGGCTGTACGACCTCGTCAATGTGGGCGCGGTGCGAAAGCCCTTTGAGCCGCGCGGGCTGCGGGCCGACGGTTGGTGGTCGGACCTCGCCTGGTGGGGTGTCGGGGCCTCTTTGCCGCAGGGCGGCAGCCGGCACTGAGTGCGACGAGTTGTGCCGGAAGGCCTCAACGGCTGACCCCGCTTGTTAGATTCTTGTCCGGATTGACCGTAGCACCGATGCGACCATTGCAGGTTACGCTGTTTTTTCCGATACTCTGTCATGGCCCTCGACCCACCCCGCCGACGCAGAATCCGGTTTCGCGGCAAAGCGCTGAGACATTCCGCCCGATGCGACGCCGACGATGGCGGCGACGAAGGGCAGTCGCGGGACACCTCGATGGGAATTTCGAGCCCCACAGTGCCGATTCGGGACATCACCGTTCAACACGCGCCGTTCTTCGAGTTCCTGGCGGAGCTTGGTGACGACACCACGCCGGAGTGGCGCCGGGTGTCGGCAGGATTGGTGTGTCTGAGGCTCGCGGACTACCTGCTTGGCCGCGGTGATGCGCACCGCGTGGACGACGTGCGCGCGACGCGCGCCGCGTGGGCGTGTTTGGAATCCTTGGGCGCCGGAGACGCGGTGGGGAGCGTGCTGGCGAGCCTGCTCAACGTATTGGCCAGCGAGAGCGGAGATCGCTCGATCACGGCGCGACCGCGGCTCATGGCGTACGGGCGCGTGCTCGAGCTCGAGTCCCGCTGGGGACTGGCGGCCGACGTCTATGAGACTGTCGTCCGGCTTTGCCGCGGGCCGTTAGAGAACGGCGACGCGCGCGACGCGGCCGCCGCGTACATGCGGTTAGGCGAATGCCGGCGGCAGCAGGCGCGGTGGGACGACGCGCAGCGGGCGTTTCGCGCGGCCGCCGAATCGGCGGCGAGCGTGTCCGACTGGTCCACGCAGATCAAGGCCCGGTGTTTGGGCGCCGCCGTGTTGTCGGAGTCGGGGAATCTCGCGGTG
>JAICLH010000114.1 GCA_025927495.1 Gemmatimonadaceae bacterium
AACCACGCCCGCATGCGCGCGGGCGAGCGCATCGGCATCACCGTGCACGTCGCCTCGATCCTCGGAACGTGGGGCCATACGTCGCCCGTGTACTTCCCGTCGCCGCGCGACGTCACGTTAGGCAACGATGAGATGCTGGCCATTCAGGCGCGCGACCCGGAGCGCGTGCGCTGCTACGCCACCGTGAACCCGAATGACACCGCGCACGCGCTCGAGGAGATCGCGCGCTGCGCCGAGCGCGGCGCGGTGGGGGTGAAGCTCGCGGCGAGCCGGCGCGCCGATGATTCGCTGATCGACCCCATCGCCGCCGCGGCCGAGCGCCGCCACTTCCCCATTCTGCATCACATCTGGCAGCATCGCACCCGCGAGTGGCCGGGCCAGGAGATCTCGGATGGCGCGGATCTCGGCCGACTCGCGCTTCGACATCCATCGGTGTCGTTCATCCTCGCGCACATTGGCGGCGGCGGCGACTACGAGCACACGTTCGCTGCCGTCGCGGACATCTCGAACGTCTACCTCGATCTGTCGGGCAGCGGCGTCGATCGCGGCATGCTCGACAACGCGGTGCGCGCGGTGGGCGCGCGACGGATCCTGTGGGGAAGCGACATCACGATGGAAACGGGGCTCGCGAAATTGTGGGCGCTCGAGCACGTCGAGCCGCATCTCGATGCGTCGGCGATGTCCGACATTCGGTGGCGGAACGCAGCTCGCATCTTTCCGGCCGGCGCGCTGCCGGGTGTTCCCGTGCTCGAGCGCGACGCGCTTGCCGTCGCCGGACATGCGCGATGATCGACGCGCACACATTCATCGGACCGTATCCCTATCGACATCTCCCGCATCCCGGTCCGGATGCGCTCGTGCGCGTACTCGATCGCGAAGGCGTCGAGTCCGCATGGGTTGGGCACCTGCCGTCTGCGTTTTATCGAGATCCGCTCGCCGGCAACGATGCGTTGTTCGATGCGCTGTTGCCGTACGCGGGACGACTCGCGCCGGTGCCTGCCATTCGCCCCGATTGGCCACAGTGGCAAAAATCACTTGCCGCTGCGCTCGATCGCGGCGCCGTGGCGGTTCGCGCATATCCGCAGCACTGGGGATTCGGTTCCGGTCATCCAGCAATGACGGAGCTCGCCGCGGCCTGCGGCGAATCCGGTGTGCCGCTCGTGCTCACGACGCGATTCGAGGATTTGCGTCAGCGACACGCGCTGGATACGGCGGGCGATCTGCCGGCCGCGACGGTTCGTGCGTTAGCACGCGCGGGTCCACGCGTGCGGCTGCTCGTGACGGCGGCGGGACGCGCGTTCATCGAAGAAGTGCATTGGGGGCTCACGCCTGACGAGCGAGCGCGAGTGTGGTGGGACATCTCGTGGATCTGGGGTCCGCCCGAAGATGAGCTCGCGCACCTCCTGCGCACGATCGGCTCTCGTCGCTTCGTGTACGGAAGCGGATGGCCGCTGCGACTCGCGCAGACACCACGCGCGAATCTCGAATTGTTGCCGGACGAATTGCGCGCGCCTCTTGCGCCACTGGGTGACGCGGCGCAGATTCCCGCGCGTTCTGCTTGATTTGTGAAAATCTTCACAAATTGGGTGACTATCCGCCCTCCACATCTTCAGGTCGCGATGACTTCAAGGAGGAAGTGGGCGGTCATCCCGGGGCTCGTCGCTCTGGGCACGATCGCCGTGCTGTTATCCGCCTATACGGGTGCCACACAGGGACCCGACACCGTCATCGTCGACCGCGGCTCCTGGGGGTACAGCGCCGGCTCCTCGCCGCAAGGTCGCGCGCCCGTTCAACCGATTGCGTTTCCGCACCCCACCCACGTGCAAACGCTCGGCATGAACTGTCTCTACTGTCACTTCTCCGCCAACAAATCGCCTGATCCCGGCTTCCCTGCGATGAGCACATGTATGGGATGCCATTTGGTTGTCGGTCCCAACCGTCCGGCCATGAACGGCAAGCCGGCGCGCAAGAGCGCGGAGATCCAGAAGCTCCAGGACTACTGGAACAAGAAGCAGGCGATTCCCTGGGTGCGCATACATTACGTGCCCGACTACGTGAACTTCGCGCACATGCCGCACATCAACGCGGGTGTGACGTGCCAGACCTGCCACGGACAAGTGCAGAAAATGTCCCGCGTCTATCAGTTTGCGCCGCTCAACATGGGTTGGTGCATCAACTGTCACGTCGGGAACGTGAATCCGCAGTGGAAGGCGCGGTACGACTGCAGTGTCTGTCACTACTGAGACTGTCAGATGACCGAGACGTCTACGCCGTCCGGCGTCCGCCGGCGCGAGTTTCTCAAGATTCTCGGCGCGACGGGCGCCGCAACCGCGGCGATCGGATGCAGCACCGATCGCGTGGACAAGCTGATCCCGTACTTGAACAATCCGGACGAGACCGTCCCGATGGTCTCGAACTTCTACGCATCCACGTGCCGCGAATGCTCGGCGTCGTGCGGTGTGTTGATGGAGACGCGTGACGGCCGGACGTTCAAGCTCGAGGGCAATCCCGATCATCCACTGAACCGCGGCGCGTTGTGCGCGCGCGGGCAGGCGGCGGTGCAGGGGCTGTACAATCCGGATCGCTATCGTGGACCGCGCCTCCGAAAGGGCAACGCGCTCGTGCCCGTGAAGTGGGACGACGCGATCAAGCTCCTAACGGAGAAGCTCACGCAGGCACAGGCCTCGGGGTCGGCTTCGAAAGCGGTGTTCATCAATCGCCACGAGTCGGGCAGCTTCCCCGGATTCCTCGATCAGTGGTTGGCGGCGTTCGGTATGCCGCCGCATCTGAGCCACGACGCGCTCGCGGACCACGGCGCGATCGACGCCAACCGTCAATCGTACGGTGTGGCATGGCCGTCGCTCGCCTTCGACGCGGCGACGCTGATCGTGTCGTTCGGCGCGGACTTCCTGGACACGTGGGGCGCGAGCGTTCCGCAGCAGCTGGATTTCGCGGACGCGCGGGCGAAGCTCACCGGGGCGCCGCGCTTCGTGTACGTCGGTCCGCGCCGGTCGCTCACCGGCTGCAACGCGGATACGTGGATCCCGTGCCGGCCCGGGACGGAGCTCGCGATCGTGAACGCGCTCCGCGGCCAGGGTTCGTTAGGCGACGCCGCCCAGGCGAGCGGTGCGTCGGAGACGGCGCTCCAGGCCTTGCAGCAGGAAATCCAGCGTGCCAAGCCGAGCCTGCTGCTCGCGAGCGGGATGAATGGCGGCGGCACCGCGCTGGTGAGCGCGGTAAACGACTGGAACAAGTCGTTAGGCAACGTCGGCGTGACGGTGCTGCCCGGCAAAGCGGTGACGAGCCTCGAGGGGATCTCCTCGGATGCCGACGTCGCGGCGGCGATCGAGCGGATGCGCAGCGGCGACGTGCCGATGGTGATGGTGCGCGGGGTCAATCCGGTGTTCACGAGTCCCAAGTCGGCCAAGGCGGCCGAGGCGTTCGCCAAGGTCCCGTTCAAGGTGAGCTTCTCGAGCTATCCGGACGAGACGTCGGAGCTGTGCGATCTGGTGCTGCCGGACCACCATCCGATCGAAGCGTGGGGCGATGCGCAGCCGGTGCCCGGCGTGATCACGCTGCAGCAGCCGGGCATGGACCCGGTCTACGACACGCGCCAGACGGCCGATGTGCTGCTGGCGTTAGGCAAGGCCAACGCGAAGGCGGCGGCGCAGTTTGCGGCGCCGAACTACATGCGGTTGTTGATCGACCACTTCCCGGGCGGCACGGCGCAGTTCACGGCCGCGCTGCAGAAGGGCGTGGGTTCGGGCGACCTGCCGCGTCGCGCGGCGCCGGCGCGCGCTGCACAGGCGCCGGCGGCGGCGCCGCCCTCGGCGGGCAGCGGCGACTTCTTCCTCGTGGTGTATCCGTCGGCCTCGTTGGGCGACGGCAGCGGCGCCAACAAGCCGTGGCTGCAGGAGTTCCCCGACCCCGTCACCAAGATCTTCTGGCAGACCTGGGTGGAGGTGAACGAGCGGACGGCGCAGCGGTTGGGCATCGATTCGGGCGACATCCTGCGCGTCGAGTCGCCGAACGGAGTGCTCGAGTTGCCGGCGTACGTGTTCATGGGCATCCAGGCCGACACGGTCGCCATTGCGTTCGGCCAGGGCCATACGGCGTACGGACGCTACGCGGCCAACGTCGGCTCCAACGCGGGCGACCTGCTGCCGGCGAGCTTCGACACCGCGTCCGGCGGCTTCCGTTGGGCATCCACGAAGGTGTCCATCGTCAAGACCGGCACGTTCACGCAGGTCGTGACGGTCGAAGGCTCGTCGCGCCAGTACAACCGTGGCATCGCGCTCGCGATGACCGTCGACGAGCTCAAGGCGCCGCCCAAAGAAGAAGCGCGCGAGAAGATGCCGGGCGATGCGTCGCACGAGTATCTGCCTGGTCTGCGCTCGCCAGTGGCCGCCGATGCGCAGGGCGCCATCCAGTCATCGATCAAGACGAAAGAAATGGGGATGTACGACCCCAAGAACTGGAGCCAGATGGCGAAGCGCCGTTGGGCGATGACAATCGACCTGGCGCGATGCACCGGATGCCAGGCATGCGTCACCGCGTGCTACGCCGAGAACAACATTCCGATTGTCGGCGCACCGTATCAGCAGGTTCACACGGCGTTCCTGCACGGCGTGCCGGGCGGCAACGTGCTCAAGGGCCGCGAGATGAACTGGATTCGTCTCGAGCGCTACTGGGAGGGCGGGGAAGACGGTGGCGACTTCGAGACGCGGTTCGTGCCGATGCTCTGCCAGCACTGCGGCAACGCGCCGTGCGAGCCGGTGTGTCCGGTGTACGCGACGTACCACTCGCCGGACGGCCTCAATGTGCAGGTCTACAACCGCTGCGTCGGCACGCGCTACTGCTCGAACAACTGCCCCTACAAGGTTCGCTACTTCAACTGGTTCGGATACGGCGAGCCGCACCGGCCGCAGTACGCGTGGCCGGAGCGCATGAACTGGCAGCTGAACCCCGATGTGACCGTGCGGGGCAAGGGCGTGATGGAGAAGTGCAGCTTCTGCGTGCAGCGCATCCGCGAGTCGGAGCACCGCGCCAAGGCCGAGAACCGCGAAGTTAGGCCGGACGAATTCACGACGTCGTGCGCGCAGGCGTGCCCGTCCAAGGCGATCACGTTCGGCGACGCCGCCGACAACCAGTGGTCGGTCGCCCAGCTCGCGCAGGACCGCCGCGGCTATCACGTCTTCCAGGAGCAGCTCAACACGTTCCCGGCCGTGGTCTATCTGAAGAAGGTCAATCACCCGGCGCCCGGATCCGCGCCGGCTGGAGCATAGCACATGGCGACAGTCGCACGACCGCGCGTCCACACCGGGCCTAACATACCGGAAGCCAACATCCAGCTTCCGTCGGTCGAGACGTACGGCCAGGTCACCGACGAGATCCGCCGCACGCTCAACCCGACCAAGGCATGGCTCGCCGGCTTGCTGCTGGCGATCGCGGCTCTGCTCATCGGCCTCGGGGCGTGGATGTGGCAGGTCTACATGGGGCTCGGCGTGGCCGGGTATTCGCCGCCGGTCATGTGGGGCGTGTACATCGTCACGTTCGTGTTCTGGGTCGGTATTGGACACGCGGGCACGCTGATCTCCGCAATCTTGTATCTCTTCCGCGCCGGATTCCGCACCACGATCTACCGGTGCGCGGAAGCGATGACGGTGTTCGCGATCATGACCGCCGGCCTCTTCCCGATTCTCCACCTCGGGCGGCCGTGGAAGTTCTTCTGGTTGATTCCGTATCCGAACTGGCGGCTCATCTGGCCGCAGTTCAAGAGTCCGTTAGTCTGGGACGTGTTCGCCATTCTCACGTACCTGACCGTCTCGGCGACGTTCCTGTACCGGGGTTTGCTGCCCGACTTCGCGGCCTTACGCGACAGCGAGCGCAATCCGCTGCGCAAGAAGATCTACGGCGTGCTGTCGTTCGGGTGGCGAAACTCCGACATCGAGTGGCGACACTTCGCGAGAGCGTACCTGTTTCTCGCCGCGTTCTCGACGCCGCTGGTGCTGTCGGTGCACTCGACGGTGTCGTTCGACTTCGCGATGGCGAACACGCCGGGATGGCACGCGACGTTGTTCGCACCGTACTTCGTTGCCGGCGCGATCTTCTCCGGCATCGGCATGGTGTTCACGATCATCATCCCGATCCGGCGGTGGTTCAACCTCAAGCACTACGTGACGCTCAACCACCTCGACGCGGCCGCGAAGCTCTGCCTCTTCACTGCGTTAATCGTGGCCACGGCGTACATCACCGAGTTCTTCATCGGGTGGTACGGCGGCAGCGAGATCGAGCATTCGTTCTGGTACAACCGCGTATTCGGCCAGTGGTGGTGGGCCGCGTGGATCATGCTCACCTGCAACACCATTCTCCCGCTGTCTCTGTTCTGGCAGAAGCTGCGCCGCAACACCACGTGGTTGTTCACGCTGTCCCTGTTCATCAACCTCGGCATGTGGTTCGAGCGATTCGTGATCTTCGATCCGTCGCTCTCGCACGAGTTCGAGCCGTGGCAGTGGACGCGGTATGCGCCCACGTACATCGACTGGGCCATTCTGTTAGGCAGCTTCGGATGGTTCTCGATGTGGTTCCTGCTGTTCATCAAGAACTTCCCCGTCGTCGCGATCGCGGAGATCAAGGAGATCATACCCCCGCCGCTCAGGGTGGCGCACGCGGTGGAAGGCATCGAGGTCACGGGTATGCACCTGGAGTTCGAGCCGGAAACTCCAGGGGAGCGCGACTGATGGAAGGCATCGTCGGAGTATTCCGCGAGCTCGACTCGACGGTCGGTGCAATCGAAGCCGTCAAGAAGCTCAAGGCCGGCAACATTCGGGTGTATTCGCCCGCACCGCGCCACGAGCTCGAGCACCTTCTCCATTCGGGACCGAGCGTCGTCCGCCGCTACACGCTCATCGGCGGATTGCTCGGCGCCACGTTCGGGTACTGGATTCCGATCTGGATC
This sequence comes from Gemmatimonadaceae bacterium, assembly GCA_025927495.1. Classification (GTDB taxonomy): domain Bacteria; phylum Gemmatimonadota; class Gemmatimonadetes; order Gemmatimonadales; family Gemmatimonadaceae; genus JADGGM01. The sequence continues at coordinate 6,959 of JAICLH010000114.1, forward strand.
TCGGACTACTGGCCGTTAGTCGTGGGCGGCAAAGTGGTGCCGTCATGGGTGCCCTACACGATCATCAGCTTCGAGCTCATGGTGCTGATCGGCTCGCTCGCGACGGTGCTCGGCTTGTTCATCGTCTCGCGGATTCCGCGGATCACCATGACGGTCGGCTACGACGAGCGCTTCAGCGATGCGAATTTCGGCGTCTGGGTGGAATGTCCGCCAGACCGCCAATCGGACGTGTCGGACGCGCTCAAGAGGCACGGAGCGGTGGAGGTGCGCGGTGAGCGGTAAGGCGTTAGGCACAGCGCGCGGACTGCTGCTGGTCGCGGCGACGCTCGCGGCGACGGGTTGCGAGTGGTTCACCGACTTCAAGCAGCAGCCCAAGATCAAACCGTGGCAGTGGGAGTACGCGGGCGACACCGTGACGCCCATGCGCGGCTCGCCGATGTACTCGGTGCCGCTCACCGGGAATCCCGAGCCGGCGTACGTCGTGTCGTACCAGCAGCTGCCGGGTACGATCGACTCGATGTCCACCTTGCAGAATCCGCACGCGCCGACGCCGGCGTCATTGGACAACGGCCGCAAGTATTTCCAGATCAACTGCGCGGTCTGTCACGGCATCGGTGGCGGCGGGAACGGCACCGCGGTCCAGTACGGTGTGCCGGCGCCAAGCTTGCTCAGCGACGTCACGAAGAATCGCGCGGACGGCTACATCTACGGCATGATCCGGAATGGCCGCGGCTTGATGCCGACATACGATCGCATCGAAGACATGGATCGCTGGGACGTGGTGAACTACGTGCGCGCGCTGCAAGGGAAGATCCCGGGCGTCACCGCCGATACGTCGCCGGCGGGATTCCCCGGTGAGAACGGGCGCTCCGTACCCGGATACACGCGCACCGGTCCGACGCGCCCCGCTCCGTACCGGCCGCAAGACGTGGCGCAATGGATGTCGGAGCTCGAGGACACGGCTGCGTTAGCACAGCCGGCCACCGATTCCCTCAACGCCGCGAAGCCGGCTGCTGCACCCAAGGGAGCCCACCCGTGAGCTCGCACGCGCACACCGATCGAGACATGCCCAGCCGCGAGGAGCTCGTCCGGCTGACGTCCAAGCCGATGCCGCGCTGGGTGACCATCTGGAGCACCGTGTTCGCGATCATCGGGCTCATCGTGTTCCTGATCGGCGCGTTCACCGGCCAGGATCGCATGTGGCAGGCGATGCACTTCAACTGGCTGTTCTTTGCCAGCGTGTCCCAAGCCGGCGTGATCGTGGTGGCGGTGCAGCGTATCACCACCGCGCGCTGGTCGCGCACGATCGTGCGGATGATCGAAGGCTACGTGGCGTTCATGCCCGTCGCGCTGCTGCTGCTCATTGTGATCATGTTGGGCGGCAAGCACATCTTCCCCTGGTTCTCGGGCGAGGCGCCGGTTCCCGAGAAGCGGTTCTGGCTGAACCCCGGCTTCTTCGTTGGGCGCGAGATCGGGATCTTCCTGATCATGACGGTGCTCAGCATCTGGTACATCTACAAGTGCGTGCGGCTCGACGTTGGCCTCCTGCCGAACGATTCGGGCGCGGCGTGGGCCAAGGGGATCCGCGACCGGATGCGCCGCGGATTCGGCGAGGAGCGTCGCGAGATCCATTCGACGCACTCGATGCAGGGCACGCTGGCCGTGGTGATGTGCCTGTTGTTCAACTTCTTCTATTTGGTGCATTCCTGGGACCTGTCGATGTCGCTCGACATGTTCTTCCAGAGCACGATGTACGGCTGGTGGTTCTACATGGGCGCATGGTTGGCCGCGATCATGTCGTGGTCGCTGCTCGTGATGTGGTGGCGCCGTCATCTGGCCGCGGACGACCTCATCACCGAGCATCATTTCCACGACCTCGGCAAGTTAGGCTTCGCGTTCACGGCGTTCTGGGGCTACCTCACGTTCGCGCAGTACCTGGTGATCTGGTACGGCAACATGCCCGAGGAGACGCACTGGTTCCACGGCCGTCTCGAGGCGCCATGGGAGTGGGCGACGCTCGCGATCGTGTTCCTCGTATTCGTGATCCCGTTCTTCGGCCTGCTGTCGCGCGCGGCAAAAGTGTACTTGCCCACGTTCGTGCTGTTCGCGGCGTGCAGCGTGGTTGGCATGTGGCTGCTCCGGTACATCGAGGTGTATCCCTCGCTGCACGCGGGCGCGCCGCACTTCCTGTTCGGCATCTGGGAGATCGGCATCACGCTCGGCTTTCTGGGCCTGTGGGGCCTGTCGTATCGCGCGTTCATGGATGCGTTCCCGCGCCTGCGCGTGACGATGATGACGTCGCCGTATCGCGACGAAGTGCAGGTGCCGGTGAATCCCGATACGATGGAGCCGCTGCCGGCGCACGAGTAGTCAAGCGTTTGAGCTGACCACGAGGCTCAATCTGGCGCGGGAAGCCGTCCGTCATTCGTTGCTCGTTTCGAGTTTTCCTACCCGTGGCCCGTCGTTCGGTGTTCGTCATCCGACGACGGCCGCGGGCGGCTTCTCAGATCGCATTCTGTTGCGCTCGACGCCCTGGTCACGAACAACGACGAACGGACCACGGGTAGGAAAGCACGAAACGAACAACGACTGACGGAGCACGGGCAGTTTTAGGCCCAGCAGTTCGAGGCAGAGTTACTTGGACGCGAGCGCCTCGAGCCGTGCTTTGGGGACCGCGCCCACTTCGCGTGCGACCTCGCGGCCATCGCGGAAGAGAATCGTGGTGGGAATGCCGCGCACGTTGAACTGCTGCGAAGTGCGCGGCGCCAGATCCGTGTTCAGCTTCGCGACCAGCAGCGTGCCCTGACGGCTCGCAGCGACTTCGTCGAGCATCGGCGCCATGATCTTGCAGGGGCCGCACCAATCGGCATAGAAGTCGACCAGCACCGGGACCTCGGTCTCGGTAATCGTGCGTTGGAACGAGTCGTCATCGATGGCGAGGGGTCGATCGAGGAGGAGCGGTCGCGCGCAATTGCCGCACTTCGGGCGATCGCTCACCCGCGCTGCGTCCACGCGGTTCCACGTGTTGCAGAACGGACAGCGCACCGTGAGGTGCCGCGTGGCCGCGGTAGCGTTGGTCGGTGGCGTGCTGCTCATGTCGCGATCCTCGGTCGAGACCCCACGCGAAACGTAGACCGGTCGATCGAACGGTGGAAGCACGCTCTGGCCGCTCTCTGCCGGCGATTTTATCTGTCTCGGGCATCGGGGCGTTAGCTCAGTTGGGAGAGCATTCGGTTTGCAACCGAAAGGTCGCGAGTTCGAGCCTCGCACGCTCCATCGCCGATTCACCGCAGGCCTGGCGGATGCGTACACCGCCGGGCCTGTTGTGTACGCTGCCGCCTCTCACTCGCGTCGCGGAGGACGTCCGCTGATCCGACACACGAGCCACCGGCGATCGCGTCTCGGACGCATCGTAACGTTCGTCGTGCTGATGAGCGCGGGCCTCGCGCTTCCGCGCTCGGCATTCGCCCACCTGGTGCTCGTGTCGAGCGCGCCACCAGCCGGCTCGACACTCGCCGCGGCGCCTTCCGCGATCGGCCTGTCGTTCAGCGAAGATCCGCAGCTCGGTGCGACGCGCATCGAAGTCGTGAATGCGTCGGGGACGCGTGTGGACTCGGCGGCGCCGCGCCTCGTCCAGATCCCCAAGCACACGCTCGAGGTTGCGCTCAAGGGCTCCCTTTCGCCGGGCACCTACACGGTCCGGTGGCGCACCACATCCGATGACGGACACCCCGTACACGGCACATTCTCGTTCACGATCGCAATGGGTGCGGTAGCGGTTCCCACCGCGCCACCGGTGGCGGCGCCCGAGACCGCCTTCCGTGCGCACCAGCCGATGGCGATGGACACGACCGAAGCCGGAGGCTTCGACGTCGAGTCGCCGCTCTATGTGATCGTGCGATGGCTGGGCTTCGTCGCGATGCTTGCGTTAGTCGGTGCCGTGGTGCTCGCGCGGTGGGTGACGCCGCGCGCGACCGCCCGCCGTCCCGAGCTGGCGCGGCGGGTCGACGCCAAGGCGCTCGCGGTGTTTCGGGTCGCAGCGGCGCTCTTGCTCATCGACGCCGCACTGAGACTGGCCGCGCAGATAGCCGCGCTCCGCGGCAACCCGCCCATGCCGGTCGATACGCTGGCGATCCTGACGACGACCGTGTGGGGCTGGGCGTGGTTGTTCGAGGTGGCGGCCGTCATCGTGGCGATCGTGGCCGCGCTCAAACGCGGCGCCGCGCGCTGGCACGTGGCGGAAGCGGCGGCGCTCGTGCTCGCGCTCTCGTTCGCGTTCAGCGGGCACGCCGCCTCGGCGACGCATCTGCGCGCGCTCGCGGTGTCATCCGACGCGCTCCACGTGCTGGCGGCCGGCTCGTGGTTAGGCACTCTGTTAGGCGTGGCGGTCGTCGCCATGCCGGCGTGCCTGAGGGAGGAGAGCGGCGCGCGCGGCCCCGCGGCGGCCGACTTCGTGAACGCCTTCTCGCCGGTGGCGCTGACGTCGGCCGGCGTTCTCGTCGCCACCGGCATCGTGGCCGCGTGGCTGCACCTCGGCAGCTGGCACGCGTTCGTCGCCAGCGACTACGGGCGCACGCTGCTCATCAAGCTCGCGTTGGTGGCCACGGTGGTGGCGTTGGGCGCCATCAACTGGCGCATCATCCGGCCCCAGTTAGGCACCGAGGACGCGGCGCGGCGCCTGCGCCGCTCCGCGTCCCTGGAGCTCCTTGCCGCGGCGGCCGTGCTCGCGGCGACCGCCGTGCTGGTCGCCTCGAGCCCGCCCGCCGAGATGACTGACATGGGCGCCGCTCAGCCGGCGGCCGCTCCCGCCCCGAGCGCGGCGTCCGCGGCCCCCGACCGGAACGCGATCCCGGCCCGCGGACCCCCCGGCCCCGGCCCAAAGG
>JAICLH010000075.1 GCA_025927495.1 Gemmatimonadaceae bacterium
GCCGCATCGCGGGACACGCGCATGGCACTCTCGTCGCGCAGACCATCGATGTTGTTCCACTCCCTCAGGCGGCGTCGCCGCCGCTTCCCCCAGCGCAGCGCTTCCCCAAGCGAGCGCCAGCGAGCGCTTCCCTCTTCCCTCTGTGTCTGAGACGCCGTTCGACTAGTGCAGCGTGTACAGGTACGCGGCGATGTCTCGTGCCGTTTGCTCGGTCACGCCGAGGTTCGGCATGGCGGTGCCGGGCTCGATCGCCTGTGGAGTCTCGATCCAGCGGACGAGCATCCCCGGCGTGTTGGGCACCTCACCGGCGATGTATGTGCGTCTGGACCAGTGCTCGAGCGGCGGACCGACGAGCCCTTCCGCGTATTGGATGCCGGGGATCATGTGACACGTGCCGCACCCGATCCGCTCGATGGCAGCAGCGCCGCGGTTGGCGTCGGCGCCCGCGATGGTCGCGGACGGTTCGGCGGCCTTCGCGGACTGATGGCATGCCGTCGCGACTGAGGCGGCGGCCGCGACGATTGCGAGCGCAAGCACTCGGCTCGTCCGGGTCGCGACGGAACGTTCGGCAGTACGCATCGATCCTCCAGGTAAGCGGCGCGTCATGGGGTGTGCGCGGCGGCGCGCGGCTTCGACTTCGCTTGTCCGGGCGACGGCGCTGGTCCGTTAGGCACCGGCGGGTTGTGCGACCGGTGGCCGCCCGGCCACGGCTCGCCCCGGGCCTGGCTGATGGCCCAGATGTACGCCGCGACGAGACGCACTTGCTCGTCGTTGAGATCCGACTTGCCGCCGCGCGGCGGCATCGCAATCGGGCTCCGCGTCAAGGATTGGGGCATGCCTGACGCGATGAGCGAATCGATCGACTTCCAATCGTACTGCGCCCAGTTGAGACCAGCCGTCAATGCATCACCGGCGGCCGGCATCCCTTCGGCTTCCTGTCCATGGCACGCGAAGCAGTTGCCTTGGTGGTGGAAGATGCTGTCCCCGGCGGCGATCATCGGCACGGTCATCCCGGGCGGTAGCTTGGGCAGCGTGTCGGGTTGGAGGTCATCGTGCGTTTTGACCTTGGGCGAGTTCACGGCGCCCGGCGGCACGCCGGCCTCGCGCGGCGCGTTGTGCCCGGCCTGCGCGCCGAGCGGCGAGACGATCCAGAGCGCGGCGGTTGCGGCCGCGGTCGTGTAGAGCGCGATGCACCGTCTCATCGGGCCGCCCCCGCCGAGGAATCGTTAGGCAGCGCGAACGCCACCAGCTCGTCGCCGCGCGGCGTGTTGAGCGTCTGACTCCCCGTGATCGCGACGGCGACGTATTGCGTGCCATTCACCTCGTACGTGATCGGCGGCGCGTTGATCGCGGCATCGGTCTTCCAACTCCACAGCTTCCGCCCCGTTTGTGCGTCGTAGGCGAGCAGCTGTTTGTCCGACGATCCCGTGAACACCACGCCGCCCGCGGTGGCCAACACACCGCTGATGATCGGCTTCGATACGCTATCCTTCCACGCGATTCGACCGGTCTCGAGATCGACGGCGCTGAACACGCCGTAGACACCCGTGGGTTTGCCTTCGACGGTTCCTCCCCACCACTGCGCAGGCTCCTTGAGCGTCATGTGCTGCATCCAGTACTTGTTCGGCAAATAATTGCCGTCCACGTACAGGTAGCCCGTCTTCGGGTTGTACGCCGTCGGGCTCCAGTCGGATCCGCCTAACGTACCGGGATTGATCACGACGCCCGCCGTGTCCGGCCGGACCATGTAGTTGAGGAACGGCACGAACGGCGCGCTCTTGCGGATCGGTTTCCCGGTCGCGCGGTCGAGCACGTAGACGTAGCCGTCTTTGCCCGCTTCGACGACCGCCTTCGTGAGGTGTCCGCTGCTGTCGGCAACGTCGACCAGCACCGGCGGCGTCGTTGCATCGTAGTCCCATACGTCGTGCGAGATCTCCTGGAAGTACCACTTGAGCCTGCCCGTCTTGAGGTCGAGCGCGACAATGCAGTCGGAATACAGGTTGTCGCCCGGGCGTACGGACGCATCGATGTCCGGTGCCGGGTTCCCGATGTCCAGGAACAACAAACCGGTTTCCGGATCGTACGCCGGGTGCTGCCACATCGGAGCGCCGCCGTGTCGCCATGCGTCGGCGTACTTCGCGCTGTCGGCGTGTTCACGTGGAAGATCTCGCGCGAACGACATGCCCCAATCATCCGCCGCGCGCCACTTGCCCCACCAACCGCCCTCCTGGGGACTCGGCACCGTGTACCAGCGCCAGACGCGATGTCCGTCGCCCGCATCGTACGCGTCCACATAACAGCGGCAGCCCTGCTCGCCGCCGCTCACTCCCGTGATCACGAGGCCGTTCACGACGGTGGGCGCGCCGGTCATGTGATAGCCGGCGTCGTTGTCGCCCACCTGCACCGTCCAGATCGGGTGGCCGTTCCTCGCATCCAGGGCGACGAGCCGCGCATCCACCGTCGCCATGAACACGCGGCCACCGTACACCGCGACGCCCTTGTTGTTCGTCGAGCAGCAGTCGACCACTGTGTGGCCCTGGTACGGATACGCATATCGCCACAGCGTCTTCCCGTTGCGTGCATCGACCGCGAACACGTTGTTGAACGCGGTCGTGAAGTACATCACGCTGTCGATGACGATCGGATTCGTCTCCGACGCGTGCGGAATGCCCGAGTGATGCACCCAGGCGGGCCGCAGCTGCGCCACGTTCTTCGTGTTAATGGATGCGAGCGGCGACCAGCGTTGGTTCGAGTAGTCGCGCCCATAGGCGGGCCACTGCGTCGAGTCGGCCATCGCGGCGTTCTTCTTCCGTTGGGCACCGGCGACGTCGAATCGCGATGCTTCGCTCGCGTGCGCCGTGGGCGGCGTATCGTTCGAACACGCACACAGGGACGCGACCGCAACGCACACGGCCCAATACCCGACGCGCCACGATCGGCCGACCTGCCTGCCGGGCGCCGTGTCCATTCTCATCGTTCCTCCTGGTCCCGGTGGCCTGCTGGACTCGCCCCGATCATTGCTTCGGGAAGAGCGGTGCCAGCGGGAACGACAGCTGTAACATTAGTGACGCCGAATGTGCGTCATCGAGGAACACGCGCTCACCGAGCGGGACCTCGTCGCCCGCTTTGGGCAGCCCCGTGGCCACGTAGTCGAACACCGTTAGCACATCGACGTTCTTGAGGTACGGGATGCCGAGTCGCGAGAACAGGCTCCAGTCTCCGATCGCCGTCAGATCGAGTTTGTGGGTGTACTCGCTCTGGTCGTTCGGCCGCGCTGCGGCGCTGAATTGATCCGCCACCTGCAAATTGATCGTGAGGAACCCGTGCGTCCTGGTCTTCGGCAGCACCGACACGAAGGCGCCGAGGTCGAACGCGGGCGAATTGGCACGGATATTTTGCGCGCCGACTTCGCTGGCCGTGTATTGGGTGTACGGATTCGCGTGCGCCGTTGCGTTAGGCAGCCACGAGACGTTGAAGAAGATCGACGTCAGCGGAATGGCCGTCTTCGCCGTCCCCGTGAACACGATGAGGCTGCTGGTCTGCCCCGCGATCCGCGTGATCGCGCCCGTCGACAGTGACCGCACGCGCGGTCCGGTAATGATGTGTGTCCGAATCAGGCCGGGCTGAAACAGCAGTTGCGGTTTGCAAATCGCCTTGCACGTCGTCGTGTCTTTCGCTTGCGTCGTGTCCTGTGCCGCTGCATTCGCTGCCAGCATCGCGATCGCCACCACGGCGATCAACGCACGTCGTCCCCGAGCTGCCGGGCCCATCGCTCCCCTCACTGCAACCGTCGATCACTCCACCTCGCAAGCCACGCGCCACTTGTATTGTGGTCCCATATACTGCCGGACCACGAGGCAGTGCGCCAACAGCCCGTGCCCACTTTCGGGCGAATCGCAAACTGGACGAGCGAGCTCTCGCGAATCCGCCTCCAGCGAAGATGAGAGTCTCACGACTGTGAGAGCGGACGAAGCCGGGCACGAACGGACACAACAGATAATTGGATTTTATTTCGAGGTCGGCATCGCAAGCGGTTTCAACAATCCAATTCGCCCCTTGTCCGGCCTTGTCCGGCTCTGGCCGGGTGTGTCCGCTATTCAACTCGTGGATGCTCGCCAGGTACCGGAGGCGGACGCGTGAGAACGAATGTTGCGCTCGCTACCATCATGAGCGACGCATCGTACGAGTTCACACCGTGCCCGGTCTGCGGCGCCGTCGCAGCCACCGAGGTGGCCGGCGTCGATGACATCCGCGCCGAAGTCGAACGATTGTGGGCGTTTCAAGGACGCCGGCTCGACGGCGAGACGCCCATCTGTCGGCTGATCGACCGCGTCGTGTTTTCGCAGGGTCCACCGCTCAGACTCGTCGCCTGCGACACGTGTGCGCACGTGTACCGAAATCCATGGGAGCGGCGAGAGGCCTTGGAGCGTGCGTACCGGAACGCGCAGGCGTCGAGCATCTCGTTCGAGCACTTGTACCGCGCGCAGCGACCCGCGTTCGCCGCGCAGGCGCGCCGGCTCCTGGCGACGGCCGGCGCGAGCGGTCGCGGATTGGAGGTGGGCAGCTACGTGGGCGCTTTTCTCGCGGCGATGCAGCGCACCGGTTGGAGTTTCGAGGGTGTGGATATCAGCCGCGACGCCGTCGCCTTCGCGGCCGACCACGGTCTCAACGTGGCGCTGGGCGGAATCGAGGATGTCCATCCCGGCCGCCCGTACGACGCGGTGGTCGTGTACAACACGTTCGAGCAGCTCTACGACCCGGTCGCCGTGCTGTGTTCGGCGCGTCGCGTGCTGCGGGCCGGCGGGCTGCTCGCGCTCCGCGTGCCTAACGGAACCTTCTACCGCCGATGGCGCGCGCGTCTCCGCGGGCCGTTCGCGGCGTTCGCCGTGCGCATCCTCGCGCACAACAATCTGCTGAGTTTCCCCTACCGGCAGGCGTTCAGCCAGCGATCACTGTCGTTACTGCTCGACCGCGCGGGATTCGCCCCGGTACGGGTGGTGGGCGACACGCTGGTACCGGTCGCCGACCATTGGACGACATGGTTAGGCGCGGTCGAGGAGCGCGGCGTCAAATGGCTCGAGCGGCTCGTGCAGCGCGGGTGGCGCGCGCCGTGGGTCGAGGTGTACGCAAGACGCCGCCCCGATGCCGCGGGCGATCGGCGCGCGGCCCTCGCAACGGCGCCTTGACGCCCCTCCGCCAACGCGCTTCCGTTGAGGCACGTATGTCCTCGGTGGCCAGCATTCCTTTCCTTCTCGTCCGCCGCGCGTGAGCGCTATCGATCTCTCGAGTGACGTCGGGCTCGTCGCCTGCGGCCTCCTCACCCTCAACATTCTGCTGGGCCTTCTGCTCTCCATGCGGTACAACCCGTGGACGCACTGGCCCCATCGCCGATTCAACTACTTTCGCATCCACAACTGGACCGGATACGTCGCGCTCGCGGTGTCCGCGCTGCACCCGATCATCGTGTTGTTCTCGTCGACCGCGAACTTCCGCGTCTTCGACATCGTGATCCCCGTGCAGTCGCCCAAGCAGCCCGTGGTGAATTCGCTGGGCGCCATCGGACTCTATTTGTTGGCGCTGGTCGTCGTCACATCGTACGTCCGTCACCGCATGACGCGCCACACGTGGAAGCTGCTGCACTACGTGGCGTACGTCTCCGCGGCGTTCTTCTTCGGGCATTCGCTCTTCTCGGACCCGACGCTCAAGGGCAACCCCGTCGACTGGCTGGATGGCGAGAAGGTGTACATCGAGCTGTGCGTGCTCGCGGTGGCCGCCGTGTCGGCGTATCGGGTGCGGTGGATGTTCGCGCGCGGACGGCGCCGTGCGTTAGGCAACGTGGGTGCGCGGTCCGCGGCGCCGGTGTCGGCGTCGCGCGTGGCCGGAGGATCCTGAGCGCGTACTTTCCGTCATTCGCTGTTCGTTTCGTGCTTTCCTACCCGTGATCCGGGCTTCGTTTTTCGTCATCCGGCGACGGCCGTGGCCGGCGGGTCGCACCATTTTCGCTGGGATAAGCGATGATCACGAACAACGAATGGCGGACCACGGGTCGGAAAGCACGAAACCAACAACGAATGACGGACCACGGGGGACTGTCCGCTAAATTGGCGCAACTCAGCGAACGCGCCTCCCAGCCCCGCGCATATGTTTGCGCAGACTCGGCGCACCTCGGCCCGAGTCAGTGGCGACCTCGATCCACAACGACTATGGCCTCGCGCACGCTCGATCCGGCAACCACGGCGCTCGTCCTCATCGACCTGCAGCGCGGCATCACCCAGATCGCGACGCAGCCGCACTCGGCCGCCGAGGTCATCGCGAACGCGGCCGCTGATTCGGATGTGCGCGTGACGAAGCACCAGCCTGGCGCCTTTCACGCGACCGACCTGGACCTGCAGCTGCGTCGCCGGCGCGTGGATACGATCGTGATCGGCGGCATCTCGACCAACGTCGGCGTGGAATCCACCGCGCGCGCAGGCTACGACCACGGATACAACATCGTGTTCGTGGAAGATGCGATGGCGGCGCGCGACGCCGAGGTGCACGCGTTCGCGGTCACCCGGTACTTCCCGACCATCGGGCGGGTGCGCGCGACGCGCGACGTGCTGGACGCGCTCCGTTAGGCAGCGAGCCGTGCCTCCGCCGCGCCGCGCTGCGCTCCTCCGCGCGCTCCGGCCCCGCAACTACCGCCTCTTCTTCAGCGGGCAAAGCGTCTCGCTGGTCGGCACCTGGATCACCCGCATCGCGACCAGTTGGCTCGTCTACCGCCTCACCGGCTCCGCGCTGCTGCTGGGCATTGTCGGCTTCTGTGGGCAGATCCCGACGCTCGTGCTGGCGCCCTTCTCGGGCGTGCTCGTCGACCGCTGGAACCGCCACCGCATTCTGGTGGCGACGCAGGCGCTGTCGATGCTGCAGTCGCTCGCGCTCGCGGTGCTCGCGTTGGCCGGCATCATCACCGTCGGCGAGATCCTGGTGCTGCAGGTGGCGCAAGGCATCATCAACGCGTTCGACACGCCGGCGCGGCAGGCGTTCGTGATCGAGATGGTGGAGCAGCGGGAAGACCTGCCTAACGCAATCGCGCTCAACTCGTCGATGGTCACGGGCAGCCGCATCATCGGTCCGACCATCGGCGGCATTCTCATCGCGGCCTTCGGCGAGGGCTGGTGCTTCATGGTGGATGCGATCTCGTACGTCGCGGTGATCGCGTCGCTGCTCGCGATGCAGCTCGGCGGCGAGAAAACGCGGGCCGGCGTGCGCACCAGCGCGCTCGAGGAGTTGCGCGAGGGCGTGCAATACGTGTCCCGATTCGTACCGGCGCGGACCGTGCTGTTGTTGTTGGCGCTCGTCAGCACGATGGGCATGCCGTACATGGTGCTCATGCCGGCCGTCGCGTCCGGCGTGCTCCACGGCGGTCCGCATACGCTGGGCTTTCTCATGACCGCGTCGGGCGTCGGCGCATTGGCGGGCGCGCTGTACCTCGCGGCCCGGCCGTCTGTGTTGGGCCTGGGCCGTGCGATCGCCGTCGCAACGGCGACGTTCGGTGTCGGCCTCGCCGCGTTCGCGCTCTCGCACACCCTGTGGCTGTCGCTCGTGCTGCTGCCGATTGCCGGCGGCGGGTTCATGGTACAAACGGCATCCACGAATACGATTTTGCAGACCATCGTCGACGAGCGGTTGCGCGGCCGCGTGATGGCGTTTTACGCGATGGCATTTTTAGGCACGGCGCCGATCGGCAGCCTGGTGGCCGGCGTCGTCGCCAGCCGCATCGGCGTCCAGATGACCATCTTCCTCGGCGGCCTCGCGTGCGTCGCCGGCGGGTCGTGGTTCGCGCTCAGGCTGCCCAAGCTGCGCGCGATGATCCGGCCCATCTACGTCGAGCGCGGCATCCTGCCCGCCGGCACGTCGGATTCGGCGCCGGTCATCTGAACCGCCCGCCGCCTAACGACCGCCTACTGGATGAGCGTGAGAGCGGCCTGCCGGATCACCTCGAAGGCCGTCGGCTTTCCATCGGGGCTCGCGTCATCGTTCGTGTTGAACGCGGCGACGATCGCGGCCTTGGTGGCGGGATTGAAGTACATGAACGCCAGAAAGCCGGCCTGGCTGCCCGTGTGGCCGATGAGCGTCGACGTGCCCCGGGGCAGCACGAAGAACGACATTCCCATCCATTCCGGATGCGTCGAGCTGTCAGGCGTCGTCAGGTAGAGCGGGTGCCACATCTCCGCCAGCGACGCGCGCGACAGCACGATACCGTAGCGCCGCTCGAGCGCGGTGTCGCCGCGCGACGCATCCGTGAGGAACGCGAGGTACGTCGCCAGATCCGCCAGCGGCGCGTTCCATCCCCCATTCGGAATCGTGACGCCCGGGTCGAAGTCGCGTCCGTTGTCCTGCACGTGCACGCGTCCCGTCGCGGAATCTCGCACCACCGTGTAGTTCGCGGAGCGATCGTCCGCCAGGTAGTACGGCGTGGTGTTGAAGTAGCTCCGCGTCAGGCCTAACGGAGACAGGATGTTCTTCTGCACGTACGTCTCCCACGGATCATCCGTGAGCTCCGAGATGATGCGGCCCAAATAGATGAAGCCGGGGTTCGAGTAGCTGTACCGCGATCCGGGCTTGAAGAACAGTTCCTGGTACGGCATCATCGCGACCAGCTGCGACCACGTCGTCGGCTCGAACGGCTCCCACGGCAGTCCCTGCTTGTACGGCCACGTCGGATTCTGGAACCCGGCCGAGTGCGACATCAACATCCGGATGGTGATGCTGTCCATCGAGCCGTACGGGTCGTGCACCTGGCGAAGCTCCGGGATGTAGCTCGTGACGCGATCGTTCAGCGCGAGCTGTCCCCGATCGCGCAGCTCCATGATCGAGATCGCCGTGAGCTGCTTCGTGATCGAACCGTAGTGGAAGATCGTGTTGTCGGTGACGCGCTGACCGCGCGCGCGATCGGCCCAGCCAAACTCGTGGTGCGCCACGACGCGACCATCGCGCATGAGGAGCACCGCCGCCCCCACGATGCTGTCGCTGTGCGCCGCGCTGTCGAAGAGCGCCGCGAATGGGCGCCACGCCGCCGGTTGGGCGGCAGGCTGAGGCTTATGTTGAGCGCGCGCCGGTTGTGGAGCGGCGACGATCAATGCGGCGATGGCCGCGGCCACCGCGCGACGGGCGCTCGACCGCGACTGCAGGATCGCCGTGCGTCGCACGAAAAAAGGCGTGGTGATCACGCCCCTGTAATAGCATCGGTGTCAAGATGTCGCGAGCGCCGGTAATGAGTCAATTGACGTTCACTCGCGTAGAGGGCTTCCTCGCTCTGCGGAACGCGGATGGAGAGCGGACACACCCGGACAAAGCCGGACAGAGCGAATCGATTCGAGCGAGCTCGAGCCGCCAGCCTTGAGAATACAATAGCATTCCTGCTTTGTCCGTTCCTGTCCGGCCTCGTCCGCTCTCACAGTCGTAGGACTTTCATGGTCAACGGAGGCGGATTCACGACACCTCAGTAGGTCTCACGTGTCCGAGTCCGATGTCTGGCGAGCATCCACGAGATGGAGAGCGGACACATCCGGACAATCCGCGTTCCACAGAGCGAGGGAGCTCTTCACTCGGCGGCCATGCGCCGATCGCGCATCGGCTTCCCCTCAACCTACCCACTACACGACCGCCGGAGTCGCGTCGCCGGTCGGCGGCGCGCCGACTTGCAGCTTGAACCGGCGCATCATGGCCTCGAACGCACGCGCGATGGCCGGGTCGAACTCCGTGCCGGCGCGCTCTCCGATGTACGCGAGCGCCCGGTCGATTTCCCAGGCCGCGCGGTAGGGACGGTCGGTGCACAACGCGTCGAACACGTCGCACACGTGCACGAGGCGACTCGCGAAATGGCAATCGCGACGGTATCGCATCACCGGATAGCCGCCGCCGTCGATCATGATGTGGTGCTCATATGCCACAGCCGATGCCACGCCTAACTGTTCGTCGCTCTCGAGGATGATGCGCGCGCCGTCCACCGGATGCCGGTCGAGAATCGCGCGCTCTTCGACGCTCAGCTTCCCGGGCTTGATCAGAATGTCGCGCGGCACGCGGACCTTGCCGATGTCGTGCAGCAAGCCCGCGGTGCCGAACGACCGTACGTCGCGGGCGCCGAAGCCTAACGTTTCGGCCAGGGCCATCGCGAGCACGCCAACGTTGATCGAATGCGTGGTGGTGTACTGATCGAACTCCTTGAGGCGAAGCAGCGGAATCACCACGCGGTTGCTGCCGTGCATGGCCACCGACAGCGACCGCACGACCGCTTCCGCCTCGAGCAGCGCCAACGTGCCGGCGTCCCCCATCTCTTGATGGATCCACCGCACGGCCTCGGCTTCTTCGTCGAGGGTATACGAGAGTGTCGCGGTCGCGACGGGCTTGTGCTCCGCCGGTTGGCGCACTTCGCCCTGCAATCCGACAGCACCGTATCGTACGTGCGTACGCAGGCCGGGCCGCGCCGACGTCGAGCGCGATGCTACACCGCCCAACAAATCGGCGGCCTCCTCGAGAAAGGCGGCGTACTCCTCGAGCGTGACACCCGATTCGATCTCCAGCCGCTGCAGACCCGCATCGGTCAGACGCCGCGACCATTCCCACTCTTGCATCTCGCGCATCACACGCTTCCCGTAGACCACTTCATCCATGAGGAAGCTGAACTGGGGCCGCGGATTCTCGTCGAGCAGTGTCGTGAGACGCTCGAAGGAGTGTTCCACCGCGCCTTGGCGGCGCGGGTGCGACTCGCCGTACAAACCCATCGTCGCGAGCGTGCGCGTGAGCGAGAGCAGGAACTCGACGGGGGCGCTCATTTCGCGCCGCTCCACTGCGCGACGGCATTTCGCACCGCCGGGTCCGGGTGCCGGCTCGCGCGCGCGAGCACGGATACAGCGCGTGGATCGGCCGGCCAGCGGGCAACGAGCCCCGAAAGTGCGGCGAGCAACCGCGGCGACCGCGGCGCGAGCCGGCGACCGCCGAACCATCCGCGGCCCGTCGTCACGCACGACAGCAAACAGTCGAGCGCCACCGGATCGTTCGATGTGGCGAGCACTTTGATGCCGAGCAGGTCGAGATCGGATTCCAGCTCGCGGGCGGCCACGCGGCGGGCGATGCGCGGGATCGCGGCGGCCGGGCAGTGGTCGGCCGACGCGCCTAACGCGAGCCGCACGACCTGTTCGTCGCTGTCGCCGAGCGCGGCGAGCATGGCGGCGTCGCGCTGGCCGGCCGGCGCGGTCCGGAGCAGCATGCGCACCGCCTCGCGCCGGACGCGCGGATCGGCGTGCGCGGCATAGGGCGCCAGCGAGAACCCCTCCGGCCAGCTGCCTAACCGGTCGATCAGGATCAACAGGTTGCGTTGGAAGTACCACGGCGCGGTGGGCAGTCGCGCCGCCGCGGCCGGGCCCAACGCGGGTCCGAGCTGCGCCAGCAGCCCGAGTACCTTGCGCCTGGTGGCGCGCGACGAGGACGCGCCGAGCACGTCGAGGAGCGGGCCGGCTGCGCGCTCGCCTAACCGATGCACCACCCAGTCGAGCTGCTCCGCGTCCGGCGCCGGCGCGTCGAGCAGCCGGCGCAGGTGGTCCTCGGTGGCCAACCGCTCAGCGATCGCCTTCGCCGTCTCGTTGTCCGCGTCGGCCTGCGACAGCACCGAAACCAGGGTACCCATCTCTCCACCCTTCACCATCGCGTCGACCGCTTCGTTCGTCTCGCGCCCGAGCACGCCCGCTTCGATGCTCATCTGGACGATGCGAAGCGGCTCGCACCCGTGCGTGCCCTCCACGGCGGCGACGAACAACGACGCGTCCGGCGCCATGCGGTCGAGCACCACGGCGTATCCGCCGGGCGTCGGATCGGGCAACGCCCAACCCGCGACCAACTGTCGCATCTGCTCGCGCAGGGCCGTTTCCGCTTCGTCGCGCACCGTCGCGTCGCCGCGCTCCGCGTGCGCCGCCAGCTTCGCGAACAGCCGCAGCAGCGACGTCGAGATCACACGTTGCGATGCATCGGCTGCCGACCGCACGAGCGCGAGCGCGGCGTCCACCGCCAGTCCATCGGACGCATCCATCAAAAATCGCCGGCGCTGCGCCGAGTCGCCGCCTAACGCAACGAGCCGGCGCAACTGGTCGGGCTCGAGCGCACCGATGAGCCGCGACACGCGGCGCCGCAGCACCGCCGAGTCTGCCCGATCGCCCGACGCGAGGTCGTTCGCGATCTTGAGCAGATAGCCGATGATCACCTGGTCGTACGCCTGCTCGCGCTCGTGCGAGTTGATCGCGCCGGCCACCAGCTCGGGATCTGTTGCCCGCGACGCCGATGCGTCCGTCTGCAACGCCGCACGGGCCAGGTCGAGCCACAGTTGAGACGCACCGGGTTGCACGGCGTTGTGCCCGTCCTCGGCGCCGGCGTCTTCGCGATCGTCCATCAGCTCGAGCTGATCGTAGCTGAGCGGAAACAACCGCACGTGCGGCCACGACGGAACCTGATGCGAGCCGTTAGGAGCCTTGGCACGCGGGGACTCGTCGCGCTCGGGCTCCCGCGCGAGCATCCGCAGCACCTGATCCATTTCCTCATCGGCGACACCCGCGAGGAACTTCACGGCTCCGGCGTCGTGCGCGTGCAGCTGGCGCGCGAGCCCGTGCAGCAGCGGATGCCGCGGATCGGTGGCCACGCCTTCGATGATCAACTGGTCGCGCGCCACGCCTAACGACAGCGTCGATCGCTCGGCGAGCAGCGAGTCGAGCCGTCGCAGCACGCGCGTGCGCGACGTTTCGAGCGACGGATGACCGTCGGGGTACATGGCGTGCTTGTGCAGCGCGATCGACAACTCGATCACGAAGTCCGACAGATCGCGCGACAGGATGGCGCTCGTCGCGCGCGTCGAATCGGCCGTCGCGCTCACCGTGGGAGCGTGAAAGTTGGACGAAATCCCATACTATAGGATTGGGACCGTCTAACCTGTGGCAGCGTAACCGTAAGGCGGACACGGCCGGACACCGCCGGACACTGCCGGGCCGTTCGGTTGCGGCAGGTGGTCCATCTCCGATGTTTTTGTAAACAGAAGACGGGACTTGGACCGTGTGCGATGAGGCTTGCCCTGCACCCGAACGGTCCGGCAGTATCCGGCGGTGTCCGGCCGTGTCCGCCTTTATCGGAGAGCGATCTAGCGACCTGTGCGCGGCCCCCGTTGTCCGTCGCGAAGCGCAATGCCCCCGTTGACGATCACCGCCGAAACGCCTTCCGCATACTGAAACGGGTCCGCGAATGTCGCCCGATCCTGCACCGTCGACGGGTTGAACACGACGACATCTGCCATGTAGCCGGTCGCGATGCGGCCGCGCCCGGGCAATCGCATGCGCGCCGCCGTCTGCGCCGACATCTTGTGAATAGCCTGCGGCAGCGTGAGCACGCGACGCTCGCGCACGTAGTGGCCCAGGATGCGCGCGAACGTGCCGAGCGACCGTGGGTGCGGATGCCCAACGCGGCCCGGACCCGAGATCGACACCGCGCCGCCGTCGCTGCACACGGTGCACACCGGATCGGCGAGGAAGCGCTCGACGTTTGTCTCGCAAAGGCGGCGGCTGGACACTCGCCTAACGAGCCGAGCCGCGCGTGAGCTGCGCCATGAAGTCCTTGAGGTAGCCCTGCCAGACCGCGGCCAGCGTGTGCGTGCCGTGCCCACGCGTCTGGTCGCTGGTCGGGATGAGCACGTACTTCCCGTGCCGCACCTTGGGCATCAGCGCTTCCATCACACCCCTGTGCGGCGGATTCACCTGGTCATCCTCGGAGTTGATCGCGAGGAGCGGCGCGGTGATGCGATCGAGGTGCTGGCTCGGATCGTACGTTCGCGACGCATCGAACGCGTAGAGGTAGTCGTTCGCGTCCTCGTTCGCGAACATGCGCGTCTCCCACTTCTCGATATAGTCGTCTGCCGCTGCCGTCGTCGGCGCTTCCTTCTGCAGTTGCCGCGGGCTGCTGGTCATCATGAACATGAGCTGCAGCGCCGCATGCAGCCCGGGCGGCTCCGTCGTATAGTCGCCGCCGTGATACGCGGGATCGTGCGTGATGTCGTCCATCATCATGCGCCGCATCATCCGGTTCCGGCCGGACATCGGGCCCGGCAGACTCGCGAGCGGCACGAGCCCGTCCATGAAGTCCGGATACGTCTCTCCCCACACCCACGTGTGCATCCCGCCCATCGAGGTTCCCATCACCAGCAACAAGTGGTTGACCTTCAATCCGTCGGTGAGCAGCTCGTGCTGAGCCTTCACCATGTCGTTGTAGTCGTAGTGCGGAAAGTGCGCGTGCATTCCATCGCTCGGCTTGCTCGATTTTCCGTGACCGATGCCGTCGGGCAGGATGATGTAGTAGCGCGTGGTGTCGAGCAGCTGGCCGGAGCCGTACAGCACGCCGGCAAACACCGGCGAGAGGAACTGCCGTCCGGAGCCGGTGGTTCCGTGCAGAATGAGCACGGCGTTGGTGACGAGGCCTTTCGCATCGCGGTGCGGCGCACCGAGCGTCATGTAATGAATGCGCAGCTCGCGCAGCGACTCGCCGTCCGCGAAATGGAAGTTCGTGATCGTGTAGTCGCCCTCCCGTTGGGCGGACACGGAGGGGACCGTTAGGCACGCGGCGGCGACCGCAAGGACGAGCACGGAGGCGCTGATCGAGTGACGCATGTGACCGTTGGGCAAAATGGGCTGTCGGTGTGGCGGGGATACGGTCCGTCATTCGTTGTTCGTTTCGTGCTTTCCTGCCCGTGGTCCGTCCGTCGTTGTTCGTCATCCGGCGACGGCCGTGGCCGGGTACTAGTGGGGCGCGTCTGAGGTTCGGATAGCAGTTAGGGAATGGGGAAGCGCTCGCTGGCGCTCGCTTGGGGAAGCGCTAACGCTGCGGGAAGCGGCCGCGACGCCGCCTGAGGGGTGGAAGGACATCAGTTGTCCCTGGGTGGAGCGTCTCGA
>JAICLH010000093.1 GCA_025927495.1 Gemmatimonadaceae bacterium
AAGGCGTGGCGGGCAAGGACGGTCAGGCGCGCGCGCGGCGCGAGCGCGCGCAGCGCGGCCACGGTCAGGAGGCCGATCGAGCCGCCGCCGATCACCAGCAGGCGCGCGCCGTCCGCCGGCAGGTTCGCCCGCACCGCGTGGACCGAGCACGCGAAGGGCTCGACGAGCACCGCCTCCTCATCGCGCATCGACTCGGGCACCGGAACGATCTGCGACTCGTGCGCCACGAAGGTTTCGCCCCAGCTGCCGCCCAGCCCTCTGGTCGTGCCCAACAACATGCCCGGCGCCACCGCGCCATCGGTGAAATGCGCGCAGCGCGAGTGGTCGCCCGCCTGGCACGCGGCGCAGGCCGGTGCGATCTCGCGCGGCTCGCAGCAGAGCAGGGGATTCGCCGTAACTCGCGCGCCCACCGACACGCCGCGCACCGCGCGGCCGACCTCGATCACGTCCCCCACGTTCTCGTGTCCGATCACGAACGGAAAGGACGAGAACGGCGATGTCGAGGGACTCGCCTTGAGGCGGATCAGGTTGAGGTCGCTGCCGCAGATCCCGCCTAACCGAGTCCGGATCCGCACCCACCGCTCGGAGGGCAGCGCCGGGTCGGCCACCTCGCCGTAGCGCGTGCACGCCAACGCGCCTACGTAGAAGCGGTCGGCGATTTTCCCGGCAGCCAGTGTCGCCAGGTACCGCGGAATCGGCGCCGCGAACGTGATCGCCTTCACGCGCGGGCGGCCGAACCGCTGCCTAACGCAGCCGTCACCACGCGCAGCGCGCCGGGCACGCACCGCACCTCCAGCGTCGCCGAGCTCGCGCGGTTGTACTCGCCGTCGGTCTCGTAGGCCGGCGGCGCGCCGAACGACAGCGTGAAGCTCGCTGCCTGCGTCGTGCGCACTTCGGGCTTGCCTACGTGCGTCCCCTTGGTGGCCGCGCCGAAGAGCGAGATGCGGCGCAGCGGCGACGCGGCGCCGATCGCCACTGCGTCCAGGAGCCCGTCGGTCACGCTCGCGCCGGGCGCGATGCGGAACGCGCCGCCGAAATTCTTGCCGTTCGCGATCACCAGCATGAGATGCGGCTCCGGGCCGCGGGGGGCGACGTCCACGGTGATCCCGCGATACCCGACCAACTGTCTCAGCGCGCAGTACAGGTACAGCGCGTCGCCCTTGAGCCAGTTCACGGTCTCGACGTGCTCGAGCACCGCGATGTCGAACCCGAATCCGGCAACATTGAGAAAGAACCGGTTTTCGATACGCCCTACGTCCACGGCGACGTCGGGGCCATCGACGGCCAGACGCGCGGTGGCCGCGTAGTCCGACGCCGGCGCGCCGACGGTCTTGGCGAAGTCGTTCCCGGTGCCGGCGGCCGCCAGCGCAAGCCTAACGGGAGCGCCCGCTCCCAGAATGGAGTTGGCCACGTTGCTCCACGTCCCGTCGCCGCCCACCGCCACGATCGTGCGCGCCCCGTCCTGGATGGCGCGAAGGGCGACGGTTTTCTCGTCGCCCTTCTGAGTGGTGCTTCGAATGTCGGTCACTCCAACGGCGGCGAACGCCCGCTTCACTTGCTCCGCCGCCTTCGCGCCCCGCCCCTTACCCGAGGCGGGGTTCACGATGACGCAAACGTCCGTCATCGCCGCGCGTAGCTGGCCAGCTGTTGCAGCGGGTGGAAGGTCTGCTTGCCGTTCTTCATCCACAGCTCCCGGAACGGCGTCACGTCCACTTCCCAGTCCTCGAGCAGATCGGTCATGGCCTGCGAGTGGATCTGGATGCCGCCGCGCTCCTCCTCGTTCTCACTGAACTGTCCCTGCATCACGATCGTCGACGAATACGCGCCCTCGTCGTCGTTCATGAACGCCTGATAGCGATGCTCCACCGGCGACCACTCGTGCTCGGTCACCGTCATGTCGACGATCGACTGGCCGCGATCCGTGGCGTGGATGGTGATGTGGCCGTCGCCGCGCTCCCAGGCGATCGAGATGTCCTGCATGTAATGCGGCAGGTGCCACCGCTCGATGGCGTGCTCGCGGGACTCGCGCGTGGTGGTGCCTAACCGGAATGGGTAGAACGCCGACCGTGGCCACGGCTGGCCTTGTTCGACACGCGGCGAGACGAGGATCGACAAGATCAACTCGCCGTACTCGCCCACCGGGCTCCCGTGGAAGTCGAACGCCATCACGCTCAACACGCTCGAGCCGTGGTGCGGCTCGATGGGCTGCAAATCCGGAGGCAGAATTGCGCGCGCATTCTCCGTGGGAAACTCGAAGAATCCGCCGATTGCGTCGCGGAAATGGTACTGGACGAAGCCGTCATTCTTGCTGCTCATACGAGGATCCCCTCTTCACGAAGGACGCGGACGAGGATGGACACGCCCTCGTCGAGTTGGTCGAAGGTATGCGACGCCGAGATCGACACGCGGAACCGAGAGCGATGCTTGGCGACGGCGGGATAGATCACGGGCTGCAGGTACAACCCGGCGCGGAACAGCTCGTGACACAGCTCGAAAATGCGCCGGTCGTTCTTCACCATGATCGGGATGATTTGCGAGGTCGAGTCGCCCACATCCACGCCTTCATCCTCGAGACATCCGCGAATGTGCTTCACGTTCTCCCACAACTTGGTGCGCAACTCGGGCTCGGCTTGTGCTAACTGGAGCGAACGCAGGACACCGGCCGTCACGACCGGAGAGAGCGCGCACGAGAAGACCCGCGATCGCGCGAAGCCCTTGAGGTAGTTGTACAGGTTCTTCGAACCCGCGACGTATCCGCCTTGGCCGCCGAGCGCCTTGGAGAAGGTGCCGATGTGGACATCGACGTCATCCTCGAGTCCGTACAACTCGGCGACGCCGCGTCCGTTCGGGCCGTAGAGGAACGCGGAGTGTGCTTCATCGAGCATGATGCGCGCGCCGTACTTTTTCGCGACCTGCACGAGCTCGGGCAGCGGGCACACATCGCCGTCCATCGAATAGACGCCTTCGATCGCGACGAGCTTTTTGCCCGTGGTCGAGCGAAGTTTCTTCTCGAGGTCGGCCGGGCTGTTGTGCCGGAAGAAGCGGACGTTCGCCTTGGAGAGAATGGCGCCGTCCACGATGCTCGCGTGGGCGTTCTGGTCCGCGATCACCCAATCACCCGGCCGCATGAGACCGGAGATCATCCCCACGTTGGTGCTGTATCCCGTGGGGAACACCATCGCGGCTTCCTTGCGCTTGAAGCGGGCGACGGCCTCCTCGAGCTGCACATGGATGTCCATCGTGCCGCTCAGGATGGGCGATCCGGCCGCGCCCAACCCATATTGATCGAGTGCTGCTTTCGCAGCCGCGATCACCTCGGGACGATACGATAGTCCGAGGTAGTTGTACGAGGACAGATTGAGGAGCTTGACGTGCCGGTGATGCAATCCTTCAGTGAGGTGCACCCAACTCTGTGGCGGCGTTGACATCGCCTGTGCGAACAGATAGTAACCCTGCTGCACGGCGCGGGTGTACCACTCGTTATATGGCTCCAGTATCGCGAACGGGTCATCGCTCGACGAATAAAAGAAGCTACTGTAATCATAGTCGGAGACGCTCATGCTCGTCTGCGCTTCGACTCGTGTTGCCATGGGTGACCTCCAAGTGAATGCCGAGAGCGCCGGCTTGTCTCCACAGCACGCAACGTCTCCGGACCAAGCTGGCCCTCCCCGTCGACCCACACCACCAGCACCCGACTCCTCCCGCTCCGGTTCCCGACTCGTGCGAATCGGGCGCGTACTGCGCAGCGGCATTTTCTTCGTCATCTACTTCTGCTACCTGACTCTCATCATGGGGCTTGGGCAGCGTGTGCTGCTATGGCCCGCCCTGGTTCTCGTCCCGCGACGTCGCCGGGCGATGGTGCGCGCCTGGCTCCGTTTTCACGCCCTTACGACGCTGCGCATGGCTCGCGTCTTCGCGGGCGTGCGCCTTACGACCAACGGATCACTGCCCGCCGAGAGTTGCATCGTGGTGATGAACCACCAATCGGTGCTCGACATCCCGCTTGGGCTTTCACTCGTAACCGGCCCGTACCCACTCATACCAACCCGCGATCGCTATCGCCGCGGCATCCCTGGTATCTCGCCGCTCGCCCGTCTCGCTCGCTTTCCGTTCCTGTCGCAGAAGCGAACACTGTCGCGTCCCGAGCTGGCGTCGCTCACCGATGCAGCCGACCAGGTTGCGCGCGGCGAGCAGTCACTGCTGATCTTTCCGGAAGGTCACCGCACCGACGATGGCCGCATTGGACGTTTCATGCGCAACGGCCTCAGGATTACGCTCGCGCGGGCTTCCCGACCTATCTATTGTGTAGTGGCCGACGGCATGGCGCACATCCGAACCTTTGCGGACTCCTTCGTGCGTTTTGCCGACACCCACATTCGTGTCGTCGTGCTCGGACCTTTCGATCCTCCCTCCGATGAGGCGCAGGTCGACGCCTTCATCGACATGTTGCACCAGCGTATGACGGCAGCACTCGACGCGATACGCCGGTCGTGAGCCTTGGCCGCGGCTGGTGATGCCTCCTAACAAGCGGTTCCAACTGCTTCCGCCGATCGACCCGGAGCTGCGCGCCGAGCTCGCGACGGGACTGGACAGCGCGCGTTCCGCGCGCACGGACCAGCTTGCTGCGTTTCTCGCGGACGCGTGTGGTGATACCACGGTCGCGGTGGTGCACTACGGATCCCACGCCCAACACTCAGAGCCCAGAGCCGAAAGCGCTCACGATTTCTTCGTCATCGTGGATCGCTATCCGGACGCCTACCGCGCTCTGGCCTCGCGTGGCGTCGCGCGATTTCGTCCGCGAGTGGCCACGGTCCTCAACCGTCTGCTTGCGCCCAACGTCATCCGTGTCACCGTGCCTGGTGTCACGCCGGCGCTCGAAGCCAAGTGCGCCGTGTATTCGTGGTCCGATTTTCGCCTCGCTGCATCGGCCCACGCGAGAGATCATTTCGCGTTGGGCCGACTGTTTCAACACGTGCAAGTTGCATGGACGCGCGACCAAGAGACTACAGGACGCGTTGTCGACATACTGATCGGCGCACGCATCGCGACGTTCGCGTGGGGCTCGCCTTACTTACCCCACCAGTTCGATGTGGATGCGTACTGCCGGGTCCTGCTCGAGACGTCGTTTGCTGCAGAGGTGCGACCCGAAGGGAGTGAGCGCGTCGATATGTTGCTGGCTGCGCAGCGTGACACGTTGAGATCGGTCTACACTGCGCTCTTGGACCAACTCGTCCAGCAAAGAATACTTGCACGGAATGGTAAAGTCTACACCATGGTGGCGCCGGTTGGAAAGTGCGCCAAGTTCCGTGCCGCCATGTATTTCCGGCGTAGCGAAGTTCGCGCGACGTCCCGCTGGTTCAAGTACATCGCATTGTACGACGACTGGCTGGAGTACATTCTTCAGAAGATCGCCCGCCGCAGCGGCGTCTCGGTCGAGCTGACCGAGCGCGAACGGCGCTGGCCGCTCATTTTCCTGTGGCCGAAGGCGATTCGCTACCTCCGATCTCGACCACAACGACGAAGCTGAAATGACGCCTACGACGTACGCAGCTCTGATACTCGCCGGAATGTTCTTGCTGACCATGCCTGTGTTCGCCGTGGTTTCGCGCAACCGCCCGGTCGATGCGGACGTGGCGCGGCGACCCACGACGTTTTTGTTGGGCACCTGGGTGCGTGACTGGCTCATGTGGCTGATTTCGCCGGCCGAACGCGCGTTCGTGTCATGGGGTGTGTCGCCGGACGTGTTCAACTACTTCGGCGGCCTCATGGGACTGTTCGCCGGCTTCGCGTACGCGAAGGAATCGCTCGCGTTGGGCGGATGGCTCGTGCTGGTGGGCGGGGTGGCGGACATCATCGACGGCCGGATCGCGCGCGCGCGCCGCGTGGCATCGGATTACGGCGAGTTTCTCGATTCGATGCTCGACCGCTTCGCCGAGATGTTCGCGTTCATCGGGCTGGCGGTGTACTTCGAGGCGGTGCCGCTGGCGATGACGGCGACGATTCTTGCGTTAGGCGGCTCGCTGATGGTGAGCTACGCGCGGGCCAAAGGCGAGGGCGTACGGGTCGACTGCAAGGGCGGCGTGATGCAGCGGGCGGAGCGGCTGGTGCTGTTGGGCGTGGCGTCGATCGTGGACAGCCCGGCGACGCGGGCGCTCCACTGGCACAACGGCGCGATCCTGCTCACGGTGATCGTGTTGATCGGCGCGGGTTCGATCGGGACGGCGGTCTACCGGACGGTGTTCGTCGCGCGCGAGCTGCGGAAGCGGGAGCGGGAGACGGGGGAGGGGAAGCACATCGTCTGAGGGAAGCGCTCGCTGGCGCTCGCTTGGGGAATAGGGAATCGGCGCCTGGCGGCGACTCGGGGAATGGAAGCTTCGTCTCCCAACAGATGTCGTTA
The DNA here is from genome assembly GCA_025927495.1 of Gemmatimonadaceae bacterium. Classification (GTDB taxonomy): domain Bacteria; phylum Gemmatimonadota; class Gemmatimonadetes; order Gemmatimonadales; family Gemmatimonadaceae; genus JADGGM01. The sequence goes on from JAICLH010000093.1 coordinate 6,398, forward strand.
GGCGCAAGCAGGATTGTGCCGCCCCATTCCCCGAGGCGCCGCCAGGCGCCGATTCCCCATTCCCCAAGCGCGCCGCTCAGCGGCGCGCGCTTCCCTTGCCGTTGGCGAGGTTTCTCAACACATACTGCAGAATCCCGCCATTCCTATAGTACGTCGCTTCTTCGGGCGTATCGATCCGCGAGCGCACCTGGAACGTCTTCACCGCGCCGTCGGATCCCGTCGCACGAACGCTGAGCGTGGCCCGCGGGGCGAGCGTGTTCGACAAACCCTCGATCTCGTACGTCTCGAATCCCGCCAGGCCTAACGATTGACGCGTCGCCCCGCCCACGAACTCGAGCGGGATCACGCCCATGCCCACCAGATTCGAGCGGTGGATGCGCTCGAACGACTCCGCGATCACCGCGGATACGCCTAACAACAGCGTGCCCTTGGCCGCCCAGTCGCGCGAGGAGCCCGTCCCGTATTCCTTGCCGGCGATGATCAAGAGCGGCGTGCCGGCGTCCCGGTACGACACCGACGCATCGTAGATCGTGACGGGCGTCCCGCCGGGCTCGAGCGCGGTCCAACCGCCCTCCGTCCCCGGCGCCAGCTCGTTGCGCAGCCGGATGTTCGCGAACGTGCCACGCATCATCACCTCGTGATTGCCGCGCCGCGCCCCGTACGAGTTGAAGTCCGACGCTTTCACGCCGTGCGCGATCAACCACTGGCCCGCCGGGCTCTTCGCTGGAATTGAGCCGGCAGGCGAGATATGGTCGGTCGTGATCGAGTCGCCGAGCATCGCCAGCACGCGCGCGCCACGTATAGGCCGAACGGGCGGCGGCTCCGCCGTCATGTCCTGGAAGAACGGCGGATTCTTCACGTACGTCGAATCCTCCGACCAGGCATAGAGATCACCAGTCGGCACCGGCAGCGCTCGCCACCGCTCGTCGCCGTCGAACACGTTCGCGTATTCCTTGGTGAACATCTCGCTCTTTACCGACGACAAAATCGTGTCCTGCACTTCCTTGGATGACGGCCAGATGTCGCGCAGGAACACAGGCCCGTCCGTGCCCACACCCACCGGCTCGGTGGCGAGGTCGATGTCCATACGTCCGGCGAGCGCGTACGCGACGACCAGCGGCGGCGACGCGAGATAGTTGAACCGCGTGAGCGCGTTAACGCGGCCCTCGAAGTTGCGGTTGCCGGAGAGCACGGCCGCGACCACGAGCTTGTTCTGCTCCACGGCGTCCGCGATTTCGGGCGGGAGCGGGCCGGAGTTGCCGATGCACGTCGTGCATCCGTATCCCGCCAGGTAGAAGCCGAGCTTCTCGAGCGGCGCCATGAGGCCCGCCTTCTGATAGTAGTCCGATACCACTTTGGAGCCGGGCGCGAGGCTCGTCTTGACCCACGGCTTTACCGTTAGGCCTTTGTCGACCGCCTTCCTGGCCAGCAACCCCGCGCCGATCATCACCGACGGGTTGGACGTGTTGGTGCAACTGGTGATCGCGGCGATGACGACCGAGCCGTGTGTGATCGTGAAGGTCTGCCCGCGCATGCGCACGCTGACGCCCGCTGCCGTGGCCGCCGGTGCGACGCCGACGCCGCCCGATCCACCATTGCCTGACGATGAGGCTGCCGCGCGCCCCTCGCCCAACCGCTCGAGCTCGCCCGCGAGCGCCTCCGCGAACATGCTCTTGGACTTGGCCAATGGCACGCGATCCTGCGGACGCTTGGGACCGGCCAGCGACGGCTCGACGGTCCCGAGGTCGAGCTCGATCGTGTCGCTGAACACCGGATCGGGCGAGGCGTCGGTGCGGAACATCCCCTGCGCCTTGCAGTACGCCTCGACCAACTTCACCTGCTGATCGCTCCGGCCCGTGAAGCGCAGATACTTGAGCGTCTCGTCGTCCACGGGGAAGAAGCCGATCGTCGCGCCGTACTCGGGCGCCATGTTGCCGATGGTCGCGCGATCGGCGAGCGACAACGACGAGAGGCCCGCGCCGTAAAACTCCACGAACTTGCCGACCACCTTCTTCTTGCGGAGCATTTGCGTGACGGCGAGGACGAGGTCGGTGGCCGTCGCACCGGCCGGGAGCCGGCCGTGCAGCTTGAACCCGACCACCTCCGGCACGAGCATGGACAGCGGCTGGCCTAACATGGCCGCCTCGGCTTCGATGCCGCCGACGCCCCAGCCGACTACGCCTAACCCGTTGATCATCGTGGTGTGCGAGTCGGTGCCGACCAGCGAGTCCGGATACGCGGCGCGCACCCCGTCCTGCTCGGCACTGAACACGGAGCGGCCGAGGTACTCGAGGTTCACCTGGTGGCAAATGCCCGTGCCCGGCGGCACGACGCTGAAGTTGCGGAACGCGCGCTGTCCCCACCGCAGAAACGCGTAGCGCTCGTTGTTCCGCTCGAACTCCTTCGTGGTATTGATGAGGAGCGCCGCTTCGGTGCCGTACTCGTCCACCTGCACGGAGTGATCGATCACCAGGTCCGCCGGCTGCAGCGGGTTGATGCGCGTCGGGTCGCCGCCTAACCGGGCGATCGCGTCGCGCATGGCGGCGAGGTCGACCACCGCCGGCACGCCTGTGAAGTCCTGCAGCAGCACGCGCGCCGGACGAAACGCGATCTCCTGCTCGCGCGACGCGTGCACATCCCACGTGGCGAGCGCGGCGATGTCGTCGCGTTTGACGAACGCACCGTCCTCGTTGCGCAGCAGATTCTCGAGCAGCACGAGGAGCGAAATCGGGAGGCGGTCGATGCGCGCCCCGCCAAGCGAGCTGAGGCCGCGTGCGTCGAGGCGGTAGATGGTGTAGGCGGTGCCGTCGACGTCCAACGCCGCGCGGCTGCCAAACGAATCGAGAGATGACATGTGCACTCGCGATCGGTGCGCACCGCTAGGGGGATGCGGGCGCCGTGAAGAACTGAGCCACTGCCGCCGCGCGTCAGGGGCGGCGACAGGCTGTCCGTAATTTACACGCGCGCTCGGCCGCCGGTCATCCGGTGCCCGAGAAGGTGTAGCACCATGCCTCGCCCTCCAACACGACCTCGCCCGTCTGGCGCCGCACGGTGATGCGCAGCTGCGTGACCGGCTTCGACGCGTGCACGCTCATCACCTCCGCTTCCGCGGTGATCGTGTCGCCGATGAAGACGGGCGCGGTGAACTTCCAGTTCTGGCTGAGGAACACCGTGCCCGGCCCCGGCATGTCCATGGCAACGAGCGCGTGCAACAGGCCGGTCGTCAATCCGCCCTGCACCACCAATTTCCCGAAGCGTGTCCGCGCCGCGAACGCGTCGTCGAAGTGGAGCGGATTGTAGTCGCCGGTGAGCTCGGCGAAGGCGCGGACCTTGTCGGGTCCCAAGGTGAGGCTGCGGGTGGCACGTTGGCCGGGCGTCGGTGGCATAAATCCTTGAGGGAAGCGCGCACTTGCGTGCGCCGGGGGAAGCGCGCTTCCCCTCGTCCTACATGGTTACAACCAACGGGGCTCCGGCCCCGATCACGATCGTGTGTTCGTGGTGCGCGGCGGGCGCGCCGTTCTGCGTGCGCAGCGTCCAGCCATCTCGACTTTCGGTAACGCGAGTTGGGCGCGGCGTGATCATCGGTTCGAGCGCGATCACGAGACCCGGCGTGAGCACGCCGCGGGCGGCCGGGTCGCGCCAGTTAGGCACAGATGGACTTTCGTGGATGCGTCGCCCAACGCCGTGTCCGCTCAGCTCGCGCACCACCGTGAACCCATGGCGCTGCACCTCGCGTTCCACCGCACCGCCGAGGTCGGCGAGGGTCGTGCCGGCGCGCGCGGACCGCAGCGCGGACGTGAAGGCCTGACGCGCGCAGCGCTGTAGCTCGCGCGCGCTGCGCTCGGCGGGCGGCACGAGCACCGTTACTGCCGCGTCGGCGATGTAGCCGTGGAGCTCGAGTGTCACGTCGAGTTTGACGACGTCGCCGCCGCGAAGCACCCGCGGGCCGGGAATGCCGTGCACGATTTCGTCGTTCACACTGATGCACGTGAATCCCGGGAAATCGTACGCGAGCTGTGGCGCGGACCGCGCACCTTCGGCGCGGGCGAACCGCGCGGCGATGTCGTCGAGCGCGGCCGTCGTGATGCCCGGTCGCACCGCGCCGCGCATCTCGGCGAGCGTGCGCGCAACGAGACGACCGGCGCGCTGCAGACCGGCGAGATCGGAGACGGACTGAATGGTCATGGAAAAGGGGAGCGCGCGCGAGCGCGCGCTTCCCCCGACCTCTCTACCCGTGCTTGAAGTACTGCACCGCGCGCTCGTGCTTCTCGGCGGCAGCGCGAGACTTGAATGTGCCCAGATTCCGACGCCTTCCGGTCTTCGGGTTCTTCTTGCGCGAGTAGAGGCGATATTCGCCGGATTTCAGTTTCCGAATCATGGTGCCCTCCCGGATGTTCGTGCTTTGTCGTGGTGCCAGAGCACGATGGCGAGCAACACCGCTCCCACCGACACGCCTGCATCGGCGACGTTGAACGTCCAGAAATGCCAGGTGCCGAATCGGACGTCGATGAAGTCGACGACGCCGCGCGTCGACCGAAGGCGGTCGATGAGATTGCCCAACGCGCCACCGGACACCAAGCCTAACGCGGCACCGAGCCAGGCATCGGTCGGGGTGGCGTTCCGATACATGCCGAACAGGATCACCAGCGCAATCAGCACCACCACCACCAAACCGGCCCGCGCTGCGTCGCCGCTGCCAACAGGAATTCCAAATGCCGTGCCCGGGTTGTACGTGAGCGTCAATTGCACCACGGTCCCGATGAGCGGATGCGGGATGTGCGCCGGCTCGAGATACGCGACGGCGAGTGACTTGGTCACCCAGTCGGCGACCACCACCAAAATGGCGAGCGGCCAGAAGGCGAGGGCCTTGCGCGGGGGACGAGTCGACGGCACGGCGGCTCAGCGTGGACTGAGCGCGATGGTGACGCTTCCTAACGCAATCCGCGCGATCACGTGAGGGACATATAATGGCAACCGGCCTCCTCGGCACGGGCGACGCCGAAGATGCCGGAGGGTACGAGCCTCGCGCCGGATATCAACGAGTGTTCGAGCTCGGCCCGGATGTCGTCCACGCGCTGCTTGGTCTTGTCGGCGACCTGGTCGGCAAAGGCGCCCAACGCGAGGTTGCACACGAGCACGATGGCGCCGCGCGCGACGAGGGCGTCGAGTGACGCGTCCGCCGGTATGAGCGCGTACTTGTCGTCATCGTTGACGCCCAGGAACGGGTTGCGCTTCGCGGTGCTGCCGGTGGTTGGATCCTTGAGCTTGGTCTTCTCACCGATGAAGTCGTACTTTGCCCACACGTCGCTGGCGAGCGCCATCGGAATGGCGCGATGCCGAATCACAACGACGACGTTGACATCGGAGTCCCCGGTCCCGTACACCTCGTGATACCCGGAGAGGTAGAGCGACGCTTTGGAGAGCGCCTCGCCGTCCTGGATCTGCGGCGAATCGAACAGCTGCCGATGCGGCGCCGTGATCTTGTCGACCCAGGAGAGATCCCAGCGGGCGTTCGGCGCCCCGCTCGTGTCGGCCGGTGCGCGTCCGTTGGGCATGGCCGCGGCGACGGCGCGTGCGGGCCGCGCGAGTGCACCAGCGGCGAGGCCGACGACGGCCGTTGCGAGTTGGGCGAGGAACCCGCGGCGCGGCGCGGCGGACGGGTCTGGTGGCGCGGATCGGTTGGTCACGGCCAGGTCAATGGTAAAGAAAATCGAGCGCGCGACGCGCGCGTGACTGAGAAATAGTACCGGGAACGCGAGCGGGGGAAGAGCGCAGGCGCAACGCGGTGCGTTGCGCTTACGCTCTTCCCCCGAAATGTGGAACGAGCTGTTCTACTTCTTCGACCCGCGCCGCGTCCCCCGGAGCTCGCGAAGGAGCCGATCGACGACACTCGTGGTTGATTCGCGCGAGTGTTTCTTCTCGCGATCGAGGAAGGCGCGCGCCGCCTTGCTCACCCAGATCGTGGTCTGGTCCTCCCGATACTCACGATAGCGATCCCGCGTGGGCATGAAATGACCCCTCAGTGTAAAGGGTGAAATGGGTTACCAGCCGCTTCGCGGTACGTCCGTGGACGACCGCCTTACGTCTGAAACAGACACATGCTCGAGGTCCGTGGCGCCGATGGTATTCAGCGCGCCGTCCCTCCGCGATGAACGGGCAACCCTGTCCGAGCCAGGCTCGCCGCGTCATCGTCCCTCAGCGAGAGTGTTCCGACTCCCGCATCCGACTCGACCGCCAACATCAACGCCCCGCCGCGATAGATCGCTGGATCACGCACCGCGGCCGGTTCACTCACGCTGCCCAACAGTCCGGTGGGCAGCATCGCCTGCAGCACCGCCGCGGACTCGCCGGTGAGCGTCCACCGGTCGCCCGCGCTTGCCACTCGCCGGCGGAACGGCGCCAGCAATTCATCGAGCTCGGCCCACGTCGTACCCGACACATACGGCGGGCCGAGAAATCCCAGCGTGAATTCGTCGGCGCCGCGGGTCATGCACCACTGGAGCAGACGCCAACTCGACGCCGCCGTGTAGTCGTCACGTCGAACACAGAGCATGAATGCGGTCATGGTTCTCGGTCCGCGATCCGCCGTGTCCGGCCGTTCGATCCCGCGAGTGCCTAACAGACCGGCTCGTCTCGGTGCCGGTGACCCGTGCCGCCGCGCCGCGTGCATCACCACATGGCGACGAATGCAACCGGCTCGCGCGCCATCATCGTATCGCGCTGGGCGCAGTATAACATCTTTCCGCGCGATGTCGAGAGGCATGTGCAAACGGCGTTCCGGCACATCCCTAACGGTGAGAAGCCATCGACATCGTTCGCCCAACGGTGACTGCTCGCGCGCGCCCACCGCGCCTGTCCCGATTCCGGTCCCGCCGCGGTCGCGGCCACGAGGTCCGCGTCCCAAAACTGCCATCGGGCTCCGAAAAAATCGCATCGCCCCGTTGGGCATGCCGCGTTTCGCCTGCCCAACGGAACATTCGAGCGCCATTCTGCCCGCGCGACGCCCCGGCCCGAGCATCGCGTGGCCTACCGCCGCGCGATGAGCACGGCGCCGAGC
>JAICLH010000310.1 GCA_025927495.1 Gemmatimonadaceae bacterium
TCGAGGTCGCGGCGAACGAGGACATGGAGTGGGCGAACGCGTACCTCTTCAGTGCGCCCACGCGATATGGCGTCGTGGCGAGCCAACTGCGCGCGTTCATCGATACGCTCGGGCCGTTGTGGCTCAAGGGCGCGCTGTCGAACAAAGCCGTGACGGCGATGAGCAGCGCGCAGAATCCGCACGGCGGGCAGGAGGCCACGATCCTCGGCATGTACACGACGTTCATGCACTGGGGGGCGATCATCGTGCCGACCGGGTATACGGATCCGTCGATCTACGCGGCGGGCGGCAATCCGTACGGCACGAGCGTGACGGCGACCGGGGGGCCGATCAGCGATGAGGCCAAGTCCGCGATCAGGTTCCAGGCGAAGCGTCTCGTCGAGATCGCGGCGAAGTTGTCGGCGTGAGGATTTTTCGATCGGCGCGAGTCGTGAGTGATGAGGTGCGAGTGAGCGAGACGGGAGCGTCGCGAAAAGCAGCGATACGCTCCGCGCGACCATGGCAATCCTGCCTTTGGCAGGATTGGGTTCTTCCGGGAATGTTGGGATTTGAGGTGACAGAACGCGCATGTCGTCGCATGCTGTAGCGTCCAGGAGGCGCTATGGCGAGTGACGATTTTCGTGGATTGATCGCATGGGCGGGGGGGTGGGACGGCTTCGAGATCGTGCAGTGGACCCCGGAGGAGGAGCTCGCGCCCGACCCGTTCGGCTTGCCGGCCCAGCGGTTGATCATTGAGCTGACGCCAGCGCGGGACACCGGGCGGCGCTGTAGCAAGTGTGGAACGCCCGTCACCGTGGTGCACGATGTGAGTATGCGTCGCGTGCGCGATTTGCCACTCATGGGGCGGGACGTCTGGCTGTTCGTGCCGCACGCGCGACTCGACTGTCCGCCGTGTGGGCGCGTGCCCGAGCAGATCGGCTGGCTCGATCGCTATCAGCGGGTCACGAAGCGATTGGCGGAGGCCCTCGCGCACTTAGCGCAGGTTTTCGGTGTGAGCGCCGTGGCGACGCTCTTTCATGTCGATTGGGACACGGTGAAGCTCGCCCATCGCCGCGCGCTCGCGGCGCACCTCGGCCCACAAGAGGCGAGCGACTTCAGCGCGGTGCGCCAGATTGCCGTCGACGAATTCGCGCTGCACAAAGGGCACACCTACGCCACCGTGGTGGTGGACGTCGAGACCAAGCGCGTGCTCTGGGTCGCGCGCGGCCGGGGAGCCGATGCGCTGGGCAGCTTCTTCACGACGCTCGGCGCCGCCGGGTGTGCGCGCATCGAGGCGATCGTCTCCGATCTCGCCGGCCCCTTTCTCAAGGCGATGCGGACCTACTGCCCTCGAGCAAAGCTGGTGTATGATCTCTTTCACGCGTTGCAACGCTATACGGTGCAGGTTGTGGATCCGGTCCGCATCGCCGAAGCCAATCGCATCGCCCGGCCGAACCGGCATGCCGGCCGCACGGAGATCGAACACCGTCGTCGCCACCTCACGGGCCGTGGCGTGCGCTGGCTCTTGTTGCGGGCGCGCGAGAATCTGCGGAGTCCCGCGGAGCGCGTGCGGCTCGATGAGCTTCTGGCAGCCAATCACGCCCTCTTTATCACCTACGTCTTAAAAGAAGACTTACGCACCCTGTGGCAGTGTCGGTCGGTCGCCGCCGCACGGCACGCGTGGCACGAGTGGTATGCCCGTGCCTGCGACAGTGGGATCGCATTGCTCGTGCGCTTTGCCCACCGACTCGCCCTCTCCGCCGAGTATATCATCAATCACGCGGTCTATCCGCTGCACACGAGCCTACTCGAAGGCATCAACAACACGATCAAGGTCATGAAGCGGATGGCCTATGGCTACCGCGACGACGACTACTTTTTCCTCCGCATTCGCGCGGCATTTCCCGGACTTGCCTGAAGAACCCA
>JAICLH010000028.1 GCA_025927495.1 Gemmatimonadaceae bacterium
CCGACGCGCGACACCGACACACCGACGTTCACAGCCGGACGCACACCCTGGTTGAACAGGTCGCTCTCCAGGAATAAATGGCCGTCGGTGATCGAGATTCCCGTGGTAGAGAAGTAGCCCTACAGCTCGTAGGCCATGGTCTCGAGGAGGGGCCGGCCGGACAGCGACCCGCCGCCCATCTCGTCGGACAGCTTCGCGCAACGCTCCAGCAGACGCGAGTGCAGGTAGAACACGTCACCCGGATACGCCTCACGACCCGGCGGCCGGCGCAACACGAGCGAGATGGCGCGGTACGCCGCCGCCTGCTTGGACAAATCGTCATAAACGCAGAGCGTCGCCTTGCCCTCGTGATACATGAACTGCTCGGCCATCGCGCATCCGGTGTACGGCGCGATGTACTGCATCGGCGCCGGATCGGACGCCGCGGCCACGACGACGATCGTGTAATCCATGGCGCCGTACTGGCGCAGCTTCTCGACCGTGGCAGCCACCGTCGACTTCTTCTGGCCGATCGCGACGTAGACGCAGATGACGCCCGCCCCCTTCTGATTGATGATGGTGTCGATCGCGATCGCCGTCTTCCCGATCGCGCGGTCGCCGATGATCAGCTCACGCTGGCCCCGTCCGATCGGGATCATCGAGTCGATGGCCTTGAGCCCCGTCTGCAGCGGCTCTTTCACCGGCTGCCTAACGATGATGCCCGGCGCGTCCGATTCGACCTTCCGCGTCTGCCTGGCCGCGATCGGCCCGGCGCCGTCGATCGGGTTGCCTAACGCGTCGACCACGCGGCCGACGAGCTCCGGCCCGACGGGCACCTCGAGCACGCGCGCCGTGCGCCGCACTTCATCGCCTTCCTTGAGCGTGAGGTAGTCGCCCAGGATGACGGCGCCAATGTTGTCTTCCTCGAGGTTGAGCGCCAGCGCGATGACCTTGTCGCCCGTATCCGTGGAGGTGACTTCGAGCATCTCGCCTTCCATGGCCTTGGTGAGGCCGTAGATGCGCGCGACGCCGTCTTTCACTTCGAGGACCGAACCAACCTCCTCGACGTCCAGCTCGTGCAGGTCAGCGGCTTCGATCTCGCGCAGAAGGATGTCTTTGATCTCTGCGGGGCGGAGCGAGGTGTCGGATGCCATGGGCGTGGTAGGGGCTAGGAGGTCCGTCTTACGAAATGATGGGCCAGCCCGCCGAATCGGTCCGCTCGGCAGCTTGTGAAAATTATCACAAAGTGCCGGACGAGACAAGAGGACGTGCCGCCGTGCGCACAAAACCTTCTATTAAATCACTTGGCCGCAACCGGGCCAACGACGTTGCCGGTCGACCCACCAGACGCTCCGCTACCGCCGAAAGTTGCGAAACCGACGCGTAGCTCAGCAAACGAACCACATCCCTCAAATCGTATCCAGGATTCTTAGCGAGCTCGGCAGCTGCCAACAGCCGGACCAGGTCGATGACGCGCTTGAGCGTCGCCTGCGGCGTACCCGTGTGTCCGAAGCTCCGGCTCAAATGCTCCCTCGTGACGGCCAACGCCTTCGCCAATTCCTCCGTCCGAACCACCCGTCCGGCCCGCCCCGCAATGAAACGCCACGCGTTGCGCTGGATCCGGCTTTCCAAGCCGAGCTCTCGAGGCGGCTCAGCCAGCGCCATGGCGAAGCGCGCGGAGAATCCGTGCAATGCGACCGCGTGCCGCAACATCGCATCGTCGACGCCGTCGGCGAGGATATCCGCCACGCCGCAATTCGCGCACGCAGCAATCGCCGGCGCGTCAACGGCGCGGAACGGCGTGACCGCGACGAACGCAACGCTCGGGAACTCGCGCGCCAACGATGCCGCACCCATCGCATCGTCCGGTCCGCCCAGATCGACGACCACGACATCGACCAACGTCGCGTGCAACCGCCTGTCGAGGGTGCCGAGTGATCGGGTGATCGCCACGCGTCCAGCACGTCGGGGAATGCTCGTCCGAACCAGCTCGCGAGTTCGCGCCCGCGGCGCGTGCGCCACGACGAGGCGCGACGCATCGAGCGCCACGCGCACCGCGCGACGCGGTGTCACCGGGTCGCTCCGGCCGCGTGACCCGTGCTCGGCGGTACGAGCTCCGCCGCGCGCGTGAGCACGCCACGCGCGTTCTCATAGGATACGCGCGTCAGCGCGTCATCGAGCGCGAGCCACTTGCAGGCCGTAATCCCCTCCTCGCGCTGCGGCGACGTGGCCGCTGTCGCGCTTTCAATGAGGAAGAAGTGACACACCTTGTGTACGAGACGGCCGCGAAATCGAAAGTACCAATCTATGGTATCGATCGGGCCGCGGAGAGTCAGCGTGTGCAAACCGGTTTCCTCTTCGACCTCGCGCAGCGCTGCCAACTCGATGCCTTCGTTCGACTCGACGTGCCCCTTGGGGAAGCCCCAATTGTGGTACGCGTCCCGGATGAGCAGAAACTGCGGAGCGCCGTCCACGACGCGATACACGACGCCGCCTGCCGACGTCTCCTGCTTGACCCGCGACCGCACCATCAGAAGATCTTGACGCTCAGGTATTGGCGCGGATGTGCGCGGATCTCGGCCACGAGCTCGCGCATCTGGGAGAGCAGCGCGTCGCCGTTCTGGTAGAGCGTCGGGTCGTTGACCATGAGCCCCAGGGATCCCTGGCCGCGGTCGATCTTGCCTAACACGGAGTCGGCGTGGGTGAGGACCGACGTCAGCTGCTGTTGTGTGGCCATCAGCGAGTGCGACGCGTTGCGTAAGTCGTGCGATGTCGCCTTGATGTCGTCGGAAGCCTGGCCGACGTTGTCCATGATCTGGTGGATCTGCCCTTTGGACGTCGACGAATCGACGCGGTCGGCGGTGCGCTGCACGGCCACCGCCGTCGCGTTGATCGTGCCGACGGTCTTGTGGACGTCGCTGCTCAACTGCGAGAGACCTTGGGACTGCGTGCGCACGGTGCGTTCGAGCTCCGCCGACAGATCGGCGAAGTTGCGAATGGACTGGCGGAGCTCGTTGGCGGCGCGGTCGTCGAACGCCACCTGAAAGCGGTCCGCCACGCGTGACATGTCGCCGGCGATGCGTCCCGCGACCGCCGTCAGTTGGGCGATGTCGGGCAGGCGCGCGCCGGGCAGCGCGCTGCCCCGCCCAACGGCCCCCGATTGCGCGAGTTGTTGCTGGACGTCCGCGTCGTCCGGCGCCGCCGCGCGCTCCATGATCGTCGCCTGCCATTCACCGAACATGCTCGATTCGCTGAGCACGACGACCGGATTGCTCGGCAGCTTGATGTCGGGGTCGAGCGACATCTTCACGAGCACCCATCCCGTGGGCTCGAGCTCGATCGACTGGATGCGCCCCGCCTGCACGCCGCGGATGACGACCGAGTTGCCGACTTTCGCATTGCCGACGTCGGTGAACCGCGCCACGACGTTGCGCTGTTTGGATCCGAGGCTGGCCTGACTCAGCCAGAGGGCGAAGAGCACGATGGCGACGACGGATCCGATCACCACCAGCCCGACCACGAAGTCATTTCCGCGTTTCATTCTGCTCCTCCTCCGCGTGCCGTGGCGCCGCTTTCGAACGCCGGACCCGGCGCTGCAAGCGAGGCGGCATCGCCCTCGAGTGTCGCGCGCCCCTCGATGAACTGGCGCACGATGGGGTCCTTCGTGTGCTGAATCTCCTCCACGGTGCCCACCTGCCTAACGCGACCGTCGTACAGCATCGCGATGCGGCTGCCGACGCGGTAGGCGCTGCGCATGTCGTGCGTGATGACCACGCTCGTCACGCCTAACTTCTCGCGCATGCGGATCATCAGCTCGTCGATCACGGCGCTGGTGACGGGGTCGAGGCCCGTCGTGGGCTCGTCGTACAGAATGTATTTGGGACGCAGCGCGACCGCGCGCGCGATGCCGACGCGCTTGCGCATGCCGCCCGACAGTTCGGCCGGGTACTGGTGCTGCACGTCGGGAAGGTCGACCAGCTCCAACGCCTCCGCCACGCGGTGCGCGATGTCGCTCTCGGACATCTCGCCGCGTTTGCGCAGTCCCATCGCCACGTTGTCGCCGATGGTCATCGAATCGAACAGCGCGGCGAACTGGAACACGTAGCCGATGTGCGCGCGCAGCTCGTACAGCTCCTTGCGCGGCAGCGTCGGCACGTCGTTGTCGTCCACTTCGACGGTGCCGCGGTCCGGCTCGAGCAGCCCCACCACGTGTTTGATCGCGACGGATTTGCCGGCGCCCGAGTAACCGATGATCACGACCGCCTCGCCTTCGTGCACGTCGAGCGTGAATCCGTCGAGCACCTTCTTTTCACCGAACGCCTTGTAGACGTCGACCCATTTGATCATCAGGACCGTCCATGGAGCCACGTCATGGCCCAGAAAGCGTCGAGTACGAGAATCATGACTGCCGAATACACCACCGCTTGCGTCGCCGCATTCCCAACGCCCTCGGCGCCGCCGCGCGCTCGGAGTCCTTTGTAGCACCCGATGAGCGTCACGGCAAACCCGAAGCTCCCGGCTTTCACGAGACCGTATTCGACGTCGAACGTGCTGAAGAACATCCGCGCGCCCTTGAGAAACTCGTCGCTGGACAAGTGCAGGAGTCCGATCGACGCGAGCCACCCTGCGCCTAACCCGACGATCATCGCCACGCCGACGATCAGCGGGAACATGATCGTCCCGGCCACGACCCGCGGCACGACGAGGTATGAGTCCGGATCGTACGCCAGGGTCTCCAACGCATCCACCTGCTCCGTCACGCGCATCGTGCCCAATTCGGCGGCGATGTTCGCGCCGACCCGTCCGGCGAGCGCGAGACCCGTGAGCACCGGCGCAAGCTCCAACGTGATCGTCTTCTCGACCAGCGTACCGACGAAATACAGGGGAACGGCACCGGTGAATGAGTAGCTGGCGAGAAGTGCCAGCACGATGCCCGTGAAGACGGCGATCAGCAGTCCGATGGGAAGCGAATCCACGCCCAGGCGCCGCATCTGCAGCGTGGCATTCGGCAGCCAGGAGCGCACGGACCCGAACGCCAGGGCCGCCTCCTCGAGGAACCGGCCCGCGCGCCCAGCCTCCTCGACCCTGAAGCGGACCCATCGCCCGGTCGCCTCGATCACGTTCATAATTTGCGCCAGAGCAATGACGCGGGCAACGCGCCACGAGGGCCGGCACGCCCAAACCTCGACGCGGGTGTTGAGATTTTGCCGTCCGCCGTCGAAGCTTCAGATGCGCGGCATTTCGGCCTCGCGCGATATCCCAGCTTTGACTCGACATGGTTCGATCCCTCCTCCTCGCCACGCTTGCGTGCACGGTCGCGGTGAACGCTTCCGCACAGGCAATCAAGAAGGGGACCACCCGCGGCGCGCCGACACCGGCGAGCAGCACTGCGGCGCCGACCGATACCGCGACGGCGCCCGTCGGTGATACCGTCGTCGTGTCCGGGTTTGTGTTGGACAGTCTTCGCGAGCTGCCGCTTGCGGGCGCGACGGTGCTCATCAGCAACACGACGTTTACCGGGATCACCGATCCATCGGGGCGGTTCCGCATCCTCACGCACGGGTTGCCCGACGGCTTGTACCAGGTCGGGTTCTTTCATCCCACCCTCGATTCACTCGGCATCTCACCGCCGACGCAGCCCGTTGTCATCGAGCACGGCAGGGCGTCATTCGTGCAGTTGTACGTGCCGTCAGCGCAGACCGTGGTCGCATCGGTATGCCCGGATTCATCGCGCACGGAATCGCGGGGCCTCGTGATGGGCGTCGTCCGCAACGCATCGACCGAGAAGCCGATGACGGGCGTGCGCGTGGTGCTCATGTGGACCGGCGTGAGCGTGGCGGGCAATTCGGTGCTCAAGGTGCCTCAGGCGACGAGTGTGTTGACGGACGACATGGGCACGTTCCGCGCCTGTGGCGTGCCGACGCAGGTCGTCGCGCGCCTGCAAGCGCGCACGAGTACCGGTGCGAGCGGCTGGATCGAGGTGTCGGTGCCGCCCAACGGGCTGGCGTTGCGCGACGTGTTGTTAGGCGAGCGCGCGGCGGTCGTGGCCTCGGCGCCGCCGGCCCCGCCCGCGACGACGACCCCCGGCGCGCCCGCTCCGCCCAAGCCGCAAGCGACCGCGCCCAAGCCGGCCCCGCTCGGCAGCGCTGTGCTCACGGGTCACGTCACGTCCACGGAAGGCAAACCGCTCGAAGGCGCCATGGTCCTCTTGTTAGGCACGCAGCTCTCCGCGCGCAGCAATGTCGACGGCGCGTTCCGTCTGACGGGACTGCCGGCCGGCACGCAGAGCGTCGAGGTGCGCGAGATCGGATACTCGCCCAAGCGCTTCGCCGTCGATCTGACACCGCGTCGTCCGAGTACGCTCGCCGCGACGTTGGACGAGCGCACGACCGTGCTCAAGACCATGGAGATCACCGCCAAGCGCGGATCCGAGATCGCAGGATTCGACCAACGCAAGAAATCTGGGTTAGGCTACTACATGGACCGCGATCAGATCGAGAAGAGCGCCTCGATCAGCACCACGGATCTCTTCCGCCAGGTGCCGGGCCTCACCGTGGCGTGGGACGGGCAGGGCTACCAGGTCCAGGTGAACCGCACGTCGAACGCCGGCATGTGCCCGGTCGCCTACTACATAGATGGCTCACCGTTCCTCTCGCTCGGCGACGATATCGATCAGATCGTGCGTCCCGATGATATCGCGGCGATCGAAGTCTACAAGAGTTCCGCGGAAACGCCCATGCAGTTCCAGGGATCGGATGGCGGCCCGTGCGGGACCATCGTGATCTGGACGAAGCGCCGAGTGGGCAACACCGGCCCGGACTCGAGCGGCGACAATTGATCGAGCGCGACCAAGGCAGGAAGCACGAAGGCCCGCGGTTCAACGCGGGCCTTCGTGCATCGTACCCTCGGTGCGCGAGCGCTCAGGCAGCGAAGCTGCCCAACGCGCGCCCGACGTCTCCCTCGCGCAACCGCTTGAGCGCGCGGTCGCGCAACTGGCGCACCCGCTCGCGCGTGACGCCGAGCATCGAACCGATCTCCTCGAGCGTGTGCTCGCGGCCGCCGTCGAGTCCAAAGTAGAGACGCAGCACTTTGGCATCACGTGCCGGCAGTGTGTTGAGCGCCTGCTCGATTTCGTCGGACAGGAACCGGTTCATGGCTTCCTCTTCCGCGTCGGGCATCTCGTCGGCGACGAAGCGCTCGATGAGCGAACGGTCACCTTCCGGATCCATCGGCGCATCGAGTCGCACGTCGCCCGTGTTGAGCGCCGCGAGCGACTGCACGACGTCGACCGACAGACCGGTGAGATGCGCCAACTCTTCCGGCAGCGGCTCGCGCCGAAGCTTCTGACGCAAAATTTCCGACGCCTTGATGATGCGCGAGAGATCCGCGGTCCGGTTGAGCGGCACGCGAACCGTGCGGCCCTGTCGCGCGAGCGACGAGAGAATCGCCTGGCGAATCCACCAGACGGCGTACGAGATGAACTTGACACCCTGATCGGGATCGAACTTTCGCGCGGCGGTGAGCAAGCCGACGTTCCCCTCACCGATGAGATCGATGAGCGGAAGTCCGCGGTTCTGATACTTCTTCGCCACGGAGATCACGAACCGGAGATTGCGCTTCACCAATTCCTGGAGCGCATCCTGATCACCGGCGCGGATTTTCCGCGCGAGGTCGAGCTCCTGCGTCCCCTTGAGCAAGGGGTAGGTGCTGACCTCGTAGAGGTATTGATCGAGGATGTCGCGCTCGGGTTCGGTAGGAGCGATCCCGGCAGGGGCGGCGCGGCGCCGGCGGCGCTTGACTTCAGTCATTGGTTGCGTGGCCCTCTATTGCGAAACGCGAGTCGTGTTCGGATGTTGAGATGTACGAGCGAGTTCCTTGTTGCGTTCGCGAGCGTCCGCTGCGAAGAGAGGACTCGTGAAAGCGGTGCTAAAATAAGAGGATTCGCTCGTCGCGCCAGCCCCTTTTTCTTGACAAGTCCTAATGCCTCGGCTATCCTGAGAGGTTCCCGGTCAAAATGGGCAATACCGGGTGACAGTCTGTGTCGGGGGCGTAGCTCAGTTGGGAGAGCGCGTGAATGGCATTCACGAGGTCAGGGGTTCGATTCCCCTCGCCTCCACTGATGCGGGGCGCAACGAGTGCGGGCGGTTAGCTCAGTTTGGTTAGAGCGCCACGTTGACATCGTGGAGGTCACAAGTTCGAGTCTTGTACCGCCCATGCCTCGCGGCTCTCGCGAGGCTTTTTTTCTTTAGGGATCTATGCGCGAAGGTCGGACCACGGGTAGGAAAGCACGATACGAACAATGAATGACGGACGACGTATCGTCGAGCTTGACGCTCTCATCGCCTGCAAATATGTTGCGTCAGCTTCGGCGGATGCATCTCGAGCGGTACGCGGATGCGTCCGCCGTTGTCGTCTCAAGGCGTGATTGCGCCCGTAGCTCAATTGGATAGAGCATCTGACTACGGATCAGAAGGTTGGGAGTTCGAGTCTCTCCGGGCGCGTACAATCAATAGCTAGTGGTCACCGTGAAGTCCTGCACGGACTTCGGCGGGGCGTGGCGCAGCCCGGTTAGCGCGCCTGGTTCGGGACCAGGAGGTCGGTGGTTCAAATCCACTCGCCCCGACCATGACAAAAGGAGCGCCGAGCTCCTTTTGTGCTTTTTGCGCGAGTAGCTCAGCTGGATAGAGCGTCGGCCTCCGGAGCCGAAGGTCGTGGGTTCGAATCCCGCCTCGCGCACTAAAAGAGCGCGTTTGCATTTCGGAACGTGGCGAACGGGAAACAGGGAAGCGCTCGCTGGCGCTCGGGGAGCCGACATGCGCGTTCTGATCATTCGTCATGCCCTCGCCGGCAGTCGCGAGGAGTTCGCGCGCAGCGGGAAACCCGATGTGGAGCGGCCAGTGACAGCCGACGGCAAGAAAAAGATGCGGCGCGCGGCGCTCGGCTTGCGCACGCTGGCACCCGACATCGATCGGCTCGTGACGAGCCCGTATCGTCGCGCCGCGCAGACGGCGCGCATCGTGGCCCGCGCGTACGACGGCATGGAGTCCGTGCCGCTCCAGCATCTCGTGCCCAATGTCGAGCCATCGGTGGTGGCGCGATGGTTGCGCGCCCAACGCGGACTCGATACGATCGCCCTGGTGGGACACGAACCCCAATTGTCAGCGCTCGCGACGTACCTGCTGACCAAAACCAGCGAGCCCATCCTGGGGCTCGACAAAGGCGCGGCCTGCGCGATCGATCTGCCGGCCGCGGGTCGGACCGGATCGCTCGTCTGGCTGCTCACCGCCAAGCAGTTGCGTGCGTTAGGCAAGTGACGCAGGAGGTCGACGCGATGTCCACACTCGCGACGTCGGCACCCGTGCCGGTGCTGCCGCTCACCGAGCGGCCGGCATGGGCCGCGCTCGACGCGCACTATCGGACGATCCGCGATGCGCACTTGCGCACGCTCTTCGCGTCGGATCCGGCGCGCGGCGAACGCCTGGTCGCCGAAGGGGCCGGCCTCTATCTCGACTACAGCAAGCACCGCGTCACCGACGAGACGGTGCGACTGCTGCTCGAGCTCGCGCGCCAGTCGGGGCTCCGCGAGCGCATCGACGCGATGTTTCGCGGCGACGCCATCAACGTCACCGAGCGGCGCAGCGTGCTGCACGTCGCGCTCCGCGCGCCGCGCGGCGCGACGATCATGGTCGGCGGCGACAACGTCGTGTCCGCCGTGCACGACGTGCTCGATCGGATGGCCGAGTTCGCCGACCGCGTGCGGTCCGGCGAGTGGGTCGGCCATACCGGGAAGCGCATCCGGCACGTAATCAACATCGGCATTGGCGGGTCGGACTTGGGTCCGGTGATGGCCTACCAGGCGCTGCGCTTCTACAGCCAGCGCGACCTGTCGTTCGGATTTGTGTCCAACGTGGACGGCACCGATTTCGTCGAGACGACGCGCGGGCTGGATCCGGCCGAGACGCTGTTCATCGTGTCGTCCAAGACGTTCACGACGCTGGAGACGATGACCAACGCGCGGACGGCGCGGGCCTGGGCGCTGGCTGCGTTAGGCGACGAGGCCGCGGTGGCGCGCCACTTCGTGGCCGTGTCGACCAACGCGAAGGCCGTGGCCGAGTTCGGCATCGATACGGCGAACATGTTCGAATTCTGGGACTGGGTGGGCGGCCGCTACTCCATGGACTCGGCCATCGGGCTCTCGACGATGATCGCCATCGGACCCGAGGCGTTCACCGAAATGCTGGGCGGGTTCCATGCCATGGACGAGCATTTCCGCACGACGGCCTTCGAGCGCAACCTGCCCGTGCTCATGGGTCTCCTCGCCGTGTGGTACGCCGATTTCTTCGGCGCGCAAACCGTGGCGGTGCTGCCCTACGACCAGTATCTGGTGCGCTTCCCGGCGTACCTGCAGCAGCTGACCATGGAGAGCAACGGCAAGCATGTCACGCTGGATGGGCGCCGCGTAACGTACCAGACCGGCGCGATCCACTGGGGCGAGCCGGGAACCAACGGACAGCATTCGTTCTACCAGCTGCTGCACCAGGGCACGACGATCGTGCCGGCGGACTTCATCGGCTTCTGCGAGGCGCTCACTCCGTTAGGCGACCATCACGACCTGTTGATGGCCAACCTGTTCGCGCAGTCGCAGGCGCTGGCGTTCGGCAAGACCGCCGACGAGGTGCGGGCCGAGGGAACGCCGGAGTGGTTGGTGCCGCACCGGGTGTGCGAGGGCAACCGGCCGTCGACCACCATTCTCGTGGACCGCCTCACGCCGGCGTCGTTAGGCGCGCTCGTCGCGCTCTACGAGCACTCGGTGTTCACGCAGGGCACGGTGTGGCAGATCGATTCGTTCGATCAATGGGGCGTCGAGCTCGGCAAAGTGCTCGCCGGACGCATCATTCCCGAGCTCGGCGGCACCGCGGAACCGCGCCTCGCGCACGACAGCTCGACCAACCGCTTGATCCAGCGCTATCGCGCGCGCCGCTCGCGGGGCAGCCAGAGCCGGTAGCCGCCGCGCACCACGTTGGCGTTGCTGCCGAGGCGCACGCCGGCCGGCAGCGTGGCGAGATGCTTCACGTTGCCTCCGCCTAACAGTATATAGTCGGGCAGGAGTGCCTTGGCGAACAGGTCGCACACATCGAACACATGACGTCGCCACTTCCGGTTCCCGAGCGCCTGGCGGCCGTCCTCGCCCAGATAGTCCTCGTAGGTCTTGCCTTTTCGGTACGGCAGGTGCGCCAGCTCCATCGGCACGATGGCGCCGCGCAGCACCAGGCCCGAGCCGAGTCCCGTGCCGAGACCGAGAAACAACATGTGGCCGCCTTCGTAACTGCCTAACGCCTGCAGCGCGGCGTCGTTCACGATGCGCACCGGGTGGTGCAGCGCGCGCTGGTACGGGAAGCCCACCCAGCCGTCGCCCAGGTTGAACGGCTCGCGCGCCGGCCGGTCGTTCTTCACCGGTCCCGGATAGCCGATCGTGATCACATCGAAGTGCCAGTCCTTCGTGATCACCCGCACCGCGCGCGCCATGTGCGCCGCGGTCATGTGCGGGCCCGAATCGATTTTGACCGGCTCCTTGCGTCCGGCGAGCCAGAGCTTGATGTGCGTGCCGCCGACGTCGATCACGAGAACGCGGCGGCGGCGCGCGGCTGCCGTCATCGCGGCGATCCGGGCGCGCCACTCCCGCCGGTTCCGTCGGTCGAGTCGGATGGCCAGCCCCCGCCTAACGCCTTGTACAGCTGCACGGCCGAGACCAGCTCTTGCCGCTGCACCTGCGCCAAGGACAGTTCCGCCGTGAACAGGCTCCGTTGGGCATCGAGCACATCCAGGTAGCTCGAGATCCCGTTGTCGTAGCGCCGTGTCGCCAGATGCAGCGCGCTCTGCAGCGACGTCACCTGCAGCTGCTGCGCGATCAACTGGTCGTGCGACGCCCGCAGACCGATCAACGCGTCCTGCGCATCCTGCAGCGCCGTGAGCACGGTCTGCTGATATATGTAGCGTGCCTGATCGGCGCGGGCGCGCGCGGCTTTCACTTCGTTCGAGTACTGGCCGCCGCTGAAGATCGGCACCGAGATGCCGCCCAGAATGCTGTACACATCCGAGTTGTTCTTGAACAAACCGGAGGCGGTCGTAGCCTGCGTGCCGTATTCGCCGGTGATCGTGACCGTCGGCAAACGGGCCGCCTCCGCGACACCAATGCGGGCGGTCGCCGCGCGCAACTGCGCTTCGGCCTGTCGCACATCGGGGCGCCGCTCGAGCAGGGACGAGGGCAGCGCGTGCGGCACGACAATGGATGACAACACGGCGGGCAGCGGCTCGCCCCGCGGTACGTTCGCGGGATGATGGCCGAGAAGAATGCTGAGCTGGTCTTCCTTCTGCACGATCTGCCGCTCGAAGTCGGCCACACGCGCCGCGGGGTCCGCCACCTGCGATTCGAACTGGCGGACATCGAGCTCGGAGATGAGTCCTTGTTGGAAGCGTCGTTGGGCGAGCCGCAGCGTCTCGCGCCGCGACTCCAGCGTGCGCCGTGAGATGTCGAGATCGAGGTCGAGCTCGCGCAGCTCGAGATACGCGGTTGCGACATCGCTGATGAGCGACAGCACGACAACGCGACGGGACTCCTCCGTCGCCAGCAGATCTTCGCGCGCCGCTTGCGTACTGCGGCGCAGGCGTCCCCAGAAGTCGAGCTCCCACGACACGTTCCCGGTGACCTGGTAGACGTCGAAGGTGACCGGCGTGCCGCCGAATGCGATGCGCTCTCTGCCCGCGGAACCGTTGGCCGTGATCTGCGGAAACAGGGGACCTTTCGCCACGCCATAGTCGGCGCGGAACTCGTCGATGGTCGCAATCGCAACCCGCACCGTACGATTTTCGGCAATCGCGGTATCGACGAGACGGCGCAGCACGGTGTCCTGCAGGAGCGCGAACCAGTCGATGCTCCTCGCCATCGCCGTGTCAGCCGACGGAGACGGCGGCATCAGCTTTACCATGCTGTCCGCGAGCGGCATGGTGGAATCGCGCGCCGCGGCCGGCACGGTGTCCGGGTGTGCGGCGAGCGAATCGTAGAACGGGCGCAGCGTGTCCTCGAGCGGCGACGGCGGACGCCAATCGTTGGGCGTGTCGACCGGCGGTCGGTGGTAGCCTGGCCCGACCGGACAACCAAGGACACTGCCGGCGAGCACGAGCGGCACCACGAGCCGGCGCATCAGTCGCCCTCCGCCGGGCGCGCCGGCGCGGGCCGCGATGCGCCGGTCGGGTGATGGCCGAACACGTGCTCGCTTGCGCGGCGAATGAGCGCGAAGAAGAGCGGAATGAACAGGATCCCGATCGATGTCGCGAACAGCATCCCGGCGAATACCGCCGTGCCGATCGAGTGCCGGCTCACCGCGCCCGCGCCTCCGGCGATGACCAACGGAACGACACCGAGGATGAACGCGAACGAGGTCATGAGAATCGGACGGAGGCGTTCGCGGCCCGCTTCGACAGCCGCCTCGCGCACCGACCTGCCTTGCGCGCGCAGCTCGCTCGCGAACTCGACGATGAGGATCGCGTTCTTCGCGGCGAGACCGACCACCGTGATGATGCCGATCTGGAAGTAGACGTCGGATGGGATCCCGCGGAGCCACATGCCGAGATAGGCGCCGAGCACTCCAAACGGCACGCCGAATAGTACGGCGAACGGAATCGACCAGCTCTCGTACTGCGCGGCGAGGACAAGGAACACCATGATGATGCCTAACACAAGCACGAAGCCGCCGCCGGTGGACGTGCTCTCCTGGTACGACTCGCCGCTCAGCGCGCCGCCTACGCCGAGTGCCGCGTACTTGCTCTGCACCAGTTGGTTGATTCCCGCGAGCATCTCGCCGGAGCTCTTCCCGGGCCCCGGCGAGGCGGTGATCAACGCGGACGTGAACCCGTCAAACCGCGTCACGATATTCGGTCCGCTGCGGAATTTCACCGTGGTCAGCGACGACACCGGAATCAATTGCGCGCCGCTGCCGCGCACGTACAGACCACCGATGTCCTGGGGCTCCTGGCGATACGGCTCCTGCGCCTGTACCTGCACGCGATACGTCTTGCCGTACAGGTTGAAATCGTTCACGTACAGCGTCCCGAGCAACGATTGCAACGTCTGAAACAAATCGGTGAGGGACACGCCGAGGGATTTCGCCTTGGCGCGATCCACATCGACGTACAACTGCGGTACGTTGACGCGGATCGACGCACGCGCTTGCTGCACGCTGGGCAGCTTGTTCGCGTCGCTCGCGAACTGATTGGCCAGCGCGGCGAATTTCTGCAGGTCGTTGACGCCCTGGTCTTGGAGGTTGAGCTCGAGTCCGGACGTGACCCCGATGCCGGGAATCTCCGGGAGGTTGAAGCCGAACACGAGCGCATCGGGATTCCGGAAGAACTCGGCGTTGGCACGATCGAGGATCGCGGCGGCGCTCTGGCGCTGGTCCCATGGTTTCAGATTGACGAACATCGTCGCCGAGCTGCTCTGGTTCGCCCCTTGAATGAGACTCAGTCCGACGAGCGACAGCACGTGGTTTACTCCCGGCTGCTTGAGCAGGAATGCTTCGACGCTGTGCACCACGGCGCCAGTGCGCTGCAGCGATGCATCGTCCGGGAGCTCGACCGAGATGGCGAAGTAGCCTTTGTCCTCGGTCTGCAGGAACGCAGTCGGCACCACGCGCCTCATCACGAGGATGAGGACCACGATGACGGCAAAGGCAGCAACCCACGGGCGTGAATGGTCGAGCGCGTGCTCCACGCCGCGGATATAGCGGTTCGTCACCCCGTCAAACCGACGGTTGAACCACCCGAAGAATCCGGTCTGGTGCTCGGTCGATTCGTGGCGCAGCAACATGGCGCATAGCGCCGGCGTGAGGCTGAGTGCCACGATGCCGGAGATGATCACCGAAACGGCAATCGTGATGGCGAATTGTTTATACATCTGGCCGGTGATGCCGCCGACGAAGGCGACCGGGATGAACACGGCGCACAGCACGAGAACGATCGCCACGAGCGCGCTCGCGACTTGGCGGATGGCGCGATCGGCGGCGACGGCGGGTCGCACGTGCTCCGCGGCCATGATCCGGTCCACATTCTCGATGACGACGATCGCATCATCGACCACGATGCCGATGGCGAGCACCAGGCCGAACAGCGTGAGCAGATTGATCGAGAAGCCGAGCAGGCGCATGCCGAAGAAGGCGCCGATAAGCGACACCGGGACCGCGACTAACGGAATGAGCGTGGCGCGCCAGCTCTGGAGAAAAATGAAGACGACGAGCGTGACGAGGATGAGCGCTTCGACCAGCGTCTGAACGACTTCCTTGATCGACTGGGTGATGAACGGAGTCGTATCGAACGGCACCGACCAGTGGACGCCCTGGGGGAAAGTTCTGGATAACTCCGCCATCCGGGCGACGACTTCCTTGTCGACGTCGAGGGTGCTGGCGCCGGGCCGCAGGTACACCAACAGGAGTGCGCTCGGCTTGCCATCGAGGCGGCCCGAGAGATCGTAGTCGCGTTGGCCCACCGTCACGCGGCCCACGTCGCCGATGCGCACGATCGAGCCGTCGGGCCGGGCGCGGACAATGATGTTCTCGTACTGCTTCGGGTCCGTGAGGCGGCCTAACGAGGTGACCGGGATGGTCAGCTGGGTTCCAGCCGGCGCCGGCTCCCGGCCGATGCGGCCGGCCGGATTGGTCGTGTTCTGCTCGGAGATCGCGGCCGCCACGTCGGAGACCGTTAGCCCGAGTTGGGCGAGCCGGTCGGGGGCCAGATCGATCAACATCGACAGGTCGGCCGAGCCGAACGTGGATGCGTCGCCGACGCCCGGCAGTCTCCTGAGCTCGTCCTGGATGTAGATCTCGGCGTAGTTGCTGAGGTAGCCGGCGTCGTAGCGCGGGTCATCTGACGTGAGCGCGACGCCCATCAGGATGTTGGTCTGCGCTTTCTTCACCGTGACGCCGTTCCGGACCACCTCCTGCGGCAGCTGCGGCTCGGCGAGCTTGATCTGATTCTGCACATCGACCGCGGCCAAGTCCTGGTCGCGCGAGATGTCGAAGTAGATCTGCAGGTTCATCGAACCGTCGCTGGCGTTCGACGACTTGTAGTAGAGCAGACCGGGGATGCCGGACAGTTGCTGCTCGATCGGCGCGGCGACGGCGTTGGCGACGTCCTCCGCGGTGGCGCCCGGGTATACCGCCGTCACCTGCACCACCGGCGGCGTGATGCGCGGATACAGATCGATGGGCAGCGAGTGGAGCGAAAAGATCCCGAGCAGCACGATGGCGATCGAGATCACCGCCGCGAAGATGGGGCGGCGGACAAAGAAGTATTTGATTTCTGGATCGTTAGTCATGGGTACCGATCCGCAAGGCGGTGCCCGGGGGCGAGGCCAGCACCGTGTCGCCGCGTGCCGCGCGTCCCGTGTCGGGCGGCGGGACGTACGCGACGGGACGCACGGGCACACCGGGCATGATTTTCTGAATGCCGTCCACCACGACGCGATCGCCGGCGCTCAGGCCGCTGCTGATCAACCACTGGCCGCCCACGAACGTGTCGCCCTTCACGTCGCGCGTGCTGACCTTGTTGGACGAGTCGACGACGTAGACGAAGGAACCGCCGATGCTCTGCTGCACGGCGCGCTGCGGAATCAGGATCGCGCCGACGCGTTTCATGCCGAGCAGCGACACGCGGACGAACTGCCCCGGCAGCAACGTGTGTTGCGGATTCCGAAACGATGCGCGGAGCGCGAGCGTGCCGGTGTTCTGTTGCACGGCGAGGTCGGCGAAGTCGAGCTTGCCGGTGATGGGATACACGCTGCCGTCGGCGAGCGTGGCGCGCACATCCATCGTCCCCGGCGCGGCGACGAGCGACTTGTCGGCGAGGCCGCGGCGCCACGAGAGCACGTCCTGATCGGACGGGCTGAAATTCACATAGATCGGATCGACCTGCTCGACCGTCGTGAGCAGGTCCGTTGGGCCGCTGACTAACGCACCGAGCACCATGTTCGCGCGGCCCGCGCGACCGGAGATCTCGGCGCGGACGAAGGTGTTGTCGTAGTCGCGGCGCGCGCGGACGACGGCGCCCTGCGCGTTGTTCACGGCGGCGCGCGCCTGTTCCTCCTCGGTGCGTGCATCGTCGACGTCCTTCTGCGCGACCGCGTGCTCGCTCAACAGCGGTTCGAGCCGCTGGAGATTTCGCTCGGCGTTCGCGAAGCGGGCCTGCGCGTCCGCTTGTTGGGCTTCGGCGCTGTGCAACGCCGCTTCGTACGGCGTCGGGTCGATCTGAAACAGCAGCGCGCCCTTCTCGACGTCGGTGCCTTCCACGTATGGGCGCGCGATGATCACGCCCGATACCTGCGCGCGCACTTCGACGCGCTTCGACGCCTCAGCCTGCCCAACGTACTCGAAGTCGGCGGGGACCGTCTGCGGCTTCACGGTCATCACCGATACTTCGGGCGGCGGCGGTGCTGCGGGCGGCGCGCGATGACACGCCGCCGCGACGAGCACGACGGGAAACACCGTGCGAAACACCGTGCGCAACATCGAGCGACGCCCCTCCCAACGATGGCGGAGGCAGTAGCGGTATGCACTCACATCCCGTTCCGGTAGTGGTCTCACATCCGCGCAGGCAGGCACGACGTGGCACCGCGACCGCGCGCAACTTCCCTTGAACGTAACCGCGTACGCAGACGCGTGGTTCCACAGTGAACGGCGTCGCGCGCGATACGGCCCAACGCGTCAGGGGCCGATCGGAAGCGGCATGAATGTGAGAATGAACAACGCGACCGCAAGCCACCCGACGATTCGCCGATTCGCGTCGAGCGGACGCTCGGGCGCAATCACGGGCGGATGCACCAGCTTTCCTCGGCCGATAGCCAAACTGAGCACGGCCCAGAACCACCATCCGCTCCAGACGAAGCCGAGCGGAAGGAGCGCGAGCCACATCGCACGCGCTATGATGACTTGGGCGCGCGGATGCATCGCGAACGCGACGTGTCCGCCATCCAGTTGGGCCAACGGAAGCAGGTTGAGGGACGTAACGAAAATGCCGACCCATCCCGCCACGGCGAGCGGACTCATCTCCACCATTCCGTGGAGACCGAGGATGCCGCGGCACGCCGCCAGGAGCAACGAGTCTCCGATGAGAATCGGGTCGCCATTGAATCGCGCGAATTGGTGCGCAAAGGTCTGAGTGGCGACGCCCGGTAGTACGGTGCTGCCGTGGAGGCCGAGCAAAAGTATGGGAATCGCGAGGACGATGCCGGCTAACGGACCGGCGATGCCGACGTCGAACAATGTGCGTCGGTCGAAGATCGGCGAGCGGAGTCGAATGAATGCGCCGAGTGTTCCGATCAAATCCAGCGCGGCGGGGAACGGGATGAAATACGGTGGGCTGGCATCGACGCGATATCGCCGCGCGGTCACATAATGGCCCGATTCGTGCGCGAGCAGGATGGCCAGCAGCGGGAGCGAAAAGATGAAGCCGGCCCGCGGGCGGAGAAGCGTCTGAAGGCGCCACGGATCGACGACGCCGGCGAACATGGCGCCGCCGACCGATGTCGTAATGATCGCGGCCACGAAGAGCAACGCATGCAACCACCAGCGTTCGCGCACCGGCGCGCGTTCATGCACCAAAACCAACCAGTCACCGTCCTGCGCGCGTTGCCAATAGTAGTAACCATCCCAATGCGCGAGGTACGACGAGAGAAGCGGTGATGGCGCGCTGTGCTCTGGATTGACACGCCCTTCGACGATCTCGCGGCTCCCCAACTCGAGAACACGCCAGTACGCAAAGCACTCTGTAACAGGGAAATTGGGCACTCTTGACCGCCTATTTTGGCGACGTTACCTTGGCAACGCCTACTGCACGCCTCCTCGCCTTACCACTCCGCGCATATCGTCGTGACGATCGAGTCCATCCCCGTTCGCATCGGGACGGATTTTCGAATTGTCTCGGCGATTGCATCGCGCTCGAGCAGGGAGTGAGCGCGCCCCACCCTCTGAGTCGACGTACGTGGATATCGCCGAGTTGAAGCAAAAGTCCGTGGCCGAGCTCCATACGATGGCCGAGGGCTTGAATATCTCCAACTTCTCGGGGCTGCGAAAGCAGGACCTGATTTTCCGCATCGAGCAGAATTTGCTCGACTCGGACATCGTCCTGCGCGGCGAAGGCGTGCTCGAAATCCTGCCCGAAGGCTACGGCTTCCTTCGCAGCCAGGATTGGAACTACCTGTACGGCCCCGACGACATCTACGTCTCTCCATCGCAGATCAAGCGATTCGATCTGCGCACCGGTGACACGGTCCTGGGTCAGGTGCGTCCGCCGAAAGAAGGCGAGCGATACCTCGCGCTCCTGAAAGTCGAGACCATCAACAACGAAGATCCGGAAAAGGCAAAACACCGCATCGCGTTCGACAACCTGCGTCCCCGATATCCCGATCAACGCCTGCGCCTCGAGACATCGAGCGCCGACTTGAGCATGCGCGTGGTGGACATCATCGCGCCGATCGGCAAAGGACAACGCGGCTTGATCGTCGCGCCGCCGCGCGCGGGCAAAACCATCTTGATGCAGAAGATGGCTAACGCAGTGATCGAGAATCACCCCGAGGTCACACTCATCGTGCTCCTCATCGATGAGCGACCCGAGGAAGTGACCGACATGCAGGAGCAGGTCGATGCGGAAGTGATCAGCTCCACGTTCGATGAGCCCGCCGATCGCCACGTGCAAGTGGCGGACATGGTGATCGAGAAAGCCAAGCGGTTAGTCGAACACGGCAAGGATGTCGTGATCCTGCTCGACTCGATCACGCGACTCGCGCGAGCACACAACGTGGTCGTGCCGCACTCGGGCAAGATTCTCTCGGGCGGCGTGGACGCGCATGCGCTGCACAAGCCGAAGCGATTCTTCGGCGCGGCGCGCAACATCGATGAAGGCGGATCGCTCACGATCATCGCGACCGCGCTCATCGAAACCGGCTCGCGCATGGACGAAGTGATCTTCGAGGAGTTCAAGGGCACGGGCAACATGGAACTGGTGCTCGACCGGAAGATCGCCGATCGCCGCGTATTCCCCGCCATCGACATCCAGCGTTCGGGTACGCGCAAAGAAGAACTGCTGCTGTCGCAGGAAGAGCTCAACCGCGTGTACCTGCTGCGCAATTTTCTGGGCGACATGCCGTCCACCGAAGCCATCGAGTTTCTGCTGCAGCGCATGCAGCGCACGAAGACGAACAAAGAGTTCTTCGCCACGATGGCCCAAGGGTGACAGGGAAGCGGGACGAGGGAAGCGGGAAGAGGGAGCAAAGCGAACCGCCCCCTTCCCTCTTCCCGCAGAACCGCGAAGCGGTTCGCTTCCCTCTTCCCGGGCGAGTCCTCGCCATAGACTACGGGGATCGTCGCGTTGGACTCGCGATCTCGGATCCCACCCGCACCATTGCGTCACCGGCCGGATTCATCGCGCGTCGCGCGGGAAAGCGGGCGCCCATCGCGGAGATCGTGCGACGCGGCACGGAATTGGAAGCGGTGGCCGTCGTCCTCGGCCTTCCCCTCGACGATAATGGCGATGAGACGCCGCGCAGCCAAGAGGTTCGGCGCGTGTCCGTCGAGCTCGAACGGCGTACCGGTTGGCCGGTTTCACTCGTCGATGAGCGGTACTCCACCGCGGCGGCGCTGCGCGCCATCCGCGACATGCAGGGATCGACGCGTGGCCGGAAGGGGGATGTTGATGCACTTGCCGCGACAATCCTGCTTCAACATGCGTTGCGCATGGAGCGCTGAGGCACGACGCTTCGGCGCGGGTGTGCTGTTCCTCGGGCTCGTCGCGTGCGCCGGATCGCCGCACGGAGCCATCGTGCACGTCACCATCCCGCCCGGCGCAACGTTTCGTGTGGCCACGGACTCGCTGCACCGCGCGGGCCTCGTCGAAGCGCCGCGACTCTTCCGGTTGTACGCGCAGGTGACGGGACGCGACCGCGACATCAAAGCGGGCACCTATGGGCTGCAGCGCGACATGGGGTGGAGCGCGCTCGTGAACGCGTTGCACGAGGGACAGGGGCTCGAGCGTCGCCTAACGGTCCCCGAGGGCTGGTCGCTGCGCGAGATCGTGCCGGCGTTGACGACGGCGCTCGGCGCGCCCGCGGAATCGGTGGAGGCGGCCATGCGCGATACGTCGCTGCTGCGCGAGCTGGATGTGCCGACGCCGACGCTCGAGGGCTATCTGTTCCCCGACACGTACGTATTCGCGTACGGCACAGCGCCCCGCGCCGCGGTGCGCGAAATGGTGCGCCGCTTCGAGCAGGTGTGGGACCCGCGATGGGACGATCGCTTGCAGCAGCTCGCGATGAGCCGCAACGACATCGTCACCCTGGCGTCGATCGTGGAAAAAGAGGCACGACTGCCCGAGGAGCGTCCGGTGATCGCCGCCGTGTACCACAACCGGCTCAAGGCACAGATGCCGCTGCAGGCCGACCCGACCGTGCAGTATGCGTTAGGCGAGCACCACGACCGGGTGACGTATCACGATCTCGAGGTCGACTCGCCCTACAACACGTATCGACACCCCGGACTCCCGCCGGGTCCGATCGCGTCGCCGGGACGCGCGAGCATCGAGGCGGCGCTCTTCCCCGCCTCGGTGCCGTACCTCTACTTCGTGGCCGATACCGATGGGCACCACGAATTCCGCACCACGTTCAAGGAGCACAAAGCCGCCAAGGCCGAGATCCGCCGGGAACACGGCAGCGGCAGGTAGGCAACGCCACTTCCGTTAGTCGCGGAGGCGCGCGGCCCCGCGCAGATACACCGGACGCAGCTCGCTCCGCGGGCGCATCGATTCCACATGAATGAGCACGCGGATGCAGTGCGCGACGGCGCCCCCCACCGGAATTTCCGTGGCGCACAGCAACGGCACGTCCACCCATCCGAGGTCGCGCGCGGCGCGCGCCGGAAATTCGCTCGTGATGTCGTGTGACACGGTGAACACGACGCTGATGATGTCGGAAACCGCTATGTTGTTCGTGGCGACCATCCGCTCGAGCAGCTCGCGGGTCGCGTCACGAACGTGGGCCGGGTCATCATGGTCGATCGTCGTGGCGCCGCGAAGTGCGCCCAAGTGCCGCTCACCTGCCGGGGACATCCATGCTTGCTCCTGAGAAACTGACGTTGGTCGCGATCACCGACGAGTGGCGTGGCGACACGGCCGATCTCGTCGCACGCGCCCAGGCCGCGGTGCGCGGCGGCGCAACGATGATCCAGTTGCGACTCAAAGATGCGGATGCCAGAACATTGGTGGAAGTGGCGCGCGCAGTCGTCGCATCACTGCCGCGAGATGTACCGCTCATCGTGAACGACCGCGCGGATGTCGCGATCGCCGCCGGCGCGGCGGGAGTGCACGTCGGAGCTGAGGATGTTCCGCCCGCGGCGCTCCGGCGCGTGGTGCCGGGCGATTTCATCATCGGCGCGAGCGTCGGTTCCGAAGCCGAAGTACCGTTCGCGGCCGAGGCGGACTACGTGGGAATTGGACCGGTGTACACGACGGACTCGAAGCAAAACGCCGGAGCTGCGATCGGGACCGAAGGGCTCGCCGAGCTCGTCGCGCGCGCGAAGCGACCCGCGGTGGCGATCGGCGGCATCGACGCTGCCAATGCCGCCGC
>JAICLH010000109.1 GCA_025927495.1 Gemmatimonadaceae bacterium
CCGCCTGAGGGAGCGGAACAACATCGATGGTCTGCGCGACGTGAGCGCCATGCGCGAGCCCGCGCGATCCGGCACTCTCCACCCAGAGACACCTGATGTCCTTCCACTCCCTCAGGCGGCGTAGCCCGCCGCTTCCCCCAGCGCAAGCGCTTCCCCAAGCGAGCGACAGCGAGCGCTTCCCCATTCCCTCGGTGTCTGCGCTCAGAAACTCCGACGCAATTCTACTAGGGCCTGGGGTGCAGCTTCGCGATGATGTCCTGTCCGCCGTTCGACAGCGTCGAGAGCAGACGAACACCAGGAAGGGCCTGCGACGTGAGCACGAACTCCACATCGGTCGAATCGGCGACGAACGTGAGATCGAACGCGCCGGTGACCGACGCTTTGGTGCACTTCGCGTTGATGAGGTTCGACGGCGACGGCAACCGTAGTGTGGGACAGGCGCCGCTCGACTTGGACAGCTCGGCGGCCACGGTTTGCGTCGTCAGGTTGAAGTTCGCGGTGGTGTCCGTGAGCAGCGCGACGTCGAGGAGATTGGCTTGTGCGTCCATCTCGGCGTAGACGAGCTGGGACACGTCGGGCCCTTGCCAGGCAACGATGATGAACACCGAATCGTTAGGCGTCTGCGTCTTGCCCGCGGTGGTGCCCACCAACTCGGCCGCCGCGATTTCGAAGATCTGATCCTGGCCGTTGACGCTCACCGTCACGGACTCGGGACTCACGCCGCGCGCCAGGATGGCGACGGGATATTGCAGCAGCCGGAATCGGTCGAACTCACCGGCGGACGCCGCTTGTTGGGCGAGCGTGTCGAGGTGGCGCGCCTCGTTGAACGACGGCGCCGATGGGGCCGTGGAGCCGCCGCACGCAGTGAGCGTCGACAAACCACATACCGCGACCACGGCCGCGATGGGGGCGAGTTGGGCCCAGGGCTTGTGCATCCAGGACACCTCGAAAGCGAGTGGTAGACGAAACCTCGCAAGTATGTGCTGCATCGAGACGAAATGCGAGTGTTGGGCAGCGGTGACGATTACCACGAAAGCCTTGACGCCCACGACCCGGGTCGCCAGTTTCGGCCAATGGAGAACTCCGCGCTACGCTCGATTCGCGCCCGGTGGGCGCCCGCCGTCCGTTGGGCACTCGTGCTCGCGGCGACCGTAACGGTCGCGCAAGTCGCCGCGTGCGGCGAGAGAATGCCGCTCGCCCCGTCGGCGAAGCAGGTCGCCAACCTCCCGCTGCCGGCGGCGCCAAGTTACATCGTCGAGTTCGGAAACAACGGTGTGGTGCCGCAGTCGTTGCAGCAGGCCGTGCAGCAGGCGGGCGGACGCATTGCGCGCGTGCAGGGGAGCATGGGCCTGGCGCTGGTCACGGGGCTCACGCCCGCGGCAGCGAACGCGCTGCGGGCGTCGGGCACGGCCGCGCTCATCCTGCCGAACGTCAGACGGCAGTACGTTCGTCAACCCCTCGTTGCATCGCATGCCGTGCTCGCGTATCCGCGGACCGCGGCGCGCCCCGCGCGCCTAACTCCGTTAGCCAACACCGATCCGCGGTCCGCCGTGTTCTTCGACAGCCTGCAATGGAACATGAAAGCGATCCGCGCCGACACCGCGTGGCAGGTGACGTCGCAGGGCGCGGGCACGAAGGTGTTCATCCTCGACACCGGCGTCGACACGGCGCACATCGACCTCGCCGGCCGCGTCAACACCGCGCTGTCCACGTCGCTCGCCTTCAATCCCACCGACACCGCCGGGGCCGACCCGCTGCCGTTCGCCCACGACGTCGCCGGCCACGGGACCATCGTGTCGTCGCTGATCGCCACCAACTCGTTAGGCGTCGCCGCGGTCGCGCCACAGGCCCAGATCGTGATGGTCCGCGTGCTCGATGATGCCGGCAGCGGCGATGATTTCACGGTCATCAGCGGCATCCTATATGCCGCCGATCACGGCGCCGACGTCGTGAACGTGAGCCTCGGCGGGTACTTGCGCCGCTCCAATCCGTTCGACCTCGCGGTTGCGGATCTGGTCCAGCGCGCGATCGATTACGCCACCGCGCGCGGCGCGTTAGTCGTCGCGGCCGCCGGCAACGAAGAGGTCAATAGCAACACGGCAACCGCTCCGACTGGCAGCTATACCGACAGTCTGCACGTGTTGGCCGGTGGCATACGCCAGGTGATCAGCGTTGGCGCAACTGGACCGGTGAACGGGCAAAACGTCGACTCGATCGCCCTGTACTCGAATTTCGGAAAAGCAGACGTCGCGGTGTTCGCCCCTGGCGGCGGCCTCATCACTCTCACCACGGCGAACCCCAAGGATCTCATACTCGGCGCATGCAGCGGCGCAGACGCCCAATTCCCGATTTGTTCTGATGAGCACCACTATATCTCAAACGCCGGCACGAGCTTCTCCTCGCCGCTCGTCGCGGCGGAAGCAGCGGTGATCAAGGCGCAGGCCGTCAACAAACCGATACCGAGCGCGCTCGAGTCCTGCATTTTGAGCTCTGCCGACGCGCCGAAAGGCAAATCGAAGCCCGACATCAACTACAACTTCGGACGGATCGACGTGCTCAACGGAGCGCTTCACTCGAAGTGCAAGTAAAGCATCCGGAGCTCCGTCGATCCGCCCGCACGACTGTCGATCGCGCTACTCGGCCTGCTTGCCCTTCGCCGTCGGCGGCAGCTCGCCGTTGAGCCGCAAGTAGACGGAAGACTGACTATAGTGGTCAGCCCAATCGCCGGTGGTCAGCGTCATGATCGCAGCGCGCGACCGCGTCCGCCCGCCGAAGAACGGCAGCTGCTCGCTCAGCTTCGAGTCATCCAGCTTCGCCAGCGCCTGATCGCAGAAAGCAAAGGTTTCCTTGAGGCGCGCGACCAGAACTTCCTTGCTTGCGGTATCCGCGATCTTGGTGCGCGTGGGAGCCTTCTCGCCGCCGATCGCGCCGCACAGGTAGTCATTGCCCTGCGACAGGTGCACAACGATCTGGCCAAAGCTCATCTGGGCGGGCGTCGGCTTGAAACTGTACTTGTCGGCTGGCATCGTCTCGGCTGCAGCAACCAAGTTCTTACCCACACGGCTGGCATTGTCGCGGAACGCGTCTGCCACCGGGCTCGAAGATGATTGTGCCGCCACGAGTCCCGGCACCATGGCCACGGCCAGGGTGGCAAAACACATACTGACACGCATGGATCTCGCTCGGGTTAAGGGTAGGCGTTGAGTTTGATTCCCGTTGTGGGCCTTGTCCAGAGACCGGACAAATCCGGACACGGACGGACGAAGCGGGATGGCTTTTGTTCCTTAGAGGCCGCCACCTCGAGCAGGTCCAAACCGATTTCGCTTTGTCCGGCTTTGTCCGGGTGTTTCCGCCTTCAGAAGTATGGATTGTCGTCCGCGCTCGGACCGTAGATCGCCGGGACCGGCACCTCGAGTAGCCGCAAGAAGACCGACATCTGCCCGCGATGGTGGATCGCGTCGCTGAGCAGGAACAATCTGGCGAACCCGATGCGCTGAAAGGTGTTGAGCGTCTTGCCACCCATCCGGAAGCTCCAGCCGGCAGTGGCCGACTTGTCATCCATCTTGCCGAGCGCGGTGCGCGCCGTGTTGCAGCCCTCGTCGAAAATGGACAGCAGCGCACTGGTGGACGCCGGAGCGGGGAATGATTCCCAGTCGGCGACGTCGATGCCGTCTTGATAGAGGACACCGGCAGTCCAACCGGGCGCGTTCGCCATCCACGACGCGAGCCGGCCGAGCGACATCGACCGCGGGTGCGGCTTCCAATCTTTCTTGTCGAGCGGCACGCGCTCGAGCACGCGACGCGTGGTCGGCGCCTCCTGATCGAACTCCTGGATGATGGGATCCACCAGTCGCATGGGGCCTCCCCGCATTCGAGTGCTTGTGCCTAACGGCCGACGTCCATGGACGCGTGCGCCTGGATCGTGTCGAACGCCATGCGAACGAACGCGGCATCGGTCCACGGTTGCCAACCGTGCGGCTTGAGCGGGCGCCCGTACGTGAACGATCCGTCGTAATGCGGTGCGGTCGTGCTGTCGAGAAAATCCTGCAGGAGATAACAGGCCAGGTTCAGGTAGTAGCTGTCCATCTCGCCGACCACGACGTGGATTTTGCCGCGGAGCGGGGTGCCGACGGTGTTCCAGTTCTTCTCGAGATACGCGCGGAGGTCGTAGCCGTGGTCGCGCATGTAACCGGCCACCTCGTGGTTCATGTGCCCCGTGCGCTTGTCCCACAGCGCCGCGGGATAGCCTTGGGCGTCGGTCGGACCGAACACCGCTTCCCACGCCTCGAGCTGCTCGCCGGAGCGGCCGTGGGTGCCTAACGCATCCTCGAGCTGGCTCTCCTGCCGCATGGTGATAGTGGGCATGCCGCTATTCTCACGCTCGGCCGGCACCTCGGACGCGATCCACGGACTGCGCGCGATGGCGAATGCGCTCGTGTCCTCGTAAATGTTGCTCAGTTGATAGCGGCGGAAGTCGACCGGATCGGGATAGAGTCCCCATGCTCCGCCGAAGAAATCGGGATGATAGATCTGCAGCGCGAGCGCTTCCCATCCGCCCGTCGACCCGCCGATGAGGATGCGTGCGTACGGCTTGGCGATGATGCGGAATTGCTTTTCGAGATAGGGAATGAGCTCCTGGATGATCGCGTCGCCGTAGGGGCCGTCGTTCGCCGAATTGACGGCGTACGAATCGTCGTAGTACGGCGTCGGGTGTTGGAACGTGATCGCGATGACGCGCGGGAAGCTGTCGCTCATCCACGCGCGCGCGAATTCGTAGCCGGGCTCGCGCTCCGTTAGCAGTCGGCGGTGTGCCGCGTGCTCGGCTGTTTCGGGCGTGCCATCGGGATCGAAGCCGAAGGGGGGCGACAGCGTGAAATGTCCCTGCTCGTAAATCACCGGATAGTGCTGATCCGCATGCTCGTCGTACCCGGCCGGCAACAGCACCGTGGCGCCGAGGTACATCGGATGGCCCCAAAACGCGGTCAGCAGGCGGCTCTGGATCTTGATGTGCTTCACCCACTTCGTGTCCGGCGGCAGCGCGATGGGCGGCAGCGTTCGGGTCAGCGTTAGGCGAACAGTCTGCGCCGTGTGCGGGTCGAGGTGGACGCGCCGCGGCTCGCTCACCAGGTTGCCGGGCGACTCGTTCCACTGCTGCCCTTCCCACTGGTCCTGGTGCAGCCACAGCGTGCGCCCGTCCGCGCGGTGGAACTCGGTGTACACGTTGAACACGGCCTGCACCCAGTAGTCGCCCGCCGGCAGCGACGCGAGGCTGCGCAGCGGATAGCCGGCGGCGTTGGCGTCGATCGTCACCGCTTGGCCCGGCGGCAGGGCGCGCACATCGGCGCCGAAAAACGGTGTGCTGCGCGCGAGCCCACCGGCTTGCAGTCTGGGTTCGGGCGTGCCGTCCTTGGCCACCGCGACGTACGCGCGCCCTGTGAGCGCCGAACCGGCTTTCGGGAGCGCGATCTCGAAGCGCAATCCGGTTGACGATTGCGCAGCGACGGTGCGCGCAATGCCCGGCGCGAGGATGGCGCACGCCGCGAGCAGTAGAGTCCGGTTCATGACGCGTTGTTTGTGAACATGAGGCGCTATGGCGCAATCGAGCTGTCGATGTTGCATCGACGACCGATATGCCGCAAGAGCATCAGGGTCGCGCACGTCAGGAGTCTGTGGTCGTGCTTGCGTTGCGTGCCGCAGCATCGTATGCTCGCGCGAAATGGCCGGAACGTTCGGCCTCTGCGTGACAAGTCATCCCACCGTATGTTCGTACGCGGCGGCGCGGCGCTCGAGTCGGTGCTCCAGGTCGCGTCCCGCGTTGTAGTCGTTGGTGCGCTTTTCATCTTGGGTATCCGGGAGGAGCTATGCACACACCCTTGGTCCGATGGGCCCTGTTTGCGGCGCTCGTTACGCCCACGGTTCTCGTGGCGCAACAGCGTCGCATCACGGGGACGGTGGCCGACGCGGCGGACGGCCGACCGATTTCCGGCGCCGTGGTCACGGTACGCGAAGGGCGCGGGTTCGCGCAAACGGGAGACGACGGCAAATTCGCGCTGGTCGTCGACGGCGGTGCCGTTAGGCTTCTGGCGCGTGCGCTCGGCTACGCGCCCGCCGACGTCCCCGTGGCGGCGACCGATAGCATGGTCGCCATCACGCTCAAGAGCGATCCGCTGCAATTGCAAGCCGTCGTCGTCACGGGACAGGCGACGAACGTCTCGCGCCGGCTCGCCACCACCTCGACGTCCGTGGTGAGCGGTGATCAGGTGACCACGGTACCGGCGGTGTCGGTCGACAAAGCGCTCCAGGGGAAAATCGCGGGCGCCAACATTCAAACGAACTCGGGTGCGCCGGGCGGCGGTGCGCAAATCCAGATTCGCGGCATCAACACCGTGATCGGCGCGTCGGATCCATTGATCGTGGTGGACGGCGTCATCTACAGCAACGTGACGGTCGCGTCCGGTCTGTACACGGTGACGAGCAGCGGTGGTGCGGCCGGCACGGGACCCGAGCAAGACGATGCGAGCAACCGCCTTGCCGATCTCGACCCCAACGACATCGCGTCGGTCGAGGTGCTCAAGAGCGCGGCCGCGTCGTCGATCTACGGGTCCAAGGCGGCCAACGGCGTCATCGTCATTACGACGAAGCGTGGGTTAGGCGGTACGCCGAAGGCGACGATCACGCAACGAATCGGATACTCGGACCTGTTGCGCGGCCCGGCATCCCGTGTCTTCACCGTGGCACAGGCGCTGGACCTCTACGGGGATACGGCCACAATCCAGTCGCTCGAGCGGCCGAATGGTACGCTGCCCTTCTACGATCATTTGCAGGAAGCGGCGGGCAACCATCCGCTCTCGTACGAGACGTCGCTGGACGTGAGCGGCGGCAACGACAACACGAAATACTTTGTGTCGGGCGACTGGTCGCACAACGGCGGAATCATCAATAACACCGATGCCGGCCGCCAGAACCTGCGGGTGAATCTGGATCAGCGGTTAGGCGACAAGTTGTCGCTCACGCTGAGCAACGCGTACACGCGCACCACGACCGACAACGGCATGACGAACAACGACAACTCGGGCGCCAGCATCACGTATGCGCTGGCATACATTCCGAGCTTCGTGCCGCTCAAGCGGGACAGCGCCGGCGTCTTTCCGCTGCCCGCGTTCACGTACCTCAACGGCAATCCGCTGCAGACCATCGCGTTGGCGTCGAACGAGCAGACTGTCAACCGGTTCACCGGCGGCGCCACGGCCACCTACCAGGCCCTCTCGGGCGGCAAGCACGACCTCAAGATCGTGGGCGGAGCCGGTGCCGACATCTTCAACCAGAACAACTCGGTGTTCGCCCCGCCGGATCTCTTTTTCGAAGCAAACCAGACATCGCCCGGCGTGTCCACGTTAGGCGACGCCGAAAGCCGCCAGGTCAACTGGAACCTGAACGCGATCGATGTGTTCACACCGTCGTCGTCCGGGTCGATGTCGTTCACGACGTCGGCGGGATTGCAGTTCGAGGACCGGCAGCTCGATCAGTCGCGCAGCACCGCCACCGGCTTGCTCGAGGGCCAGTCGAACATCGACCAGGGCGCAATTTTCGGGCAGCCGTTCGAGTTCAACACGCACGAGAAAACCTTTGCGATGTACGCGCAGGAGCAGCTCCAGGCGTTCGACGAGCGACTCCTTGCCGAAGTCGGGCTGCGCGCCGAACGAAGCAGCGTGTTCGGCAATACCAATCAGTACTTCGTCTATCCGAAGATCTCCGGCGCGTACCGGTTCCCGGACCTGTTAGGCAGCGGCAGCGACTTCAAGATTCGCGCGGCGTACGGCGAAACCGGAAACCAGCCGCTGTTCGGCCAGAAGTTCACGACGCTGGTCGGCGGCCAGAACATTGGCGGCAGCGTCGGCACGGTGGTCGGTGGCGTAGCGGGCTCGCCCAACATCGAACCCGAGCGCGTGCGCGAGTTCGAGACCGGCATCGACGCGTCGCCGTTCCACGGGCGCGCGACGCTCGAGGTCACCTGGTACTTGCGGCATACAACCAACTTGCTGCTGCCGGTCACTCCTGCGTCATCGACGGGGTACGGCGAGGTGATCGCCAACGGCGGAGAGCTCCGCAACACGGGCATCGAGGCTGCGTTAGGCGTCGCCGCCATCCAGGATCACGACTTCACGTGGACCGTCCACTCCACCTTCAGCCGCAACCGGTCGCTCGTGCTGAAGCTCCCGGGCACCGGCTTCAGCCCCGCCAGCGCCGGCTTCGGTCTCGCCTTCGGCGAGTTCTTCGTCCAACAAGGTCACCCGATCGATCAGATCATCGGACAGACCGCCATCAACCCTGACGGCTCATTCGTCGTCAAATCGTTCGGCACCGCCACGCCCAATTTCGACTGGACGCTGGGCAATGACTTCACGTACAAGGGCTTCTTCCTCACGTCACTGTGGGATTGGCAGAACGGTGGTCTGGCGCAGAACCAGACCCTGTCGCTCTACGATTGCAATGAGCTGACATCAGACGCCGGCACGCCGGCCGGACAGGCGCGCATCCAGGACTGCTTCGACGGCATCGCGACGCCGTACGTGCAGCCGACGTCGTTCCTCAAGCTGCGCGAAGTGAGCATTGGCTACTCGCTGTCGGAGAACATGGCCAAGAAGTTCTTCGGATCGAGCGACGTCAGACTCGAGGTGACGGGACGCAATCTCCTGATCTTCACCAACTACTGGGGCTACGATCCCGAGTCCAGCAACTTCGGACAGCAGGCCGTCACCCGAAACATCGATCTGGGCCCCTATCCGCCATCACGCCAGTTCATGTTCTCCATCACCGCGGGGTTCTGACCATGACACGCACTGTGCACCGGGTTGGACCCGCACTCGTGACCGCGTGCCTCGCTGCCGCCAGCCTCTCGTTAGGCGCGTGCGGCGGGTTCAACATCACCAACACCAACCAGCCGACGCAAACGGACCTGGAAAACCATCCCACGAGGTCCAAGCTGAGCGCCGCCGCCACCGGCATTTTCTCGGGCGCGCGCTCGGATATCACCGGATTCATCTGGCAGGTTGGGTCGATGGGCCGCGAGGGCATCAATCTCTCCGGCAACAATCAGCCCGATTATCAAGAGCCCTATTTCGGACCGCTCTCGTCCACGCAGTTCGGTGGGTCCGAGTGGACCGGCCGCTTCGCCAACATTCGCTCGATCAACGTTTATCTCGACGCGGCTCCAAAGGCGCCGGACCTCTCGCCTCAGGAGGTCTCCGCATCACAAGGGTTCGGCAAGACGATGGAAGCACTCGCGTTCCTGTACGTCATCGAGACGCGCGCGGCGTTAGGCGCGCCGGTCGACGTTGACCGGCCGGTGACGGCACCGCCGGCTCCGTTCGTGAGCGAAGACAGCGTCTACGGCTTCATCATCGGATTGTTGGACAGCGCGCAAACTGCCCTGCAGAACGCGAACGGCACATCATTCCCGTTCCCGATCCCGCCGGGATTCACGGGCTTCGACCAGCCGTCCACGTTCTTGCTGTTCAACCGCGCGCTCAAAGCGAAGGCCGAGGTGCTGCGGGCAACGGCGGGTTGCGGCCAGCCGTGCTTCCAAGCGGCACTCGCCACGCTGCCGGAGTCGTTCATCGACCCCACGGCCTCTTCGTTAGGCGTCGGCCCCGAGTTCGATTTCTCGACCGCGTCCGGCGATCAGCAGAACGGGCTCGCCGAGCCGCTCGACGGCACCACGTTCTTCGCCGACACGTTCATGCTGGTCCACGCCCAACGGCAGTCTGGCGGCGCGATAGACGCACGTGTGCTCGCGAAGACAGCTCGCGCGACGCGCGTGCCGCTCTGGACGATTCCCGCGGTGCCGCTACCAGGCGCGCTCAAGTACACCAACTATTTCACCGGAGGACAACCGGATCTCAATCACCCGATTCCCATCATCCGCGACGAAGAGCTCATCTTGCTTCGCGCCGAGGCTGAAATCGGCACGGGTGATCTGAACAACGCGCTGACCGACATCAACTTCATCCGCACGAACTCTGGACACCTCCCGGCGCTCTCGTCCGGAACATGGACGTCCATGTCCGACGCCGAGCGCATCAACGAATTGCTGTACGAGCGGTGGTTCTCGCTCATGTGGGAGCAAGGCACACGCTGGATCGACGCCCGGCGCTACAATTTGTTGAGCACCATCGAGCCCGGCGTGCCCGGCGGCCAGGTACCGCAGCGCATGCCGATTCCGCAGGACGAGTGCAGCGCACGCAACCTGCCCACCAACTGCGACCCGCTGGGGACCTAGGACGGACAACGCCGGACACAGCCGGCCTTAGGCCGGACGAGGCGCGGACTTAGGGCGGACAAGCCACCGACACAGCCGGACACGACCGGATCGTGCTCTCTCTTGCAGCAGAGCGATCCGTGTTGTGTCTGGCTGTGTCCGCGCTTTGTCCGTTCTCAGGTAACGGGCGGTATAGCGCGCGAGTAACGCTACCCCTGGATCTTGGGCCCCGTGTCGAGCGAGGGCGCTCCGTTGGGCGCTGCCTCGTGGCACGTGTGACCAACCGAGTGATGCCAGGGGGAGTGCAATGCCCGGATCGCGTTCCTGGCCGCTGAGCGGCCTCGTCGTTGCGTCGACGCTGATCGTCGCGACAGCCTGCAATCGTGGAGACAAGTCGCAGTCGCAGTCGACGATCAGTGGTCTGCTCGGCTCCATGCACGCTGCGAGCGGGTCCACACAGGACCCGTGCTCGCTCGTGTCCGCGACGGAGGCCGCGCCGTACGTCGGCACGCTCACCGTTCCGCCCTATCGCGCCACCGACGACAACAAGCCGGCGACCGACGGCGAGGCGTGCGTGTATCGCGGAACGAATGCACGCACGATGGTGATCACGCCCAACTGGACCGGCGGACAGATGGTGGGCCGCGTGATGCAGCTTCCGAACGCCGTGGGCAAGGTGTTGGCCAAGGGCGCGCCGGGAATGGACACGCTTGCGAACCGCATCTCACAGCAAGGCATCCCGGGCCCGTGGGATCAGGCGTCGTTTATGCCGACGGGCGTCCTGACGGCAGTGAAGGGACAAACATCGATCTACGTCGACGTCAGCGGCGCGAGCGGTCAGAAGAGCGACGCGGTCGCGATCGCGACGATCGCGATGGGTCGCGTTGGGCATCCGCTCTCCTACGACGGCGCGAAAGCCGTGGCGATGGTGCCGGCGCCCAAACAGCATCCGGCGAACGCGTGCGATCTGGTGCCGCGCGCGGAAGTCGAAGCGGCGATCGGCCCGTTGAGCGCGCCGCCCGGGGGCGACTCGACGGGAACCGAGTGCACGTATCAGGTGTCGACGCCCGAGGGAAGCCGCTCGTATCCGGTGGCGTTCACCTGGGAGGACGGCGGCCATGCGTACAACATGCAGAAGCACATGATGGCGACGATGGGCAGTATGTTAGGCACGCCCACAAGTACGCCGTTGGACACGATGAAACCGACCGGCAACATGGGCGCGATGATGGGCGCGGTGATGAAGATGGCCACGAGCGCGGGAAAGCCCAGCGCACCGTCGCCGATCGATACGATGAAACCGACCGCGGCAAACATGAAAAGTGCGATGAGCATCGCCGGCGCGCCGACCACTGCGCCGGGCGCCGTGACGACGGTCGGGTTCACGACCGACACCACGCTGCAAGGGCCGTGGGACGGCGCGTCGTTGCTGCACGGCACGCAGCTCATGGCCGTGCGCAACGACGTGCTGGTCGCGATGTCGCTCGAGACGGCAGACTACGTGAAGGCAAAGGCGCTGCTGGCCACCATCTGCACGCACCTTTAGTGCACGGCGTCTGAGATACCGAGGGAAGAGGGAAGCGCTCGCTGGCGCTCGCTTGGGGAAGCGCTGCGCTGGGGGAAGCGGCGGCGACGCCGCCTGAGGGAGTGGAACAACATCGATGGTCTGCGCGACGAGAGTGCCATGCGCGTGTCCCGCGATGCGGC
>JAICLH010000219.1 GCA_025927495.1 Gemmatimonadaceae bacterium
CGATGCCCATGCGCTTGAGCATCATCTGCCGCGCGTAGGCGAGATGCAGCGTGAGCTCCCAGATGGTGTGCCGGCCCGGACCTGGCCGCCAACTCGCCGCGTTCGCATCCACACCTCGCAGCGCCTCACGCACCGCCGCTGCGGGACCATGCCAGCCACCCCGGTAGTAGTTCTCCCGCAACGACCGCAGCAAGAGCGGCGTTGCCGGCGTGAGGGTCCGCTCGGCGCGCCTGCGCTGCACACTCGATTGAGCCATGCTCGATCCTCGATCCGTGATAGTGCCCTACTCCAATTCGTC
This sequence comes from Gemmatimonadaceae bacterium, assembly GCA_025927495.1. Taxonomy (GTDB): domain Bacteria; phylum Gemmatimonadota; class Gemmatimonadetes; order Gemmatimonadales; family Gemmatimonadaceae; genus JADGGM01. The sequence continues at coordinate 299 of JAICLH010000219.1, forward strand.
GATCGACTTCGGCCAGTCCTCGCGCAACAGCCGCGACATCGCGCGGTCGGCCAACAGCCGTCCGCCCGTCTGACACCGCGCACAATAGTTCGTCTCGTTGGACGCGTAGCGAATCCGCTGCACCGGCGTCCCGCAGACCGGGCAGGGCTTGCCGTACCGCCCGTGCACGCTCATCTCGTCGCGAAACGCCGTCACCTTCTCGGGAAACTCGCCGCCTAACTGAGCACGCAGCCGGTCGGTCCATTCGCGCAGTACCACCTGCACGGCCTCGTACAGCCGCGACACTTCTTCGGGGCTCAGCTTCCTGCTGAGGGCGAGCGGCGAGAGGCGCGCGCGGTGCAGAATCTCATCGGAGTACGCGTTGCCGATCCCACTGAAAATTCGCGGATCGGTGAGCGAACGCTTGAGCGTGTGGTTCTCCCGCCCGAGCTGCTCGGCGAACGTCGCGAGGTCGATCTCGAGCGGCTCGATGCCGCCGCGGTCCATCTCTCGCAACGCCGCCTCACCCTGCACGATGTGCAAGGACGCGCGCCGCGTGCTACCTGCTTCCGTGAGCGCGAGCACGCCGGTCGGGAAGTGAAACGTCGCCAGCAGGTTGCCCGCCGGCATCTTGGCGCCGGGCGCGCGCCAGCGCAGCCGTCCCGCGATCATGAGGTGGATCACCACGAACATCTCGTCGCCCATGTCGAGCACGATGCGCTTGCCTAACCGGCGCACGCCGGACACGCGCCGCCCTTGGGCGGCCGAGATGGGCGGCGACACGCTGCGCAACACGAACGGCGTCTTGATCGTCAGGTGCTCGAGCGGCTGGCCGATCACCCGCGCCGCCCGCGACTCGACATCGATGGTGACGTCCGGCAGCTCGGGCATGCGATCAAGCGCGAGTCAACGGGTGAGGGCGACGGGCCGGAGCAGCACGCGCAACGCCGTGGCCACTTCCCATCCGCAGAGCAACGCCACGGCGCCCAACACGAGCCGGCTCGACTCGTCGAAGCACAACACGCCCACCAAGCCGCCGGCCGCCGCGATCCACGCCAGCCACGCCAACCACCTGGGCTGCGCCGCATCCCGCCACTCGACGATGCCCAACACGAGTGCGCCTAACGCAATGAGCCCGTTCCCGAAGCGTGCGGCCATCAGCCCAAACCCGTGCACGGCGTCGAAGATGGGCGCCATGTCCGTGCGGCCGGCCGCGAACAGAGCGGCCATGCGAGTTCCGGAGCGGGCCATGAGCAGGATGTCGAACGCGTTGAGCGTCATCCCGATGCATACGAGCGCAAGCGCGCCCACGAGCGCGGCGCGCGCATCCTCGCTCGCCCCGCCCAACCGGACCCACACGCCCGTCATCACCAGTGCGGACCCCGTGAGCATCAAGAGATGCATGAGACGCCAGCCCGGCGTCGCGGCAATCACACGCAAGTCAGCCGAGCCGACGCCCGCGCCGGTGAGCACGGGGTGCATCACGGACCCGGCGCCAAGGAGCGCGGTTCCCACGAGCAGGAACACGGCGAGGAGCCGCGCAGGCACGACGGAATCAGTCATCGGATGATCGCGTACTGGATAGCCATGCACGTATTCTTCACGGCGTGATGGTTTCCGCCACCCCCGCCTTCTCGAACTCGATGCTCGGTCGCGTCTGCCTCGTCACAGGCGCGAGCTCGGGACTCGGCTTCGCCACGGCCGCCGGACTCGCGCGTCTGGGCGCAACGGTCGTCATGCTCTGCCGAAATATCGACCGCGGCAATGCAGCGCGCGACCGCGTGCGCACGGAGACCGGCAACGAGAATGTCTCGGTCGTAACCGCCGATCTCGCCTCGCTCGACCAGGTGCGCCACGCAGCAGCCGAGATCGCGCGGGACCACGCGCAACTCCACGTGCTCGTCAACAACGCCGGCATCCAGGCGCGTCGCCGACGCGTCACCGTCGATGGTTTCGAGGAAACGCTCGCCGTGAACCACCTGGCTCCGTTCCTCCTCACCGCGCTGCTCGGACCGCTCTTGCGCGCGAGCGAGCCGGCGCGCGTGATAACGGTCGCATCGCGCGTGGAACGGATGGGCCGCATCCACTTCGATGACCTCCAGCTCGAGCGCGGCTACGGCCCGGTGCGCGCGTACGCGCAGTCCAAGCTCGCGAACGTTCTCTTCACCTACGAGCTCGCCGCGCGGCTCGCGGGGACCGGCGTCACCGCGAACTGCCTGCACCCGGGCTACGTGAACACGGGCCTCATGCGCGAGTCGCCCGCCTGGATGCGCGCCCTCTGGCGCCCCTTCCTGCCTAACGCAGACCGCGGCTCACGCGCGGCCCTCTACCTTGCGTCGGCTCCAGAGCTCAAAACAGTGACGGGCGGATACTTCGAGCGCTGCCGGCCGGCGCGCTCCTCGCGCCGCTCGTACGACGCAGCCGCTCGCCGGCGCCTCTGGGATCTGAGCGCCGCGCTCACCGGCGCGCCGCCGCTCGACGCCCCCATCCGTTAGGCGCGTCGGGCGGCGCGGAGCATAAGCGTGAACGTCGTGCCCGCGCCTTCCACGCTGCGCACCCGCAGGTCGCCGCCCATCCCGCGCGCCAGACCCCGGCTGATCGCGAGACCGAGTCCCGTCCCCTCGCTGCTGTTGGTGAGGCTGCGCTGGATCTGCACGAAGGGCTCGAAGATCGCCGTCAACCGATTGGTCGGAATACCCGCGCCGGTGTCGCTCACACGAAGGAACACGACGCCCGTTGGGCCGCTGCCATCGCCCCGCGCACCCGTGTCAACCGTGATGTTTCCGTCGCACTCGGTGAACTTCACCGCGTTGGACAACAGATTCAGCAAAATCTGCCACAACTTCTCGGCGTCCGCCCGGACGACGATCGCCGGGTCGATGCGAACCTCGTAGTGCAGATGCTTCGCGGCGATCTGCGGCTCGATCATCGGGCTCACCTCGGCCACCGCGTCGACCAAGTTCACGTCGCGCGTCGTGTACTCGACGCGGCCGGCCTCGAGCTTCGCGAAGTTCAGGATGTCGTTGATGAGCGACAGCAGATAGCGTTGGCTGCGCTGCACCCGCTGGAGCGCGAGATGCTGCTCCGCGGAGAGCGGCCCGTGCACCTCGAGGTCGAGCAGTTGGACATAACCGGCGATCGCGTTGAGCGGCGTGCGCAGCTCGTGGCTCATCGCCGCGAGAAACTCGCTCTTCGCGCGGTTCGCATCGTTCACGGCATTCTCGGCCCGCTTGCGATCGGTGATGTCGACCAGCACGTTCACCGCGCCCACCAGCCGGCCGTCATCGTCGTGGATGGGATTCGCGTGGGCGAGTGCCACGCGCCGGTCGCCGTCGGGTCGCTCGATGAGGATCTCGCAGCCGTCGTAAGGCCGGTCATTTCGCAGCGCGAGCGCCATCCAGCAATCGTGGTGCGGAATCGGCGCGCCGTCGGGCGAGAAGAGCTTGAACGATCCGCAGAACCGGTCGGCCGGATCGTGCAAAGCAGGCGCGCGGCCCCACAACTCGACCGCGCGCTCATTGTAGTACGTGATCAGTCCCTGCGCGTCACACGTGTACGCCCCCGCCGGAAGCTTCTCCAGCAGTCTGCGAAAGCGCATCTCGCTGACTGGCGCGGCCGCGTCGCCGCTCATGACCCGATGTCTCGTGACTGCAATCCGCTGCGCTCGGCTGGCCCTGCTGAGATGGTAGGAAAACTTGGGCCGAGCGCAAGGCCGGGCACGCTCAATGTTCAGGACGACAGATGGATGTCGCGAATCCGCCTCCGCAGAACGTGAGAGTGTTACGACTGTGAAAGCGGACGAGGCCGGACACAAACGGACAAAGCAGGAGTCTTGAAGGTTTGCTCGAGTCGGCTTCTGGAGTGGTGACAAATCAAATTCGTATAGCCCGGCTTTGTCCGGCTTCGTCCGGTCGTGTCCGTTCTCACGGTGTCACGCGGTAGCGGACCGCCATTCCCTCCTCGTTGTGGAAGGACACGTGGCAGTGAAAGAGCCACGTGCCGACGTCGTCGGGGATCATGTCAGCACTCACCATCTGCATCATTGCGAGCTGCGCGACGTCGGTGCGCATGCCGTTCAACACGACGGTGTTGCCGTGCCAGTGCGGCGCATGGAAGTCGAAATCGTTGGTCGATGCCATGAGATACCACCGCACGCGCTGCCCTTTCTTGATCGTGAGATCGGCGAGCGGCATGCTGCCGTGCACGAAGCCGTTGATCGTGAACTTCACGAACCATGGATAGATGTCTTGTTGCAGGTGCGGGTTGGCAATCGGGCCCAAGGCGCCGAGCGAGTCCATCGTGAAGCCGGGCCCGAACGGTTTGTTCTCGATCCAACTGCTCTGCTCTTCGACCTGCATGAACGACGCGACGATCTCGCGGTCGACGTCGTTAGGCGAACCGTCGGGACGTGCCTTGCCGCGCGCGGTGATGATCATCGGACCGAAGAGCCCGGTGTTGATGTCGCGCACTTCGTCCACGTGCGAGTGGTACATCCACATCACGGAGCTCGGGTCCATCGGCCCAGGGCCCGCGCGATCGGGAACGATCCAGAGGTAGGTGAACGTCGCGCCCGGTGCGACGCCATCATCGGCTTTGTCGCTCCCGCTCGTCCCATCATTGTACGGCACGCCTTCCGCGCTTTTCTGATAGAACACGCCGTGCGGGTGGATGCTGTACGGGCGTTGGGCATTGTTCCGGAACACGACGCGGATCGTGTCGCCCACGACGCCGCGGATGAGCGGCCCGAGGAATCCGAGGTGTTGCCACTCGGCCGGTCTCGGTTTGAGCGTGCGGAACGTGCTGTCGGTGTACTCGCGATAGAGCACTTTCTTGTAGACGGTACTAACCGGACGCGGCTTGCCCTTCGCGAAGAAGGCCGTGTCTGCGTACGGCTGTCCGGTGATCTCGTCGCGGCCGCCGGGTACGTAATCCCAGGACACGTTGTCGGCGGCGATGAAGTACGTGCGCGTCTCGGGGGGAACAGATCCGCTTTGGGCAGCGAGTCTGCTCGAGGGGGAGACAGCAAGCAGTATCAGGGCTGCGCGTTTCATGATGAACATGGGCGCCTCGTCGCGCTGGCAGTGAACGACCATCGGAGTGAGGTGCGACCGGCAGGGCCACGCGGGAAGCGCATCTGCACGGGTCGCGACTCGCGCGATCTAACCGAGTGGCGTTATCCAGGCGCTATTTCGGCGTTATCGCGGGCAGCGTTCACTCATGCGGCCCGTCATGGCCCGGTGCTTGCGCCAGTGTGCATGCAGGCAAGGACATGCGATTCTTTCGACACAGGAGAGCGACATGGCCGCGCGCAAAAAGCATTCGCGAAAAAAGCACAGCTCGCGCAAGTATAGTAAGGGCGCGTCGAAGAGCGTGAAGAGCGCGATGCACCGCCGCAAGAAGGGGACGCTGAAACGTGGAAAATCGGGCCACGGCGGAAAGGTGAAGAGCCGGAAGCAGGCGATCGCGATCGGGTTGTCCGAGGCGCGGAAGAAGGGCGCCAAGGTGCCGAAGAAGCGGAAGTAGTCGCCTAACCTGGCGAGAGCCGGCCGCGCCGGCGCGGCGCAGGATCCAGGATGAACCACTGAGCGGCGAGCGCGAGCGCAACGCCGATGTACACGAGCGACGCCGGGACGGACATGATCAGTCCCGCGAGTTGCTGGTCCTCGAGCAGTGTGATGTGCCACGCGGCAGCACCGGGGGCGTGCGGCGGGTACCATCCACTGCGCGCGAACGCGAGGATGGCGCCGAGCGCGCCGCTCTGCATGAGCGTGAGGGCCAGATAGACCACGGCGCCGCCGTGGGCGAGCCGCCGCCGGCCGATGGGTTGGAACACGACCCACCAGAAGAGAAAGGCGGA
>JAICLH010000052.1 GCA_025927495.1 Gemmatimonadaceae bacterium
CCGCGGCGTCGATGCCGCGGGCCATGCCGCTCACGATCGTGGCGCCGGCGCGAGCAAGTGCGGACGCGATGTCGGCGGTGGTGCGCTCGCCGTAAATCGTTGCCCGGCGCGTGCCGACGATGGCGACGATAGTGGAGCGCAGAAGATTCGCTTGACCCAGGGCCCACAGGACAGGCGGTGAGAGCGGGTGGTTGGGCGCGCCCGCGTGGTCGAGATCGAGCAGCGATGTCGGATAGTCGTCGTCGCCGGCGAGGATCAAGCTCGCGCCAATGTGCTCGGCGCGCTCCATTGCTTTAGCGGCCGAGTCGAGTGCGGCGGCGCGACCGGCGGGGTCGCCGGTGGCATCGAATGCTTCCGGTGCGGAGCCAAATCGTGCAACGAGCTCGTGGTACGTGGTGATCCCGACGCGCGGCAGGAGGGACAGCGCGAGCGCTCGGCGCCGCGATTCGCGGTCAGGGCAATGCGGCGTCGTTGGCTCGGGCGGTCGCGGCCGTGCGGATCTCGAGGAGACGGCGCCACAGCGCCGCGAGCAGTGCGTCGAGGCCTAACCGCGCAACGGCGCTGATGGCGAAGACTCCAAAGGCCTCCGGCGCGTGGATGGGCGGCGCTTCCATCTCGCCTAACAGGTCCATTTTCGTGAACACCACGCAGTGGGGCTTGGACGCGAGTTCGGCGGAATAGCTGGCCACTTCGCGGCGGAGTCCGTCGTAGTCGGCTTGCCAGTCGAGGGCATCGACCGGAATAAGGAACGCCAGAATGCGCGTGCGCTCGATGTGGCGAAGGAACGTGAGGCCGAGTCCGCGTCCCTCGTGCGCGCCTTCGATGATGCCGGGGATGTCGGCCGCCACGAACGTGCGGTGATCGGACAATTGTACGACGCCCAGGTTCGGCGAGAGCGTGGTGAACGGATAATCCGCAATCTTCGGGTGGGCCGCCGAGATCACGGAAAGGAGCGTCGATTTTCCGGCGTTAGGCTGGCCGACGAGGCCGATGTCGGCAATGAGCTTGAGCTCGAGCTCGATGCGGCGCGACTGCCCTTCCTCGCCGACTTGCCAATCGCGCGGCGCCTGGTGCGTGGACGTCACGAAGAACGCGTTGCCGCGCCCGCCGCGCCCGCCGCGCGCCACGAGCAGCGTCTGTCCGTCGTCGACCACCTCGCCTAACAGCTCGCCGCTGTCGAGGTCGCGGATGACGGTGCCGGGCGGCACGGGCAAAACGATGTCGTCGCCGGACCGGCCGGTTTTGTTCGAGCCCATGCCGTGCTCGCCACGGTCCGCGGCAAAGCGGGTGCGATAGGTGTAGTCGAGCAGCGTCGCGAGATTGCTGTCCGCGCGCAGCAACACGTTGCCGCCGCGTCCGCCGTCGCCGCCGTCGGGGCCGCCCATGGGCACGCGGTGCTCGCGGCGGAACGACACGCAACCCGAACCGCCGGTTCCGGCTTCGACCTGAATCTCGACGCGATCGATGAAGGGACTCATGCGGCGCGCACCCGGTCCCAGAGCAGACGGAATCGGCGAACGGCATCGTCGCTCACGCGCGGGGCGACGATGTCGAGCACCTCGTCGATGTCGGCGGGCGAGGCGCCCGCGTTGATGGCGCCGCGCAGGTGCGCGTGGAGCTGGCGATCCTGTTCGCCGACGGCGCAGACAGCGACGATGCACAGCTCCCGCCGGCGCAGGTCGAGCTGCGGGCGTCCCAGCACTTTGCCGTAGCCGTCGACGATCATCCAGGCATCGAGGGCCGGGTGGAGCTCGCGGATGTTGGCGCGCAGGCGTTCGTATGTATCGCCGTACACCGTCGCGCACGTCGATTGGCCGCGTGCGTACCACGCACGGACGCGCGCCGGCGCCGGGTCCGCGTCCGGATCTCCGTTAGGCGCATGGCGGCCCGAGGCCCGCCGCCACTCGCGCGCCGCGTTCAAAGCTCGCGGGAATCCGCTGAACAAGTGCGACTGCAGAATGAGCTCCTCCACCCACACGGGATCGATGCGCGCAGCCGCCGCACGCGCCATGGCCTCGCGGAGCGCCACTTCTCGATCGCTCGCGATGGACACCGCGAGCTCGACGAGGCCGCGTGTCGCGTCGTCGAGTGCGGGCAGTTTACGAGCCGGTGCCGGTGGCGCCGTCATCGAATCCGCGGTCCGGCAACCGTTTCGTTGCGGATGTTCACGACGTCGGGTGCACGTCGCCGACCGTGGCACCGCGCGTATTGATGATCGGTGTGGTCAGGAACCCATGGAGGCGCGGCGGTAAGGTCTCAGGGAGCATGCCCAGGTGCTGCAGCGCGCGCAGCACGGCCGGGTGTTGGGCGCGCGACGCGCCGTCCTCCACCTTGATCGCGAGTCCCAGTCCCGCGGCGGGGATGGCGACGCAGTGCACGCCTTCGGCACCGACCTTGGACAGCACGGCGCCTTCCGTCTCTTCCATGAGGACGGTGTCGAAGCGGTCGGTGCCGCCCACCAGGTACGGACGGGTCGTCATCGCGTGCACGATGCGCTGGGGCACATCGACACCGCGGTGGGCCGCGTCGCCTAACCGGGCGAAAGCCAGTGCCATCGCGCGCAGCGGCAGGCCGAACGCCACGACGCCGCATCCATCGACCACCTGCCCGATGTCGTGCGCCGGCACGCCCGTCCATCGCGCGACTTGCTGGAGCGCGCCCTGCTGCACGGGGTGGCACGACGCCTCATAGCCTAACGTTGGCCATCCCGCTCGGCGCGCGTGCGCGAGCATGGCCGCGTGTTTGCCCGAACAGTTGTTGTGCAGGCGGGTGGGCGCGTCGCCCGACTGCTGCAGCAGGCGCGCGCCGCGCCGCGTGAGCGGGTCGTGCGGTCCGCAGACCAGATCGCCTTCCTCGAGGCCGACCGCGTCGAGCATGCGGCGTGCGAGCTCCACGTGCTCCGGCTCGCCGCCGTGTGACGCGCACGCGAGGGCGAGCGCATCGTCGCCCCAACCGATGTCGTCGAACGCCGTGGACTCGAGCAGCGGGATCACCTGGAACGGCTTGGCGCACGATCGCCAGACCGTCACGAGATTGATGTCGCCGCTGTCGCACACGATGCGGTCCTTGGCGTCGACCACCACGGCGTGGACGCGGTGGTGGGATTCCACGAGGTCGCCGCGCGTGGCGACGACGTCCAGGTCAAGCTGCATCACGAACCGCCGTGTGCTTGGGAACGATCGCGGTGCGGGCGATCGCGAGGACGACACCGCCCAACACGAAGGTGCCGCCGACGAGCGTGAACGCCGACGGCACTTCGCGAATACCGGGGACGAGCGCCGCAATGAGCGTGGCGCCGACGGGTTCGCCGAGCGCGGTCACGTTCACCACGTACGCGGGCAGGTACTTGAGGGCCCAGTTGAGGCCGGTGTGGCCGAGGAGCATGGGACCGGCGGCGAGCGCGACGAAGATCGCGAGCTCGCGCCGCGGCTGCGGCAGGAGCGGCGCGCGCGTGGCAAGGCAGATGCCTAACAATACGAGGAAGCACGCGCCGTACACGAGCGCGACGTACGGCCAGAGGTCGAGGGTTCGGCGGAGCCTCCGCCCAACGAGATAGTACAGCGCGGCGGCCACGCCGCCGCCGAGTGCCAACGCGTCGCCCAACACAGCACGCGCGCCGTGCGCGTTCATGGCGAAGCGCGCGTCGCCCCAGGCGACGATGCACGCGCCGGCCATTGCGAGCGCGATGCCCAACCATTGGCGGCTGGTCGGCGCCTCACGCAGCCATACGACCGAGATGAGCGCGACGATCACCGGTTGGATGTTGACCAGGACGACGGACGCGGCGATCGACGTCATGTCGACCGACGCGGTCCAACTCCAGAAGTGCAGCGCGAGCATGACGCCGGCACCGAGCGCGAGCGCGACGCCGCGGCGATCGAGCCGCTTCCATTGCGTCCAGCCGCGACGCGGCACGAGGATCGCGGCGATGACGACCACCGAAAAAAACAGGCGCCACGTTGCGATCGCGAGCGGCGTGGCGTGCGACAACCGCACGAGCGGCGCGGCCATCGAGATCCCGATGATCGCCGCCAGGAGCACGAGCAGCATGCTTCATAAGCTATCGGGTCACTGCGGCAAGAGGTATTGGGTCGCGCGGCCGATACACTGCGGCATGCGGTCGCGTCGAGTACATTAGGGGCCATGTCCGCCGTGGCGCCGTCGCCCACTACCGCATCATCGCTCACGCGCGATCGGCTCGACGTGCTGCTCGCGGCGGCCGCGCGCGCGCGTGTCGCGATCGTCGGCGACGCGATGCTCGACGTGTACCTGCGGGGCGACGTGGAGCGCATTTCGCCCGAGGCGCCGGTGCCGGTGGTGCGCGTGCGCGAGCGCCGCACCGCGTTGGGCGGCGCGGCCAACGTGGTGCAGAACGCCGTCGCGTTAGGCGCGCACGCCGAGCTCGTCTGCGTGGTGGGGCGCGATGCGAGCGGCGTGGAGCTCCGGCGGATGCTGGGCGCGATCGGCGCCGACGGCCGGTCGGTGGTCGAGGTCGATCGCGCCACCACCACCAAGACCCGCGTGCTCGCGCGCGTGCAGCAGGTGGTGCGGGTGGACGAAGAAGAGGATGCCGACTTGGCCGGCGGCGATGCGGCACGCGTGATCGCCGCGGCGCGCCGCGCGATCGACGACGCCGACGCGCTGGTCCTCGAGGACTACAACAAGGGCGTGCTGGTGCCGAGCCTCATCGAGGATGTGATCGCCCATGCTCGGCGGCGCGGCGTTCCGGTGGTCGTGGATCCCAAATACCGGAACTTCTTCTCGTACCGCGGGTCGACGATGTTCAAGCCCAACCGGCGCGAGCTCGAGGCTGCGTTAGGCGCAGCCGTCGACCTCGACCATCCGCAGGCGCTCCCGGCGGTGCTGGCCCGCCTCGACGTGGAGCACCTGCTGCTCACGTTGGGCGAACGCGGGATGGTGCTCGCCGGCCGCGACGGCGCCCTGCACCGCATCGCGGCCACGGCGCGCGAGGTGTACGACGTGGTCGGCGCCGGCGACACCGTCACGGCGTATCTCGCCGCCATGCTCGCGGCGGGCGCCTCCGCGCGCGAAGCGGCCGAGGTCGCGAATCTCGCCGCCGGCGTCGAAGTCGGAAAGTTAGGCGCAGCCTCGGTGAGCGCCGACGAAGTGCGGGAGGCCTTCGCCCGAAAGGATGGCGCCGCGGGGGCGCGCGCGAACGGCTGACCCGCGGCGTCCCCGGTCTACATCCCCAGGTGCTTCTTCAGGAACGCGACCGTCCTCGGCCACGCGTCCTTGATCGCCGACAGATTCGCCTGCTCTTCCACCGTATCGCGCTGCGCTTTCGGATCGTCCTGCGCCCGCGCGAAACCGTGGATTGCGCCCTCGTAGTTCTTGCCGAAGTAGTCCTTGTGCAGCGCACGCATCGCCGAATCGACCGCCGGCATCGCCGCGCCGATGCGCGCGTCCTTGGAGCCGTTCAGGAGCATCATCGCCACGCGGATCTTCTTCAACGAATCTGCGTTAGGAACAGAGTCCTCCATGTACGGCAACCCGTAGAACGCCACGCCGCCCGAGAAGCCCGACGTCCCTTCGTTGGTCGCGTAGCCCCACGTGGTGTAGCCGCCCCAGCAGAAGCCGATCACCGCATACTTGTGCTCCGCCGACGGCTGCGACATCGCGTACCGCGCCGCCGCGGTGATCCCCATGTTCCGCTCGGCCGGCGCCACGCCACGGATGAGCTTGACCGCCGAGTCCGATGGCAGCTCGTCTGCCGAAGCGCCGCCGCGCACGCGCGAAAGGAGATCGGGTGCGATCGCGATGAACCCGTCGGCTGCAACTTGATCGGCCACGCCGCGTATCCACGTCGAGAGCCCGAAGATCTCGTGCACGACCACCACGACCGGCGTGTGTGCCGTGGACGTTGACGGGTACACGATCCACGCCATGAGCGAGTCCTTGGACCCCGGCTCCCACGCGATCTTCACCCACTCGCCGTGCCGCGGGCTGGCCGAGATCCGAGCCTTGGCGGTGCTGGCGCTCGGCGGGAGACCAGGTACGCCCTGCGCATCGATACGCCTAACGATACTCGGCGCCGCCATGTCGGCCGCGCTCATGCCGGCCATGTGATCGTTCATCGCGAGATGCGATGTCTGCGGCACGCGTCGCTGCATCGTGCACGCCGTCCCGGCAAGGACGGCAACTCCAGCCACACAAAGAACACGGCGGGCAAGCATGATTCTGCTCCGGTCGGTGATGTGTTGACCGGTACGCTAGCCCGTCGCGGCGCCGCGCGGAAGACGACCACCGCGCCTCAGCCGCTCTGCCTATTCTTCGCGGATCGCCGCCATGGGATCGATCCGCGCCGCTCGGCGCGCCGGAAGCCAGCTCGCGAATGCGGCGACGGCTATCAACACCGTGGTGGTTGCCACAAACGTCGCGATGTCGAGCGCGCCGACGCCGAAGAGCAGGGATCGCATCACCCGCGTGAGTAGCACCGCGCCGACCAGTCCGAGCGCCGAGCCCCAGGCCGCGGTGGCGAGCCCATCACGCAGCACGAGTCGCACGACGCGGTTCCTCGTCGCCCCGATGGCAATCCGCACGCCAATTTCGCTACGCCGTTGCACCACCGAATACGCCACGAGTCCCGACAAACCGACTGCGGCCAACACCAGCGCGAGCATCGCAAAGGCGCCGATCAGGAGCAGGTCAAAGCGCCGCGACGCCACCGACTGCGACACGAGCGCCGCGACCGTCTGCACATGCGTGACCACGAGTTGGGGATCGACGCTGCGCACCACGCTCGTAACGCGCGGCGTGAACGCGAGCGGGGCACCCGCTGTGCGGATCACGAACGTCAACTCGCGGAGCGCAGCGTCCACGAAGTTGCTGTCCACGGCTAACTGATGCGCCGGAAAGTAGAGCTCAGGCGGGCTCTTTGCGTCCAACCCGCGCTGCGGAACGGTGCGCACCACGCCAACGATCGTCTTCCACGGATCCGTGGACTGCGGCGCGCCCCACTTGAGGCGTTTCCCGATCGGGTCCGCGTTAGGATAGAACTGCCGCGCCAATCGCTCGTCGATGATGGCGACGCCCAACGCATTCGCGTCGTCGCGTGCGTCGAACGCCCGTCCTCGTACGACGGGGATGCCCATCGTATGAAAGTAGTCGGACAAGACGACGAAGTTGGCCGCGATGGGCACCTTCGGGAGCGCCTGACCCTCCGGGCTGAACGCAATCTCCCAGCCGCCTAACGTCGGCAGATTGACGGCGGCCGTCGCGCCGCGCGCGCCCGGCAGGTGCGCCAGCGAATCGATCAATGCCTCCTCGACCTTCACGACGCGGCCGCGATCCGGATATCGGTACGGCGGGAACGCGATGCGAAACGACAAGAGGTGCGCCGGAGCAAATCCGGGATCGACGCGCACCACGTTCGCGAAGCTCCGCGCGAGCAAACCGGCTCCGGTGGTCAGCACCAGCGCGAGCGCAATCTCGCTCGCGACCAGGACGCGACGGGCGCGCTGGCGGGTCCGGCCGGCGCTCACGCCGCGCCCCTCGTCGCGCAGCGTCGACGCCAGTCCGAGCGGGCGGCCGGAGAGCGCCGGCACGAGCGAGAACACGACGACGACGAGTACGGTGACACCGAGCGTGAACGCGAGCACACGGGCGTCGAGGCCCACGCGATATCCGGAGAGCATGCCGTCCGGCGCGAGGCGCGCCAGCGCCGTCATGCACCAGCGCGCCAGCACCAGGGCGCCTGCCGCACCCGGCAGCGCCAGCACCGCACCCTCGATGAGATATTGCGTCACGAGCCGGCCGCGGCTCGCGCCTAACGCACGGCGCACCGCCAGCTCGCGGCTGCGCGCGGCCGCGCGCGCCAACAGCAGTCCGGCCACGTTGATGCACGCGATGAGCAGCACGAAGGCCACCGCCCCCAGGAGCACGATGAGCGGGCGGCGCACGTCGGACACGAGATGCGCCCGGAGCGGCAGCGCCCCGGCGGCAACGCGGAATGCGGGCGAGTAGAAATTTGGATAGAGCGACGGCAAGCGCGCGGCGACCGTATTCACGGCCGCCGTCGCTTCCGCCGCGGAGATGCCCGGAGCGAGCCGTGCGATCATGAACGCGTTGAACGCATTGCCGCGTTGCCGCATCACATCGGGCGTCATGCGCAGCGGCACGAAGAACGACGCGGGATCGAGACCCAGCCCCGGCAGTGGAAACGAGAACCCGGCCGGCATGACGCCCAGGACGATCGTCGGCCGTCCATCGAGCAGAATGGTGCGACCGACGATCGAGCGGTCGCCGCCGAATCGCCGGCGCCAGATCGCGTCGCTCAGCACGACGGCGTCGGGAGCGCCCGGCGCGTCGTCGCCCTCCCGAAAGCCTCGGCCTAACGCAGGCGCGATGCCGAGCATGTGGAACAGCGACGCCGAGACCTCGAGCCCTTGCACGCGCTCGGCGGACCCGCCGCCGGCGAGCGTCAGCGATGTGGCATCGAAAACGCTCGACGAGGCGAACACCGACCCATCCAGCTTCGCAAAGTCGCCGAAGTCGGGCGTGGAGATCGTGCCCATGTTCTCGTCGCTGATCGCGGGCAAGGCCTCCCCGACCATGACCAGGCGGCCCGGGTCGCGAAACGGCAGCGGGCGAAAGAGCACCGCATCGACCACCGAGAAGATCGCGGTGTTGACGCCGATGCCTAACACGAGGCACGCGATGGCCGCGGCCGCGAACGCGCGCTGGCGCGCGAGCTGCCGCAGCGCGTGCCGCACGTCGCCTAACGCACCGCCCAGGGCGTCGGTCATGGATCGTCTCCTGGCGTATTGGTCGTCGATGCGCTGGCAGTCCTCGCGCACGCGGGCAAGGTCGCCCAGTCGCTCGACCGCCAACGCGCGAGCCGCGTCTGGCCCGAGGCCGCTCGCGATGTACTCAGCCACGCGCGCCTCGAAGTGAAACGCGAGCTCCTGATCGAGCTCGGCACGCGGATCGTGCCGCCAGAACGTGAGGTAGCGAAACCAGGCGGGGTTCGGTTGACTCGGCGACATCACGATGCTCCGCGCACCCTATGCCAAGGCCGGTCGCTTGGTGCTCGTCAGCACCTTGGCGACAGCCGATGCGAACGCGGTCCAGGACGACGCTTCCTGCCGCAACTGCTGCCGACCGCGCGGCGTGTTGCGGTAGTACTTGGCCTTGCGGTTGTGCTCGGACAGGCCCCAGCTCGCGTCGACGAACCCCCGCTTCTCGAGACGGTGCAGTGCGGGATACAGCGAGCCCTCCTCGATGCGCAGCGCGTCGTCCGTCACGTCTTGCAACCAGCGCGCGACGCCGTAGCCATGCGCCGGTCCCCACGAGACGGCCTTGAGAACCAGCACGTCGAGCGTGCCTTGCAGAAGCTCCACGGTCTCGGTGTTTGCTGCCATGGGTGCCGTCCCATAGAATGACTTGGGGAAGAAACAACGTCTTCCCTAGAATGTCAATGGGGAGGGTCGGGGTTGGCCGCGGGGAGCGGGAGACAACGGGAAAGGGGGAAGCGTTCGCTGCCGCTCGCGGCAGCGAGCGCTTCCCTCTTCCCTCCGTACCTGCGAAGTACCTCCCATGGCGACTACTAGCGGACCGGCGGCGCGGCGAGAGATTCATCGCGGGTCATGTCGGCAACCGCGCCAGGGTCTTCTCGCTCACGGTCCTCATGAGGAATCGCCTGCTCGTCCTCGTCGCGTACGCGCTGCTCGTCGGACGCGGCGCGTCCGCACAAACACCGGTCGACTCCGCGCTCGCGGCGTACATCGATGGCATCATGGCGATCGACAGCCACGCGCACCCCATGCTGCCGGTTGCTCCGGGCGCGCCACCCGACACCGAATACGATGCGTTGCCGCTCGACGGTGTCCCGGCCTTCCCGCTCCAGGCGCGCCTTCGCCCCGACAACGCCGAATGGCGCGATGCCCAACGCGCCCTCTACGGCGTGACATCGAGCGACACGGGAACGGCCTATCGCGATGCACTCGCGTCCGCCCAACGGAGTGTCGCCCAACGCGAGGGCGACCGGTTTCCCTCGTGGGCGCTCGACCAGGCGCGCATCGATATCATGATGGCCAACCGCATCGCGCTCGGCCCCGGGCTCGCGCCGCCGCGCTTTCAATGGGTCGCGTTCGACGACGCGCTCATGCTGCCGCTCGACACCCGCGCCGAAGCCGCGCGAACGCCCGACACGCGCTCGCTCTATCCCAAGGAGTCGCAGCTGCTCCGCCGCTACATGCGCGACCTGCATATTGCCACGCTGCCGCGCTCGCTCGACGCCTACGTGGCGCGCATCGTCGTCCCGACGCTCGCGAAGCAGAAAGCCGGCGGCGCGGTGTCGATCAAGTTCGAGGCCGCGTATCTGCGCCCGCTCGACTTCGACGATCCTGATCCCGCGCTCGCGCGCCGCGTGTACGCGCGCTATGCCGCCGGCGGCACCCCGACGCACGCTGAGTACAAGGCGCTCGAGGACTATCTGTTCCGCGTGATCATGCGAGAGGCCTGGCATCACGGCATGTCGGTGCAGATCCATTGCCTCGAGACCTACGGCGGGTTCTACGACGCCGCCGGCAGCGCGCCCCATTTGCTGGAGCCCGCGCTCGATGACTCGACGCTGCGCGGCACGACCGTCATCCTCATCCACGGCGGTTGGCCGCTGGTGGGTGAGACGCAGACGTTGCTCGCCAAGCCGAACGTCTATGCCGACATCTCCGCCATGACGCTGATTCTCGAGCCGGCCGAGTTGGCGCGGGTGTTGCGCCAATGGTTAGGCGAATGGCCGGACAAGGTGTTGTTCGGCACCGATGCATTCGACAACAGCCCAACGTATGGGTGGGCCGAATCGGCGTTGTTAGGAACGAAAACGGCACGGCGTGCGCTGGCCATGGCGCTCACCGGCATGATGCGCGATGGCGACATCACCCGGGCTCGCGCCGAGCAGTTGGCACGAATGGTGATGCGCGACAATGCGATCGCCGCGTACCACCTGCACCTCAACTAGGCTCGTCCCATGCCCCGTGCGAAGCGCAAGAAAGGCCAGGCGGAGCCGCAATCGCGCGGCCTCGATGCCCGCCGCCTGGCCACGGCCGCGCACCCCGCCGCGGTCGAGGAGCTCGCCGAGCGCATCGCGAGCGACGGCGGCGCGGTGTTGGGCGTGTACCGCGATCCGTTGGGCAGCCGCTGGCAAATCCTCGCCGCGCTCCCCATCGACAGGGTCGAGCCGACCCCGTTCCAACGCGATCTCTCCGACTCGCACGTCGGCCGCCTCACGGACGCGATCGACCGCCTCGACCGCTACGTCGATCCGGTGACCGTGGTCCCGACCGCCGATGGCCTGTACTGGACGCCCAACGGATATCATCGGCTCGGCGCGATGCGCCGGTTAGGCGCCAAGGCCATCGTCGCGCTCGTCATCCCCGAGCCGGAAGTCGCGCACCGCATTTTGCTCCTCAACACCGAGAAGGCGCATAACCTGCGCGAGCGCGCGCTCGAAGTCGCGCGGCTCGCCGTCGCCCTCGCCGAGCTCGACGATCGTCCCGAGCGCGAGTACGCCATTGAGTTCGAGGAAGCGGCGCTCATCACACTCGGCTTCTGTTACGAGAAGAACGGACGCTTCGCCGGCGGAGCGTATCACCCCGTGCTCAAGCGCTGCGACAAATTCCTGTCGATGAAGCTCCCACGCGCACTCGAGGTCCGGCGCGAGCGCGCCGCCAAGCTGCTCGAGCTGAACGACGCGGTGTCCGCGGCCATCGCGAGCCTCAAGTCACGCGGCTTCGAGAGCCCGTATCTTCGGGCGTTCGTCGTGGCGCGCATCAACCCGCTGCGCTTCAAGCGCGGCGAGGCCGACTTCGACGAAACCATCGACAAGATGCTCGGGAGCGCCCGCCGCTTCGACGCCGGCAAAATCCGCGCGGATCAGGTCGCGCGGAGCGGCGGTGCGCCCGAGGAGTGAGCTCCGTTAGGGCGACCGCGACCCCAACATGCGCGCCGCCGAGTCGACCAGGGCGGCCTCGGCCTCGAGGACGGCGCCGACCGTCTGAATCTGCTGCTCCGCCAGCGGGAATTTGCGCTGCTCGATCGCTTCGCGGACGGCGGGCATCGTCTTCGCGCCGTAGCCGGTGTACATGCCCGGCGCCTCGAGCTCGAACACGTACCACGGACGTCCCGGCAGGCCGCGCTTGTCTGTTAGGCGGCGCGCGGCCTGCAGCAGCAGCGCGTTCACGGGCGCCGGCGCGCCGGCACCATACGACGTGTCGGCCGCGAGCGCGGCGAACGCTTTGGCGTAGCGGTCGGCAGCGTGACTCAGCGAATCCGCGCCGTTCTGGAGCGGCGCAAAGCCGAGGTGGGGCGGCACCGGCTCCGCCGGCGGTGCGCTCGTGGGGTGCCACGGGTCCGACGTCGCCGCGAACACGCCCTCCTGTATCTCGCGATTGCGCTCCGCGATCTCGTCCTGCTCGGCCTGCACGAGCTTTTGCAGATCGGACACGTAGCCCTGCACCGTCGACGCCAGTCCGACGAAATCGTACGGCAGCACCTGCGCATCGGCGAGACGCATCACCGCCGTGCCGCCGACTTGCGACAGCGCGCGCCCGTACACGAACGACGTGTCACTGAAGTGCGTGTACCAGTAGAAGTCGTCGTACACCGAGTGGTACACGCCCGCGCCCTCGCTCTCGCCGCCGAAGCCGATGTTGAGCGACGCGACGCCGATGTGATCGACGAATCCCGAATAGTCGGAGCCCGAGCCTAACGGGCCGACGCGAAGGACGTCGCTCGCGCGCATCTGGCGCCGCTGATCATCCGAGCGCGCCGAGCGAATGTCGGCGAGCTTGCGCCGCTTCCAGACCGAGAGGTGGGTTTCGGGATCCTCCACGTCCTTCGCGACGTCGCTGATGAACGACGCCATCGATGGCGTGCCGCCGGCGAACAGATACCCGCGGTCGTTGGTGTCGCTGTTGATGTAGGCGACGGCCTTGTCGCGCAGCTCGTCGGCGTGCTCTTCCACCCACTCGGTGGAGCCGAGCAGCATCGGTTCCTCGCCGTCCCAGGCCGCGTAGATGATCGTGCGCTGAGGCCGCCAGCCCTGCGCGAGCAGCGCGCCTAACCCGCGGGCCTCTTCCATCAGGGCCACCTGCCCGGCCGTCGGATCTTCGGCGCCGTTTACCCAGGCGTCCTGGTGATTGCCGCGCACCACCCATTGGTCCGGCTCGGTGGCGCCGCGAATGGTCGCGATCACGTCGTACACCGGCTTCAGGTCCCAGTTGGACTTGACGACCAGGTGCACGCGCGCCGGCCCTGGGCCGCCCATGTGATAGGTGACGCCGAGTCCCCCGCGCCACTCCGGAGGCGCCACGGGCCCGCCTAACGCAGCGAGCAGCGGCTGGGCATCGCCGTACGAGATCGGGAGCACCGGAATCTTGGTGATCGTCGGTGCGTCCGCGCGAGACAACCGCTTGGCGTCGTGCGTCGCCCCGACGCCCGGCGTGAGCGGGTCGCCCGGATACAACTGCATCTCCATCACGCTGCCGCGCTGCACACCTTCGCGCGGACGATACGGCCCTTTGGGAAACACGTCGCCCTGACCGTAGCCATCGTCGGCGGGATCCGAGTAGATGATGCACCCCACGGCGCCGTGCTCGGCGGCGACCATCGGCTTCACCCCCCGCCACGAGTTGCCGTAGCGCGCAATGACGATCGCGCCCTTCACCGACACGCCGTGCCGCTCGAGCGAGTCATAGTCCTCGGGCAAACCGAAGTTCACGTACACGAGCGGCCCCGTCACGTCCCCATCGATCGAGTACGCGTTGTACGTCGGCAGCTGCTCAGCGTGCTGCGACGATGTCGGATCGCCGGCAACTGTCGGCTCTTGGAGTGAGGCGCGGAAATGGGTGGGCGACACCAATTCGACCAGGCGCTCTCGCGGCGTCGGGAACAGCACCTCGAAGCGCTCGATGTGCGCATCGAGTCCCCACGACTTGAAGTGCGCGAGAATCCACTGCGCGTTCGCGCTGTCGTACGGCGAACCCACGTGGTGCGGCCTCGCGGTGAGGTGGCGCATGTACGCGCGCTGGCTGTCGGGAGACGGGATCGCCTTGAACTTGGCTTCCCAGTCACGCTCGGCGCGCGCGGCGGCGGGCGAGAATCCCGTTAGGCCGGTGGGCGGCGTCGACGGTGTGGCGAGCGGGACGAGCGTGAGGGCGGCGCCGAGGGCAAAGAGCGGTGTGAGTCGCATGCGGTGATACTGTCATCGGTGCCGGGAGAACGCCAGTTCCAGCGTCTCACCGGGCGGGATAGCGCCCCACTGCGCGAACACCGACGCCCGGAGCGCGCGAATGCGCGCGATGTCGTCGTCACTCAGAGTGGGGAGCGGAATCCGGTTGCGTGCCGGCCGGGTGCTGGCGGCGTAGCGTTCTCCCTGCTCGCGCAGCTCGGCGTACGACCACCCATGCCCCATCCGCATCTCCATCTCGAACACGCCAACGACGAGCTCGGCTTCGCGCGCTTCCCGCGGGATGCCGCCCTTGGCGGTTTCGAAATCGGAAATCTCCCAGCCGTCGGCGATCAAACCGTAAAAGCCCTGGCCGTAGCCGAGGGTCGTCTCGACGGCGTAGTGGGTGAGATCGTGGGTCGGGAAGAACGCGCCTAACCGGCCCACCTGACGCTGCCACGTGACCGAACCGTCGGCCCGCACGCAGGTGAGCGCGGCGGAGCCGTCCGTCGCGCGTTTGATGCGAATGAGCAAATCGGGCATGTCGCGATCAGGATTTCTTTTCGGTCACCTGCAAGTCCGACAGCCGGCGCTTGACGTCGGCCACCTGGGGCTGCAAGTCGGGGTCCGCGTTCTTCCACAGGTTCACGAACTTCTCGTAGTATCGGGCGGCGTCGCCGCGGTCGCCCTTCGTCTCGTACAATTCGCCTAACCGGCGATAAATGGGCCCCAGTTGATCGGCGTCGTTGAACAGCCGGTACGCGAACGGCGTGTTCAGGTATCGCTGGTAATGCGCGATCGCCGAATCCGGCTCGTTCGCGCGGTCGAACGCCAGTCCGACGCTGGCATCCACGCACCCTGCGCAGTCGTTGACCGGACCATCGGGAAAGGAATCGGAAGCGTAGAAGGTGCGCACGGCGTCCAGCGGCCGCCGATCGGCGATCTGCACCATCCCGAGCGCATGGAGGCGATTCGGCTCGTACGAGCGCCGGAGCGTGGTATCGCGCACGTCGGCATCGTACTGGGCGAGCATCGCGCGCGCCTGATCGGGGCGGCCGGCGATCGCGTACACAATCGCGACGTCGCCGTAGGGGCGCGCGGCCATCGGCATCGTGCGCAACGGCGTCGCGGCCAGCGCGGAGTCGACTTTGCGTGCCGCTGTCGCGGGACGAGCGCGCGTCCACGCGTCCAGGTACGCCGATTGGAGGGAGTCGTTGATCGGGGGAGCAAAGACGCCGAGGCCGTGTTCGATGGTGCGCGCCGCGGCGATATCGCGTCGATAATTGCCTAACCGGCCCTGCAATTGCTCGATCGCCGCCGATATCTCGAGCAGTTGCGCGAGGTCCGGCGGGCTCGCGCCGCTCTGAGCGGCGCGCAAGTAGGCGGCGGATGAATCGACAAGCCCCTGGTTGTACAGCAGAAGGCCGCGCGCCTGGACGGTCATCATCCGGCGGCCGAACCGCCGGTCGATGACATCGAGCAGCGAGTCCGCGCCGCGGAACTTCCCCTGATCCGCCAACGACCGGGCAAGGCCGATGTAGGCAAGCAGCGACGTGGCAGGCCGGTGCTCAATGCTCGCCTTGAACGCGGAGTCGGCGGCCGCATATTGCCGGCGGGTCCCGTACAGGTTGCCCAGGTTGGTGGCCGATACATCGTAGTCGCCTAACGCAACAGCCTGCGCGAACGCCTCGATCGCCTTGCCTCGGTCGTGACCCGGGCCGTTCTGGAAGTAGCTGCCGACCGTCGTCCACCGTTCCTGGTCTGTCAGATGATCGCGGTTCTGATAGGCTTTGATCAGGGCCGAGTCGACGAGGAGGGGCGACATCGAGGCGTCGGCGTAGGAGACCGCGAGCTTGCGCCACGCCATGGCGAAAGTCGTGTCGAGCGCCACCGCCTGCTTGAACAATCCAGCCGCTTTCCTGTAGTCGCCGCCGTCGAACGCCGCCTGCCCTTCTGTGTAGAGCTTGAGGGCCGGCAGCGACGTCGTGGTGACCGCTTCGAGTTTGGGCGACGCCTGCACCGATCGCAGCGACTCGCCAATTTTCCCGCGGAGATCGCGGCTCAGCTTGTCGACCGTCGGAATGAGCTCGGACGGATTGGCCGCGGTCTCCTGGAACGACGCCAACTCGTTGCCCGATTCGGCAGCGAGAATCCGCGCCGTGAGGAGGAAGCCGGTGCCTAACGGAGTGACGGAGCCGCCGACCACCACGGTGAGTCCCTCGCGCTGGGCGATCTCCCGCGCCAGCGTCGCGTCCAGCCGGCTGGTCGGCGGGCGCTGCATTCGCTGCAGTGCGGCTTGGATGGCGCTCGCCTGCATCACGTGCACGGCCCGCGATTGCGCCAAGTCCGCGCGCACGCCTTCGGCGACGACCGCGCCCAAGGACGTGTCGGCGCCGCCGGACACCCCGAACTCGCTCACCAGGAGCGGCTGATTGGCATTCATGCGTCCCGACGCCAGGAGCGACCCGGCCGGCCCGATGCCTAACGCACGAAGCACCATGAACGCGACCACGAGCACGGCAAAGGCGACGAGTGCCACCGCGCCGCCCACCATCGTCCGGCGCCAGCTCAGGTGCGGGCTCGCCTTGATCGCCATCGTGGACATCGGGCCGTTCGCGGTGGCGCCGCCCAGCGTGGATCCCGGCGTCGCCGAGGCGGCGCGCCGCGCCACATGCTGCACGAATCCCGTGAAGAGAATCACGGGCAGCCCCAGCGCCATCACGACGACCGCGCCCGTCAGTACCCACTCGGGCAGCCCGATCGCGATGATCGCCGCCTTGGCGACGAGTGCGACGATCGCGAACGCGACCGCGTAGATGCCCAGCGCCTTCCACATCGCATTGCGGCCGCCTAACAGAATCGCCGGCATGGCGGCGCGGGTGCCGCTGCTCGTGACCACGTCGAGTACGCGCACCACGTCCGCGGCGCTCTGTGGCCGCGCGGCGGCGTCCTTGGCCAGACACTGCATCACGAGGTCGGCCAGCTCGGGCGGTGTGTCGGCCCTGATCTCGGTGACCGGCTGGGGATTCTCGGACATCTGTGCGACGAGGAGCTTCTGCGGCGATCGGCCGGCTAACGGCGCTCGGACAGTGATCTGATCGTTGGCCAGACACTCGTACGCATAAAGTTCGGCGCGATGTTCCACCTCGGGGTCGGCTGCCACCTGCTCGGGCGCCATGTACGCGGGCGTGCCGAGCGATGTGCCGAACTGTGTGAGCGTCGCGCCCGTGACGTGGCCGCGCGCGTCGCTCAG
>JAICLH010000174.1 GCA_025927495.1 Gemmatimonadaceae bacterium
ATGAGCTGCGAATTCTGCACGACGCGCCTGCCGCCGTCTGCATTGCACGCTGTAGATAGGGGCACATGCTGCACCTCCTCGATTCACGGCAATCTACGTTTGCAACCAGAGGACGACAGCGCCGCATGCCTTTCGGCTCCTTACCCCGGGTCCTCCCCGGGATACTGCTCCAGCGACATCTCTCCCCCAGCCTCCGCAACCCTTCGCTCGTCGCGCTCCGACCGCGATCCCGTGAACAGATCCAGCCGCTTCCACGTCGGGAACGGCTGATGTCCCTGGGCGTCCGGCACGTGCGGTGACAGCGTGCGCCCCTGCACCTTATGGATGTAGCGGCCGCAATTGACGAATATCTGCTCCGCCTCCACGCGCACGATGAGCTTCGCGCCGGGGAACTCCGGCATCATTGGATCGTCACGCAGCACTCGCGCCGCGCCCTGCACGCGCACCCTGTGCGGATGCTCGAAGTCGATGAACAGCAACCCGACCTGGGGGTGCGCCGAGATGTTGCCGAGCGACAGGAACATCCCGTTGCCGTCATAGCTCGGAAAGGCGAGCTCACTCGGGCCCACGACTCGCACGAACCCCGGCGCGCCTCCCTTGTACGACACCGTGGGTCGCCCGCGGTCATCGACGGTACTCAGGAAAAACATCGAGACGCCCTCGATGAATCCCCTCTCTATCGGATCGAACTCGCCGTGCGCGAGCTCCTCCAGGCGATCGGCCATTCGGCGCGTGCCGTGTTCCTCCTGCAGGGCGCGGTGCGTTTGTCCGTAAAAGGCGCTCATGGGTTCTCCAACTCCTCGGTACAAAGGATTCGTCAATGGTACGCGGCGTCACACGCGACCGCGAGTCCGCGCGATGCCCGGTGCCCGAGATCGCATTGTGTACTTCGCGAAGGAGTCGCGATGAGGTATGCCGTGATCACTCGCCATCGAGGCGAGTTTCAAGTGCGACGCATGTGCCGAGTGCTCGAGGTCGCGCCCTCGGGCTATCAGGCGTCGCTCAAGCGCCCGCCGAGCTGGGCTGATGCATCGTTCCGACCGCGGGAGCCAGTACGCGTCGGCTGAGTACCCATCTAACGACCTGGCGGTCAGCTGCGAACGCACCAAAATGAATTCAGATCACACGAGAGTGCGTGGTGCGCTCGTCTCCCGCAACGCCGTGCTAGCCGGCGGCGCGATTACTGCGGCGCGGCTGGCCAGCGGCACGCCGCGCCTTTGCAGAAGGTGGCAACAAAGAGCTCCGAGCGAATCAACCATCGGCCACCGACCTTGACCCACTGCGCGGCATAGCTGCCACCGAGCACCGGCACCGCATCTCCGCCGCCAGTTCCGCGTCCCGTCCAGGTGCCTCGCTCCCAAGCCAGGGGCCAGTTGGTGCTCACGTCCACCTGCTTTGTCGTCCGCTCGTACGTTACGTCGACGTCCTGTTCAAAGGCGCGTCGATACGCGTCACGCCCACGCAAGGTCGTGCCGAGACCTGCAGTCAGCGTGACACTGTCCGTCCAGAACGACGCCATGCGGTTGAAGTCACGGGACTTGATCGCGGCGTTCTGGGCGGCGCGCGCCGCTCGCACCGCGGCTGCTTCATCTACGGTCGAAGCGGATGCGCGTCCGCCGCACGCGGCGAGGCCGAGACCCGCGGCACCGAGAGCAAGGGCGCGCATTGCGCGATGACGGCGGAGGAAGGGCATTGTGACCCCGGAAGTGGAAGGCAACGGTGAGCCGATAGAATATGGCGCGAGGATGGGCGACGCTGCAGATGCAGTCGAGCAGATCGTCGATGTTTGCGAACGTCAGGCCGAGGTCACGTGCTGCTGAGATCGCAGGACGCCTCGTTTTTCGCGGCCACCCCTTGCCATGCCGCGAGGCTTGCATTAAATACTGAACCACATGGTTCAGTATATGACGACCCGACTCGATACTTCGTTCGCCGCGCTCTCGGACGCGACGCGGCGTGGCGTTCTGGAGCAGCTCGGGCGCGCGGACGCTTCGATCACGGACCTTGCCGAGTCGTTCCACATGACGCTCACGGGCATGAAGAAGCACGTCGGCGTTCTGGAGCAGGCGGGGCTCGTCACCACGAAGAAGATCGGGCGCGTGCGGACGTGCCGGCTGGGTCCGCGCCGATTGAAGGAAGCGACGGTGTGGCTCGAGAACTACCGCGAGCGCTGGGACGAACGCTTCGACGCGTTGGACACGGTTGTCGAGGAACTCACACGAAAGGAGAAGCGCGATGAACGCAGGAAGCGAAAGTAAGCCCGGCCCCGTGAAGCACCGCACCACGGTGGAGCGGAAGTCGGACCGCGAGGTGGTTGTCACGCGGACCATCAACGGCCCGGCGCGCATCGTGTTCGAGGCATTTACCAAGGCCGAGCTGTTCAAGCGTTGGTGGGTGCCCAAGTCGATGGGAATGACCCTGCTGTCCTGCGAACTGGATGCTCGTGTCGGAGGCAAGTACCGATTGGTATTCGACCACAGCCCCGAGCCTGTGGCGTTTTTCGGCACGTATGTCGAAGTGAAGCCGTATTCGCGCCTCGCATGGAGCAATGACGAAGGTGGCGAGGGCGGGTCTGTCACCACGGTGACCTTCGAGGAGACGGCCGGCAAGACGCTGGTGGTCCTGACCGAGAGATATCCTTCGAAGGAAGCGCTCGACGCTGCCGGTACCGGAGCACAGGATGCAATGGGCGAGCAGTTCGATCAGTTGGACGAGCTGCTCGTTGCGCTGGGTGAGAGCTCGGGACAGTAACAGGGACGTGGATCGCGCGGTCGGTCGTCCGATAGTCCCGGCTCAAACTGGCCGGGCCTATCGGGCTCGCGGCGGTCGATCCCGTTGAAGTCAGCGTCGATGCGTGCACTTGCCATAGGTGCCTTGGCGCGGAAGCCGTAGCGGCCTAACGTGTGTTAGGCCGTGCTGATAGACTGCGCGTCATAAAGTGAGATGGTCTTGCACCGGGCACCGATCACGGTGCCCTCGCCGCATACCACCATCCAATCGCCGCGCACTGGGTTCCTGGATTGCACAAGGTGCTTGCTTCGGCGACGCTCGCGGCGGACATTAGAGCCCCAGCGCAGCTACACCTCCGATCGCGCGGCACACCGCCACCGCCGGCCGCCACCCAAGGCCGGCGCGACCCGCAGCCAGCTCCGCCTAACACATGAAACCCAAAGAACTCACCATCCGCGGGCTCGTGCTCGGTGTGCTCATCACCATCCTCTTCACCGCGGCCAACGTCTACCTCGGCCTCAAGGTCGGACTGTCCTTCGCGTCATCCATCCCCGCCGCGGTCATCTCCATGGCCGTCCTGAGCGTCGTCAAAGATTCCACCATCCTCGAAAACAACATCGTCCAAACGGTCGCCTCCGCGGCGGGCACCCTCTCGGCCATCATCTTCGTGCTCCCCGGCCTCGTCATCGTCGGATGGTGGACCGGATTCCCCTTCTGGGAATCCTTCTTCATCTGCCTGAGCGGCGGCGTGTTAGGCGTCCTTTTCACCATCCCGCTCCGCCGCGCACTCGTCACCACGTCGGACCTTCCCTACCCCGAAGGCGTCGCCGCCGCCGAAGTCCTCAAAGTGGGATCGGGCACGCGCGGCGAAGTCAAAGACGACACCGGCGAAGCCCGCGAAGGCCTGGTCGCCGTCATCCTCGGCTCCATCACGTCGGCGGTTCTGGCGATTCTCACCAGCACGCGGATCGTGGCCGGCGGCCTAACGGGAGCCTTCTCGTTGGGCACGAACGCCTCCAGCGGATACGACTTCGCGTGGTCCCTCGCCCTGCTCGGCGTGGGACAGATCGTCGGACTCTCGGTGGGCATGGCGATGCTCGTCGGTCAAATCATCTCGTGGGTCATCGCCGTCCCGATCCTCACGTCCATGCAGCCGGCCGCGGCCGGCGTGAGCGTAGCCGCGCACACAGCGACGATCTGGCGCACCCAGGTTCGATTCCTGGGCGCCGGCACCATCGGCATCGCCGCCATCTACAGCCTCGCGCGACTAGCCCGCCCCGTGGTTGCAGGTCTGGTGGCCACCCTGGCCGCGGCGCGCGCCGCCGACACCGCCGACGACCGCGATCGCGACCTCACGCGGCCCTGGATTTTCGCGCTCGCCGCGGCCTGCGCGGTGATCGCGGGCTGGCTGGCGTTCTCGTTCGCGCGCTCCACCGTGCTGGCCCACAACGCGGTGCTGCTCACGGTCATTGCGGTGCCGTTCGTGCTCATCGTCGGGTTCATCATCGCCGGCATCTGCGGCTACATGGCGGGCCTCATCGGCGCGTCCAACAGCCCGATCTCGGGCGTCGGCATTCTATCGATCGTCGTGTGTGCGTCGATTCTCGTCGTTGCCGTCCGCCCAACGGCGGACACGCGCGGCGCGCTCGTCGCGTTCGCGCTCTTCATCACGGCAATCGTATTCGCGTGCGCCACGATCTCCAACGACAATCTGCAAGACCTCAAGACGGGCCAGCTCGTCGGCGCGTCGCCCATGCGCCAACAGATCGCGCTCATCGTCGGCGTCGGCGCCGGCGCGGCGGTGGTGCCATGGGTGCTCAACCTGCTCGCCAAAGCCTACGGCTTCGCCGGCGCGGCCAACGTCGGCGTGCTCTCACACAACCCGCTGCCTGCCCCGCAAGCCACACTCATTTCGGCTCTCGCAACCGGCGTGATCGGCGGGAAGCTCGACTGGAACATGATCGGCATCGGCGCACTCGTCGGCGTCGGACTCATCATCCTCGACGAAGTCCTGGGGGTGATGCGCAAACTGCGCATTCCGCCCCTCGCCGTGGGCATCGGCATCTATCTGCCAATGTCGGCCACCTTCGCGGTGATCGTCGGCGCGATCATCTCGTACTGGTACGACCGCCGCTCGCGCACGACGCCCGACCCCGAGCGCACCCAACGGCTGGGCACGCTCGTGGCGTCCGGGCTGATCGTGGGCGAGAGCGTGTGGGGCGTTGTGAACGCGGGACTCATTGTCGCCCTCTCGACCGACGCGCCGATCGCCCTTGTCCCAGAATCGTTCAAGCCGGCGCCGGTGTTGGGCGTGCTCGCCTTCATCGGCATCACCGTCTGGCTCTATCGATGGATGCTCAAACGCGCCGCCACGGCTCCCACGAGCAACGCATGACGCGGCGCGGCACGCTCGCTGCTCACCGAAAGCCGAATGAAGACACACACCAATTACCTCACGTTCAATACCAAGCGCCGCCAGGAAATCATCGACATCACCGATGACGTCGAACGGTGCCGCGACGCCGCCGGCATTGCCGAGGGATTCGTGCTCGTGTCCGCGATGCACATCTCCGCCTCGGTGTTCGTCAACGACCACGAGCCCGGCCTGTGGCAGGACATCCTCGACTGGCTCGAGCGATCGATCGCGCCGTGGGACCCCAAGCGGTACCGGCACAACGAAACCGGTGAGGACAACGCCGCCGCGCATCTGCGCTCGCTCACGATCGGACACGAAGTGATCGTGCCGGTGACCGGCGGCCGCCTCGACCTCGGGCCCTGGCAGCGGATCTTCTACGGCGAGTGGGACGGCCAACGGCCCAAGCGGGTGATCCTCAAGGCGATGGGCGCGTAGCGCCGGCGCGGTGCGTTAGGCGGCATCACTCGCGCGTCAGAGTCACGCGTGCAAAGGGTCGCCGCACGCCGTCGTCATCGTTGTCCATGTGCCACGCCCAACGGTCCGACCCGCGGTCGTACACGAACGTGTTGTGAAAACGGCTGGTCGGCGAGCTCGTGAAGACGAACGGGATCGAATCCGCCGCGGCCTGCGCATGCCCGATGCCGGCGGGGGCGAACGCTCCGTACGCCGTGTTGTCGAGCCACATCGCCGCATATTCGTGCGTGTGCGGATCGCAACCCAGATACACGATGGCTTCGTAGGCCGGCGCGCCCGTTGCCGTCCGCTCGCGCGACACCTCGTGCATTTCCACGTACTCCGTGCCTAACACCCAGGCGAAGGTCACGTCGTGGACCACCGATTTGCCGGACATCGGGCCACGCAATACCCAATGGCCGATGAGATGGCCTAACAGAGAATCGGACGGCGCGGCCGTCTGCGCGCCGAGCGGCGACACCGCCAGCAGACCAACGAGCCCCAGTGCCATACGCGACAGCATGCCGTGTCACCTCGTGGGTTTGGTACCGATGCCGCAGATCCATCCCCGCCCCGCGTCCTCGACGGTCCGGACATCGGCGAAGCCGGCGTCGGTGAACATGGCCCGGTGTTGGGCGACGTCGAGCGCCGTCATCCCTGTGATCCTGCCCAATCGCTCGGCGTACCGGGCGTGGCGGCCGCCATTGTAGAACTCGGCGACGATCACGAACGTACCGCCCGGCTTGAGCACGCGCAAGATCTCGCGCGCGCCGTCGCCTAACGATTGCCACCAGAAGTGTGTCTCGATTGCCGTCACCAGGTCGAACGTGTCGGGGGCGAACGGCAGCGCCGACACCGAGGCCTCCTCGATCGCGACTCGGCCCGCCTCGACGGCCTGACGATTCGTCCGGCGCGATACCACGACGCTCGCCGGCGCGAAGTCGACGCCGTGCACCCGACCCGCCGCCGCGCGCGCCGCGAGCTTTGCCACCGTGCGTCCACCGCCGCAGCCGACATCGAGTATCGCGTCGCTCGGCCCGATCGACACCTGTTGCAATCCCCAGTCGGTGAGCTTCGAATGCCGGCGGTTCATCGACCACAGCGTCAGCTGCCCGAACCACCCCGCGGGCTTCCGGCACTGCGACGTCGCCTTCCTGGCTTTGTCGGGGCGAAGGGCAATGATGGGCATGTGGTGTCCAGCCGGCGGTTATGGAACGGTGTCTACCACACGCCTCCGTTAGGCATCTTGGCGAGCACCCTCTTGGGAGCCACCGCGCGATAGCTCTCGGCGAGCCACGCCTCGTACGTCTCGATCGGCGCATCGCGAGTCGCATCGACCGACGCCGTCACCCAACCGTGTTTGCCCAGTCCGTAGCCCGTTGGCTCCACGTCCGGCAGCTCCAGCGCTTCGGCCGACGACCGCGGTAGCTTGACCGAGAACCTCACGCCGCGTCCCTCGGCGTGCAAGAAAAGAAACACTTTCCCGCGCACCTTGAACGCGCGCTCTCCCCACGGAAAGTCTTCCGTGGTTTCGGGCAAAGCAAGCGCCGCAGCGCGCAACCGGCCGGCGAGCGACCGAGGATCCAGCTTGACAGGCGACATGCGTCCCTCGCGAAAACGATGTAATCTGTAGCGTCGTGGACCTGCATTCCAATACGCTCGCCGGCCGCTACCGCATCGACCGGGAAATCGGCGCCGGTGCGATGGCGACGGTCTATCTTGCACGCGACCTGAAGCACGATCGCGACGTGGCCGTGAAGATTCTCCGCCCCGATCTCGCCGAGTCGATCGGTCGCGACCGTTTCCTGCGCGAGATCCGCCTGGCCGCCAAACTCGCCCACCCACACATCCTGTCGCTGTTCGATTCGGGCGACAGCGAGGGCCTGCTGTACTACGTCATGCCACACGTTCAGGGGCGCTCGCTTCGCGACCGCATGGCCGCCGATCGACAGCTTCCCATTGCCGACGCCGTGCGCATCGCCTCCGAGGTTGCGGCGGCGCTCGACCACGCACACCGCCAGGGCGTCGTGCACCGCGACATCAAACCAGAGAACATCATGCTACAGGATGGCCACGCCCTCGTGGCCGACTTTGGCATCGGGAAAGCGCTGAGCGACGTCGCGAGCGACTCGCTCACACAGATCGGCACGAGCGTCGGGACGCCCGCGTACATGAGCCCGGAACAAGCCATCGGTGAACCTATCGACGGACGCAGCGACATCTATTCGCTCGGGTGCGTGCTGTACGAGATGCTCGTCGGCGAGGCTCCATTCACTGGCCCGAGCGCGCAATCCGTGATCGCGAAGCGTTTCGTCCAGACGCCCGCGGACGTTGCAGCTCTGCGGGACGCCGTCTCGCGGCCACTCGCGCGCGTCGTCCAACGAGCGCTCGCGCGCACGAAGATCGACCGGTTCGAGACGGCAGGGGAGCTGCGCGACGCGCTGCACGCGAGCGCGTCATCTGGCGCAGCGATGCATGGCGGCGCGCCCGCGCGATCGATCGCGGTGTTGCCGTTCGAGAATTTGAGCGCAGACAAGGATACCGATTATCTGGGCGACGGGCTCTCCGAGGAGATCACTAACGTCCTCACGAAAATCGATGGGCTTCGCGTGGCAGCGCGCACATCCGCGTTCTCGTTCAAGGGCACGCGTGACGATCTACGCACGATCGGCGAGAAGTTAGGCGTCGCCACGGTGCTGGAGGGGAGCGTGCGCAAATCCGGTGCGCGTCTCCGCATCACGGCGCAGCTCACCGACGTCGCCGACGGCTATCACCTCTGGTCGGAGCGCTACGATCGCGAGCTCGTGGATGTCTTTGCGGTGCAGGACGAGATCGCGGCCGCGATTGCGGCAAAACTGCAAGTGACGTTCGATGCCACGGCCGCGACGAAGCGCGCGCGCGCCACGCCGGCACAAGTCGAGGCCCTCGAGCTTTTCATGAAGGCGCGCGCCATCGTGGCACGTCGTGTCGACATGGACCGCGCGGTCACGCTGCTCGAGCG
>JAICLH010000097.1 GCA_025927495.1 Gemmatimonadaceae bacterium
CGGCCTTGGTCTTGGGCTCGATCGCGACGTCGATCACCGGCGCCGGGAACTTCATCGCCTCGAGTACCACCGGGTGATTTTCGTCCGAGAGCGTATCGCCCGTGCGCGTATCCTTGAGACCGATCACGGCCGCGATGTCGCCGGCACGCACCTCTTCGATCTCCTCGCGCTTGTTGGCGTGCATCTGGAGCAGCCGACCTACGCGCTCGCGGCGATCCTTCGTCGAGTTGTATACGTACGACCCGCCGTTCAGCACGCCCGAGTACACGCGGATGTACGTCAGCTTTCCGACGAACGGGTCCGTCGCGATCTTGAACGCCAGCGCGGCGAACGATGCGTCGTCGGACACGACGCGCTCCTCGAAGGTCTCGTCGTGGTGCGGAACGTGTCCCTTGATCGCCTTCAAGTCGACCGGCGCCGGCAGATAGTCGATCACCGCGTCGAGCAGCTGCTGCACGCCCTTGTTCTTGAACGACGCGCCGCACAGCACGGGGACGAACTGCCCCGCGATAGTCGCCTGCCGGATCGCGTGCTGGATCTCGTCGAACGTCAGCTCGGCACCGCCCAGGTACTTCTCGAGCAGCGTCTCATCGTGCTCCACCGCGGCTTCGATGGCCGCGTGGCGGGCCTCTTCCACCGCGCCTTTGTACTTCTCCGGGACCGGCTCTTCGATGTACGTCTTGCCTAACGTTGCCTCGTCGAACACGATCGCGACGCGGCGGAGCACGTCGATATGCCCGACGAACAGCTCGCCCGACCCGATGGGCAACTGGAGCGGATACGCGCGCTGCGACAGGCGCGAGCGAATCATCGACACGCAGCGGTCGAAGTCCGCGCCGACGCGGTCCATCTTGTTGGCGAACACGATGCGCGGCACGCCGTACCGGTCCGCCTGGCGCCACACCGTTTCCGTTTGCGGCTCGACGCCGGCCACGGAATCCAGGAGCGTCACCGCACCGTCGAGCACTCGGAGCGACCGTTCGACTTCGACCGTGAAGTCGACGTGTCCCGGCGTGTCGATGATGTTGATCCGGTACTCGGTGCCGTTACGGCGCCAGAAGCACGTGGTCGCAGCCGACGTAATCGTGATGCCGCGTTCCTGCTCCTGCTCCATCCAGTCCATGGTGGCCGCGCCATCATGGACTTCACCGATTTTGTAGCTCTTTCCTGTGTAATACAGGATGCGCTCGGTCGTCGTCGTTTTCCCGGCATCGATGTGCGCCATGATGCCGATATTCCGATAGTGATCGAGCGGTGTAATGCGTGCCATGAGAATTCGCTATCGCTGCCGAGGCTAGAGCCTGTGAAAATCCAGCAAAAAAACGGGTGGACCGGTCGCTCCAGAACGGAGCCGGTATCCATCCGCTGCCGCCGGGTGCACTCGCCACTGGTGCGCGGTGGGGACCCAAGGGCGCGCCGAGCTCAACTCGCTCGGCGGTTCAGTTGTAGCCTTGAAAACATACCGTACGTGACCGCGATGTCAACGCCTGCGTGTTACTCGAGACGCACTTCCTTGAAGTAGGCGTCGAGATCGATCGTGAGCGCAGGCGTCACTGGACCCGGCTGCCAAACAAGCTCTCCTCCTACTATTTCAGGCCGGCTGTCGTCGGGTCGCCACCGCTCGATGAGGCGCGAGTCCACATCCACTATCCAGTACTCGTCTACTCGCTCACGCTGGTATAGAAGCCGTTTGGTGACGCGGTCGGCCCGTGCGCTGGACGGCGACAGGATTTCGACGGCCAGAAGCATCCTCTTCACCTCGTCCCACGTCCGCGGCCGGCGTCCCTCCACTAGCGGAACCACGAACACGTCTGGCTCTACCATCCGGTCGTATGCAAACTCGACGTCCGCCGGGGCAAAGTAAACGTCGCCGATTCCATGAGCCGCGATGAACGCAGGTAGCCGGTTCGCTAAACCAAGTGCAGCGCGCTGGTGCTCCCAAGTTGGCGCCGGCGTCACGTACAGCTCGCCGTCGATGACCTCGTACCGGTTGCCGTCGTCGGGCATCGCGCGCACGCGCTCCGCAGTCCACTTGGTCGAGGAAGCAGGCATACCCATAGTGTTATTCCCTGGCCGCATTGGGAGCAATGGAGCATGGCCCGCACGATGGGACCAACCACTCCCTACTAAGCCACCTTTCCATCCCAATACAGACCTTCTATTGCTGCCGCCCCCTACATCGCGCGACCACAATCACGGAAATGACCGGCTCTGCTCCCGCAGCACCGCCAGGCTCCGACTGCCCAGCGTGAACAACGCTTGGAAAATGCCCTTGACGTCAATCCTGTCCCCGGTCCGCGGCGCCCCATTGCTCTGACTCACCACCGTGAGCGTTCCGGTGTTGTCCTGCACCTGGTAAGTGCCCAGTCCGAACGCGCCGGCCGACTCCCTCACCCTACCTTCGATTTTGACCGACTTGCCGTCGTAGCGGCCCGGGTCATCCAGCAGCCGCTGGATGGGCGTCACGCTCGCACATCCGGCGAGCAACGCCAGCATCGCAACCAGCGCCAGGGGAGACGCCAACCGGCGAAGAGCACGCGGGGTTTTTGACATGGATGGGATGCTCCCGGTGAAGGACCTCGATTGTGTCCAACGCTCGCCGATGCGCCGCATTCGAGCTCACGGTCGCCCGGCCACACCTGCAATGGTCGCGATCTGCCTATTGCAGCATTCGCTCCACTGCCAGGCCTGTCGCGCCGGGAAACGGCACGGTGGGATCCAAAGGTTGGCCGGTTCGGGTCGCCGGCCATGCTCATCCGCGATCGTTTCGGATCGCCCGCCCAACGATGACCGTGATGTTGTCCGTGCCGCCGCCATCCAGCGCGTCCTGCAGCAGGCCCTCGCACGCCGCCCGCGCCGATGTCATCGCCCGCAACCGCTCGGCGATGCGCGCATCGGACACGTGCTTGGTGAGGCCGTCGCTGCACAACAGGTGCACGTGTCCCCAGTCCGCACGCAGGCGCGTCACCACCGGCGCCGCCTGATGTCCGCCGATCGCGCTCGAGAGCATGTTGGCTAACGGAGACGCAGCCGCGGTGGCTCGCGTGAGCAGACCCTGTCGGGCCAGCTCTTCCGCGACCGTCTGGTCGCGGCTCACCTGCGTCAGCTCGCCGTTGTGATAGAGGTAGTATCGCGAGTCGCCCACTTGCAGCAGATAAAACCAGGGCCAGACACCGATGTAGAGCGTGAGCGTCGTCGCCATCCCGCGCATGTCGGGATAGGACCCGGCGTGCTCCAACAAGCGCTCGTGGCTCTTGAGCGCCGCCGTTTGCAGCATGTCGGTGAAGTCATCCGACTGGGAATCCCAGTCGTAGTAGCACCTCGTGCTCTGAGCGACGTACAACGTGACTTCCTCGAGCGCCAGACGACTCGCCTCCTCGCCCGCGGCGTGTCCGCCGACCCCGTCGGCAACCATTGCGAGAAATCCGATGCGCTCATCGCGTGTTTGCAGCAGCTCGGAAGGCGGCAGCGACGACGCACGAATCTCGAGTCGCTTGTGCAGCGAGCCCAGGAGAAAGTGGTCCTGATTGTTCTTGCGAACTTTGCCCGGATGGGTGAGTCCCCACACGTCGATTTCATCGTCGCGCGGTTTGCGCGACACGGTGTGGTTGAGTGCGGTGGCCGTGGACATGGTTCCCTCACGACTCGCTGAGACAATCCTGACGCCTGTCGGGCGTCATCGATGTGGCCTCGTACTCGATCCTACCGCTGCACCGGGCTATTCCGCAACTCATGGCCTTCCGCGCAGCCAACTCGCTGCCGGATCTCGCGCTCGGGTCCGCCGAGAGCGCGGGACACTTAACTGCCCGTTATTGCGTATATACAAGTAGCCCATGTACGCCACCTGTCTCTTCTGCAACAAGCCGCTCGGCGCCAACGAGACGCTGGAGAGGTTCCCGGTCGGGAGGCGTCTCGCGTTCGACGCAGCCAAAGGGCGCCTCTGGGTCGTGTGTCGGCACTGCGAGCGCTGGAACCTGTCGCCGCTCGAGGAGCGCTGGGAGGCTATCGAAGACGCCGAGCGACTGTTCCACGACACGCGACGGCGCGTGTCCACCGACAACATCGGACTGGCCAAGCTGCGCGACGGCACGACGCTGGTGCGAATCGGCCAGCCGCTCCGGCCAGAGTTCGCGGCGTGGCGCTACGGCGATCAGTTCGGGCGACGGCGCCGCCGCCAGCTGCTCGTTGCCGGAGGCGCGGTCGCCGGCGTGGGCGGCATCATCGCCCTCGGTGCGTACGCGGGTATGATCGGCGGCATTGGCTGGCTCGCCCTGCGCGCCGGCGCCATCGCGGTGAACGGCAATCCCGAAGCAGTGGTCGCGAAAATCAACACGCCGCAGACGGGCGTCGTGCACGTGCGTCGGCGCCACCTGGCCGAGACGGCGCTGGGTCGCGGCGCCGACGGCGGTCTCGCGATCGACCTTCGCTTCAAGAACGGCCAGGCACACTTCGAGGGACGCGAAGCGCAGCGCATCGCGTCGATCGTGATCCCCAAGGTGAACCGGTTCGGCGGCAACAAGAAGGCGATCGCCGGCGCGGTGGACGAGATCGAGCGCGCCGGCAGCGCCGATCGCTTCATCGATCGCCTAACGCAGAGCACGCACGTGTACACGCGGCCGCGCAACACCGGTCGGCGGTGGGGTCGCGACAGCATGTCGACCAGCTTCACCAAGCACGGGCTGTTCGGACTGCCGGGCGAATACCGCCTGGCGCTCGAAATGGCGCTCCACGAAGAAGCCGAACGCCGCGCCTTCGAGGGCGAGCTCGCCGACCTCGAGCGCGCGTGGCAGGAAGCCGAGGAGATTGCCGCGATCTCCGACAACCTGTTCGTTCCGCCTAACGTGACGCAGTCGTTGGAACGGCTCCGGCAGGGCTGATCGTTCCCGGCCGGATCAGTATCGCCAGCCGACCGTGTCCGCTCCCGCCGGCGCGGTGTCCACGATGTGGCGCGCCATCACCGGCAGGAAGCGCTGGAACACCGTCATCGAGCCCACCTCGAGCGAATGCTGCGAGTCTCCCGTCCAGCAGTGCTCGTAACGGTCGCCGTATTCGATGGAGCCCGCGTACGGCGGGTCCTTCGTCTGGTCCAGAAAATCCTGCATCAGATACACGGCGTTGTTCAGGTGCCAGCTGTCCATCGTCCCGCTGTAGATGTGAATCTTGCCCACGAGCTTCGGGCCTAACGTCTTCCAGTCGCGCTGCAGGATGTAGCGCAGGTCATAGTGCTCCTTCCAGTATTGCGCGACGCTCGGATCGATGTGGCCCGTGAGTTGATCGTACAGCGGCTTGGGGTAGCCATCGCTGTCCGGCGGTCCCCACACGTTCTCCCAGATGTCCCACTGCTCGCTCGACCGCCCCTTGCGTCCCTGCACGTATTCCCAGTGGTTGTCGTTCTCGACCGTCGTCAGCAGGTGTCCAAGGTAGTCGCGACCCGACGGCTGGGGCGTGCGCTTCCACTGCGCGTTGAACACGTACGCGCTCGTGTCGCCGTAAATGTCGATTGTCTCGTACTGGCGGAAATCGACCGGATCGGGACAGAACGTCCAGGTGCCGTTGAAGTCATCGGGGTAAAAGATCTGCTCGCCTAACGATTCCCATCCGCCGGTCGACCCGCCGAATTGCGTGCGCGCCCACCCGGCGCCGATGCCGCGAAACCGCTTCTCGACGTACGGAATGAGCTCGCGGACGATCGCATCGCCGTACGGACCGAGGTTCGCGGAGTTCACGGCGTACGAGTCGTCGTAGTAGGGATTCGCGTGCTGGATCTGCATCACCAGCATCCGCGGGAAATGCGGCCCCGTCCACTGCTTGAACAGATCGTAGCCGTACGCGGCGCGTACGCTGTCGCGCCCGTGCAGGCCCGCGGCAGGCGGATGCGGATCGAAGTTGTGGAAGCCCGTCGGGAAGTGTCCCTGGTCGACGGTCAGCGGATAGTGCACGGATGGATGGTCGTCGAAGCCCGCGGGCAGCAGCACGATGGCGCCGAGGTACATGGGCCGGCCCCAGAACCTGGACAGCAGCGCGCTCTGGATGCGCACGTATTTCACCCACTTCGTGTCCTTCGGCGCCGGAATCGGCGGGATCACCTTGTCTAACGTTAGGCGGACGGTCTGGCCGGCGCGCGGGTCGAGGTGCACCGACACCGGCGTGTTGTAGAAGTTGCCCGGCTTGGAGAACCAGTGCTGTCCCTCGCCCTTGTCCGGCGGGAGCCACAGCGTGTGGCCGGACGCCATGTGAAACGGCTCGTAGCGGTTGAGCACGGCCTGCACCCGGTAGTCGCCCGCCGGCAAGTCGTTCACGCTCGCGAGCGGCCAACCGAACACCGAGCCGTCGATGACCGCAGGCTTCCCCGGCGCCAGGCTATCGACGTCGAGCCCGAAGCCAGGCTGCACGCCGGGCTCGTACACCTGGTACTGAAACCGCGGCTCGTCGCTCGTGTCCTTGGAGACGACGAGTACGATGTGGCCGGTTTGCGGCTGCGACGCCGCCGACGATGGAAATGCGATCTCGAAGCGCAGTCCGGCGGTCGGACCATGGGAGGGCGCCGGCGCGGCGTGGGCGGTCCGCTGTCCGTACCCGATCAGTACCGCGGTACCGCACGCGCCGGCCACCGCGACCGCCGCACCGATACGGGCCATGCGTCCTCTCCGATTCGTCGAGCTCATGAAATGCGCATCCGGGCTGGGGTGATCGATGCCTGCCACCATGTCGGGTGAGACAATGCAGCGTGGGCCCGCGAACCACCAGAGCGCTCCCGCGGCTGCCCGATGCTCGCCACGGCGCGCGGGAAACCACCGGCCGTGCGATGCGCATCGTTGACAGACGGTCGATTGTCTACTATCGATATGGTAGACAGCCTACCATCGGCGGACGATGCCTGCGCCACGCAACCAGATCGAGCTCCTCCAGGGCACGCTCGACATGCTGATCCTCAAGACGCTGCTGTTCGGCCCCGCGCACGGACACGGCATCGCCAAGCACATTCAGCAGACCACCCGCGAAGTCCTGGTCGTCGAGCACGGCTCCCTCTATCCCGCGCTCCACCGGCTGGAGCGCAACGGATGGATCGCGTCGCGCTGGCAGACGCCGCCCGGCCGCGCCCGCGAATTCAAGTTCTATCGCCTAACGGCAGCCGGCCGGCGCCAGCTCCGCACGCAAGAGTCGCGGTGGGACGCGCTCGTGCGCGCCATTGGCCGGGTCATGCAGCCGGCCCCGGAGGTGTGACCGTGCGCTGGCCGTTCCGCACGCCCCCCACGCCCGGCGACGATGACATTCGGCGCGAAATCGCCGATCACCTCGAGCTCGAGGCCGAGGACGTCGCACGGTACGGCGCCGGCACGGGGGCGGAGGCCGCGGCGTCGGCCCATCGACGATTCGGCAACACCACGTTCATCGCCGAGGACGTTCGAGCCGTGTGGCGTCCCACCTGGCTCGAGCAGTTCGCGCAGGACCTGCGGCACGGCGTCCGAAGCTTGCGTCGCAGCCCGGCGTACACGTTGACCGCCACGATCACCCTCGCCTTGGGCATCGGCGCGTCGACGGCGGTGTTCAGTCTGGGCGACCACGTGCTCGCGCGTCCGTTTCCGCAACTTCCCGAGGACGAGCTCGTGTGGGTGGTCCAGCGCTCGCCGCACGAATGCCCATCGTGCGACAACGCTTCGCCCGCGGCGCTCACGGCGCTCAGGGAGCGCGCCACGACGCTGTCCGCGGTCGGCGCGGCGCAGTTGTGGCGCGCCTCGTTGAACGGGCACGGCGACGCGCCGAGCGATCTCGTGAACGGATACCGCGTCACGCCGAACCTGTTCTCACTCGTGGCCGCGCCGTTCGCGTTAGGCAGAGGGTTCCCGCGCGACGCGGGCACCCCCGGTCGCGATGGCGTGGCCATCGTCTCGTACGACTACTGGCACACCCGGTTCGACGGCAGCCGCGGGCTGCTCGACTCGACGGTCATGCTGGATGGCGCGCCGCGCCGAGTGGTCGGTGTCTTGGCCAAGGGGATCGCGTTCCCCGAAGCGGTCGATGTCTACACGCCGCTCGTCCTGACCGCGGCGAACACGAATGATCACGCCTCGCGCTACCTCGACATTTTCGGACGCCTCGCCGCCGGCGCCACGGTAGCCGATGCCCAACGAGAAGCGGCGCGCATCAGCCTGCAGATGGCGAGCGAGTCGCCCAAGTCCGATGCGGGTTGGGTGCTCGTTCCGCGGCCGCTCAACGCATTCCACAACGACGACACAGCCACCCTCGTGCGGATCTTTGCCGTCGCGGTCGCGCTCGTGCTCGTCGCGGCGTGCGTGAGCACGGCCAACCTGTCGTTGGCGCGGACGTCGGCGCGGCGGCGCGAGATGGCGCTCCGCGCCGCGCTCGGTGGCCGGCGCGGCCGCCTCGCCCGGCACCTCCTCACCGAGGCCCTCCTGGTCGCGTTCGCCGGGTCTGCGTTAGGCGTCGGATTCGCCGCATGGGGGATCCACGCCGCGTCCCGCATCATGCCGCCGTCGATGACCACCTACGCGCCGGGATTGGCCTTTGTCCGAGTGGACGGACGCGCGCTGGCGTTCACGCTCGCGCTCTGCATCGCGGTGACGCTGCTGTTCGCGCTCGCGCCCGCGGTGCGCGCCACGCGCGTTCCACTCTCGGCGGTGCTGGCCGGCGGCGGACGCGGCGCCGCCGGCGATATGCACGGGACGCAAGTGCGCGCCGTCCTCGTCATCGTCGAAGTGAGCGTCGCGATCATTCTGTTGAGCGCAGCCGCCCTCCTCACCCGCAGCGCGCGCAACATGGTCAACGGCGATCCGGGCGTTCGACTCGATCATGTCCTGACCATGCAGTTGTCGCTGCCGCGCGGCACGGCCGACAGCGGCGCACGCGAGTTCGTCTCGCAGCTCGACGGCCGCCTCCGGAACACACCGGGCGTGCTCGCTGCCGGCGTCGCGAGCACGACGCCGCTCAGCAACAATTGGTGGGGCACGATCTTCTCGGTGCCGGGTCGTCCGCCGCAACCCAACGGGAATCCGCTCACGGCCAACGACCAGCGGATCAGCGCGGACTACTTCCGCGCCATGGGGATCCGGATCGTGAACGGCCGCGGCATCGACGCCGGCGACCGGGCGGACACCAACGCGCAGCGCGTGGCCGTGATCAATCATTACATGGCGTCGCACGTGTGGCCCAACGCTGATCCGTTAGGCAGAACGATCACCATCGACTCGGTGCCGTGGACGATCGTCGGCGTGGCGGCAGACGTCCACCACGGCGGCCTGGATGAGCCGCTGCGCAACGAGATCTATCGGGCGGCGGCGCAGGCGCCATCCACGGCGATGGATCTCGAGGTGTGGACCGCCGGTGATCCGCGGGCGATGCGCGAGCCCATCCGTCTCGCCGTCGCGAACGTCGATCCGCGCGCCGCGGTCGGACAGGTGATGACCATGCGCGAGATGGAGGCGCGACACATCTCTCCATTCTGGCTCATCGCCGACGTCGTGAACACGTTCGCGATCATCGTCGTGCTGATCGCCGTCGTCGGCCTGTACGGCGTGATCGCCTACGGCGTCTCGCAGCGACGCCGCGAGCTCGCCGTGCGCATGGCGCTCGGCGCGAGCCGGCGGGACATCGTGTCGCACGTCGCCGGCGGCGCGGTTCGCCTCACGAGCATCGGCGTCGTCATCGGCGTGGGCGGCGCGGTGGCGTTCGCGCGGCTGCTCGCGGCGGTGCTGTACGGCGTGCCGGCGGGAGATCCCGCCACGCTGGTGCTGGTCGCCGGCCTCCTCATCACCGCGTCGGTCGCCGCCGCACTCATTCCCTGCTGGCGCGCGGCGCGCGTCCATCCGGCGCACAGTCTGACCGAGTGAGTCGCGGCACGCCGCCTGAGGCCGGTCCGCCGGATCTGTCCGCAAATCGTTAGAAATCGCCCGTTGGGCGAGCACCGCCTTGAGAATCGCGCCACGCGAACCCATGATCGCGGCTGGTGCCGAATCGTGATCTCCCATCGCATCGAGGCTGTTCCCATGCACGTCATTCGTTCAGCGGTCCTGGCCGCAGCACTCGGTCTGGCGCCGGTGATGGCCGCGGCGCAGAACCAGCCACCGACGAAGCAACTGCCGGCGCCTGCCCCCGCTCCATCGCGGACCGTGCCGGGCGTCCCCGACATCAAGTACACCAAGTTCGTGCTCGGCAACGGACTCACGGTGCTGGTGCACGAGGACCACAAGGCGCCGATCGTCGCCGTGAACCTGTGGTATCACGTCGGCTCCAAGAACGAGGTCATCGGCAAGACGGGCTTCGCGCACCTGTTCGAACACTTGATGTTCGCGGGCAGCGAGAACCACAACGACCGCTACATTCCGGCCGCCGAAGCGTTAGGCGCCACGGACCTCAACGGCACGACCAACGAAGACCGCACCAACTATTTCGAGACCGTGCCCGTGACGGCGCTCGACCGCACGCTGTTCCTCGAATCCGACCGCATGGGCCATTTGTTAGGCGCGATCGACACGGCGCGCCTTACGCTCCAGCGCGGCGTCGTCCAGAACGAGAAGCGCCAGGGTGAAAACGAGCCCTACGGAAAGACCGACGTCATCATTCCCGAGAACACGTATCCGGCCGGACATCCGTATTCACACTCGGTGATCGGCT
Organism: Gemmatimonadaceae bacterium; assembly: GCA_025927495.1. Lineage (GTDB taxonomy): Bacteria > Gemmatimonadota > Gemmatimonadetes > Gemmatimonadales > Gemmatimonadaceae > JADGGM01. The sequence goes on from JAICLH010000097.1 coordinate 10,633, forward strand.
CGATGGACGACCTCGACGCCGCCTCCCTCGAGGATGTGAAAAACTGGTTCCGCACGTATTACGGGCCGGCGAACGTGACGCTCTCCATCGCCGGCGACATCACCGTCGAGACGGCGCGCCAGAAAGTGGAGCAGTACTTCGGCGACATCCCGCCGGGCCCTCCCATCATCAAGCAGAGCACCTGGGTCGCGAAGATGACGGGCATACACCGCCAGATCATGCAGGACCGCGTGCCGCAAGCGCGCCTGTACCAGGTGTGGAACGTCCCCGAATACGGTTCCGCGGACGCGACGTACCTTGGCCTCATCGCCGACATCCTCGGCTCGGGGAAATCGTCACGATTGTACAAACGCCTCGTCTACCGCGACCGGATCGCCACCGACGCGTTCGCGTACGTGAACGCGCGCGAGATCGCCGGCCAGTTCAACATCCTTGCGACGGCGCAGCCGAACGGGAACGTCGCCGACGTGGAGCGCGCGGTGAACGAAACAGTGGCGGCGTTCATCCGCAGCGGCCCAACGGCCGCCGAGCTCGCAGAGGTGAAGACCGGCTATCGAGCCGACTTCGTGCGGCGCATCGAGCGCATCGGCGGCTTCGGCGGCACATCCGACATTCTCGCGCGCGGCCAGACGTTCACCGGCAACCCCGAGCAATACAAGGTGGACTTCGACCGTGTGCAGCGCGCGACCATCGCCGACCTGCGCGGCGCTGCCCAACGGTGGCTCAGCGACGGGGTGTATGTGCTCGACGTCGTCCCCTTCCCCGACTTCGCCGCCGCGAGCGGCGGTGTGAATCGCAAGACGTTCCCGGATGTAGGCACACCGCCGGATGCCCCGCTTCCGCCGGCCGAGCACGCAACGCTGTCCAACGGACTCAAGGTCGTCCTGGCGCATCGCACGACCATCCCTATGGTGCGGATGTCGATGCTGCTCGACGCCGGCTACGCCGCCGACAAGCCTAACGCACCGGGCGTCTCGTCGATGACCATGCGGATGCTCGACGAGGGCACGAATACGCGATCCGCCCTCCAGATCGGCGACGCCCTCGCCTCACTCGGCGCCGACCTCGGAGCGCAGGCCGGCCTCGACGTGGCGACCGTATCGCTCTCCGTCCTGCGCGACAAGCTCGACCCGGCACTGTCGCTCTATTCGGATGTGATTCTCCACCCGGCGTTCCCCGCGAGCGACCTGGCGCGCGAGAAGCAAGCGACACTCGCCAACATTCAGCAGGAGAAGGTCGAGCCCACGGGTCTCGCGCTGCGCGTCGTGCCGGCGCTCCTCTACGGCCCGGGACACGCGTACTCGCAACCACTCACCGGCAGCGGGACCGAGGAATCGGTGCGCGCGATGACGCGCGACGACCTCGCGACGTTCGCCCGCACGTGGTTCAAGCCGAACCACGCCACCCTGGTGGTGGTGGGCGACATCACCATGGCCGAGCTCACGCCGAAGCTCGAGCGCGCATTCAAGGAGTGGAAGCCCGGCGATATTCCCGCCGAGAACATCGCGACGGTGCCGGGCCCCACCAAAACGAAGGTGTACATTCTGGACCGGCCCGGCGCGGAGCAGTCCATCATCATCGGTGGCTCGCTCGTCGCGCCGACCGCCAACCCGGACGAGCTCGCGTTCGAGACCCTCAACGATGCGTTCGGCGGCTCGTTCAGCTCGCGCATCAACATGAACCTGCGCGAGGACAAGCACTGGTCGTACGGCTCGTTCGCCTTCGCGCAGGACGCGCGCGGCCAGCGCCCGTGGTTCATCTATGCGCCGGTCCAGACCGACAAGACCAAGGAATCGTTAGGCGAGCTGGTCAAGGAGCTGCACGATATCGCCGCGTCGCGCCCGCTCAGCGCCGCCGAGGTCCAGGGGGCCAAGGACCGGCAGACACTCACGCTCGCGGGCCGATGGGAAACCGGCGGCGCGGTCCGCGGCGCACTCTCCGACATTGCCACGTACGGTCTGCCGGACACCTACTATCAAACGTACGAGTCGCGGATCCGTGCGCTCACGCCGGAGGACATCGCGAAGGCGGTGGCGACGTTCGTCCAGCCGGATCGCGAGATCTGGGTGGTGGTCGGCGACCGGTCGAAGATCGAAGCCGGCGTGCGGCAGCTTGCGTTAGGCGATTTGACGTTCCTCGACGCCAACGGCAAACCGGAAACGACGACGCCGTGAAGCGGTAACCTGGGGAAGCGCTCGCTGGCGCTCGCTTGGGGAAGCGCTGCGCTTCGGGAAGAGGGAAGCGGCGAGCTTCGCCGCCTGGGGGTGTGGAAGGACATCAGGTGCCTGTGGGTCGAGAGTGCCGAGCGTCAAGCCGCTGCGCTA
>JAICLH010000302.1 GCA_025927495.1 Gemmatimonadaceae bacterium
AAGTTCTCTTTCTTTTGGAGGCGCCGGGCGGACGAGCCGTGGCGTCGGGTTTCATTTCCCGCAACAATCCGGACGAAACCGCCAAGAACTTCTTTGAACTGAATCACGAGGCAGGGATCGCTCGGCGACGCACTGTCACCTGGAATGTCGTACCCTGGTATATCGGCACGGACGAAAGGATACGGGCTGCAACGCGCGCTGATGTGGAAGCCGCGACTGAGTCCCTTCGTCAGCTATTGTCGCTCCTGCCGCAACTCAGGGCAGTCGTGCTAGTCGGCCGGGCCGCGCAACGTGCCGCGGCGACCGTGCGCACGAGCGGGCCTTCAGTTCGTATTTTCGCGTCGCCGCACCCAAGCCCGCTCTTCGTCAACAACAAACCGGGCAACCGAAATCGCATTCTCGAAGTGCTCCGTGAGGTCCGGGTGTTCATCGGCGATCCCGACCCTGCTGTATAACGGGCGCTGAAGCTGACGAGTGCCGCTGTTCTGGCGTTCGCGACTCCCGTCGAGATCGCGATTGAGTCTTTTGATATTGAACCTAAGCCGGCTCGCAGCTTTCTGTGAAGCGGCGCCCCGTGTCAAGTGCGACGTGCACTTGCCGTTGACGAATCTTCAATTGTCGCGACCGCATCGAGGTGCTGCTCAGCCTTCTGTTCGCGCTCTCGGGTGAGGCCCACAGGCCTCGGCGCATCTGGGTGGTGCGATGGAGTGGACGGCGCTAACTAGCTCTCGGCTCTCGACGGCGGCCATAAGCTGCGACGCGCTCGCCACTCGCTCGTCAGTCATCTCGAATCGTTCGCGTGGCTCCGTCCGCGTTTCTTAGGCCGACCGCAGCATCGATGGGCGCGGCGCACGCAGCTTCGCCGCTTGATAGGGCTGCCCGTCGCGCCACATGGCGTGGAGGATGCCCGCGAGCCGACGCGCCAGCGCCACGACCGCGATGCGTTTCCCGCGACGCCCCGCGATTTGCATCGCCCACGCGCGCAGGGCGGCGGTCTCCGCATCCTTCGCGCGCAAGATCCGCCATCCCGCTTCGACCAAGAGATAGCGGACGCGGGAATTCCCCGCTTTGGTGATGCGGCCGATCCGGCGTTTCTCACCCGAGCTGCGCTCACCGGGCACCAGCCCGAGGAACGCCGCAAACTGCGGGGCCGAGGCGAACCGCGTGATGTCGTCGACTGTCGCCACGATCGCACTCGCCGTGATCGGACCGATCGACGGCGCCGTCATGAGCAACGCCACGATCGGATCGCCCTCGCTGGCGGCGGCGATGCGCCGATCCGCCGCGGCGATCTGCGCATTGAGTGGCTCGAGTACGGTGAAGAGTGGGGCGAGTTCGGCGCGCAATGCGTCGGACAGCTCGAGCACGCCAATCCGCCGCGCCGCCAGATGCGCTTCGCTCGCGGCCACGCGCAGCCCGTCGCGTCGCACCAGCGCCTTCGCCAACGCGATGTAGCGCGTGCGGGTGCGCACGAGCGCCTCGCGCACCGCCAGTTCCGCGCGTACGTGTCGCCGCGCGTCCGACAGCCGATAGGCCGGCCGGTACGCGCCCAACCGACACGCCTCCATCAGCGTTCGTGCATCGCGACGATCCGTCTTCGTGCGCCGCGACCGCGTGGCATACATCGGCGCGAAGTTTGGGTCCGCGACGATCACTTGGTGGCCGAGTTGCTCGAGGCAGCGTGCCACCCATTCGCTCTCAGTGCTCGCCTCAAGGAGAATGCGCGCCGGCGCGCGGCCGCCCAACACCACGGCGAACCGCTCGCGGCTCGTGACGATGCGCCGTTCCTCCACGCTGCCGTCGTCGTGTCCGATGCAGAGTTGACTCTCGCGTTTGTGCAGATCCAGTCCTATCGTATCCATGGCGGCTGGCCTCCCGGTGTGTGCCTCGCCCGTGGGCGATGAGCACGTTCTCATTGTGTGGGGCGAACCATGCCACCACGTTGCCGTGGAGGTCCAGCCGCTTCATACCAACTAGCTAGGGCGTTAGCCGGGCAACGGGCATCGCGTTAAGTTGAAGAACGGAGGTCCGCATGAAATACAAGATTGCGTTGCGCCACGATGAGGAAGGATACAGCGCCTCGGTGCCTGGGCTCCCGGGCTGCTGGTCCCAAGGTGCCACCGAAGCTGAGGCCATCGCGAATATCGCCGATGCCATCCGTGAATATCTCGCGGCGCGCGATGACCTCGCCGACGGAAGTGACATGCGCGAGATCGAGGTGGCTGTCTAGGGTGGGCAAGATTCCCGGCGTCAATCATCTTCATGCGATTCGGGCGCTGGAAAAGGCAGGGTTCCGCGTGGTCCGCGAGGGCAAGCACACGGTAATGTCGGATGGCGAGCGCATTCTGACGATTCCGCGACACAACCCCGTCAACGCGTTCACCATGGGCGGTATTGTGCGCGATGCGGGTCTGACCCCCGAAGCGTTTCGCAAACTCCTCTGAGCAGCCGGCTAACGCGACTATATGAAGATGAAAGTCATTGAGGTTGAGCACAGCTTCACCGCATCTATTGCGGGAGGCTCCGATGACTTTCGTGGGATTCGATCTTCATAAGCGTTACATCACGGCGTGTGCACTCGACGCGAGCGG
>JAICLH010000037.1 GCA_025927495.1 Gemmatimonadaceae bacterium
ACACTACTACGCGGCCGAGCGCTACTATCGCGAAGCGCTCGGCATTATCCGCGCGTGGTACGGTGACAACAACCCGGAGACCGCGTCGGCGCTCACGATGCTTGGCCGCACGCTCATCGATGAGAAGAAATACGACGAAGCCGCGCAGCTACTCGGCGAAGCGCTCGACGTACAGCAGCGCGCGTACGGTCCTGTGCACCCGCGGGTCGCATCGGCCTTGAACGAGCTGGGGAAAGTCGCGCAGCAACGCGGGCGGTTGGACGAGGCTGCACAGGACTTCCGCCGGATGGCCGACATCTATCGGCAGATCTATCACGACAAACATTATCTCATCGGGATCGCGCTCTCGAATCTCGCCAGCGTGTACGCGGCGAAAAAGCAGTACGCCGTCGCCGACTCGCTCTTCCGCGACGTACTCCGCCGATATGCAGAGGTGCTCGCTCCCAGCCATCAGCTCGTCGGCATCGCGCACGTCCGGCTGGGCCACACGCTCGTACTCGAGCGCCGGTTCGCGGACGCCGAGAAGGAGCTCACGACCGGCTACGGCATCTTGAAGTCGCAGACCAGTCCACCGGCGACGTGGCTTGGTATGGCGCAGACGGACCTGGCCGCGGTCTACGACGCCCTCAAGCAACCCGAGAAGGCAGTGCCGTTCCGCACCGAGTTGGCCCAGGCGAAAAAGGCGTCGAACTCGACGATGCCCCGCTGAGCACCGCCACCGGCGATCGAACCCGGGAGCCGGTCCAATACTCCCGCAGCCGGGGATTTTCATTAGCTTAGGAGTGTTCCCGTCGGTCGCGTACCTCGAGGCCTGCAATGCCCTACGTCATTACCGAGACCTGCATTGGTGTAAAGGACAAGGCGTGCGTGGATGTCTGTCCGGTGGACTGCATCTACGAAGGCCCGGACCAGTTGTTCATCCATCCCGATGAATGCATCGATTGCGGCGCGTGCGAGCCGGAGTGTCCAGTGACCGCGATCTTCCCCGAAGAAGACGTGCCCGCGAATCAGAAGCAGTTCGTGCAGATCAACCGGGATGTGTTCAAGAGCGACGCTCCGCCCACACGCCCGACCCGCTGACGCCCGGCCGGGCGCCGCATCCGAGGGACGTCACGTCAGGCGTGGCGTCCCTCCGCGCATTTTGCCTAACGGTTAGCGCGCGTGCGCCGCGGTTCGCGGCCTGCCGCCAACCATGCAACCGGGCCGATGATCGGCAGGATCACCGCCACCACCGTCCACACGATTTTCGCGCGGCGCGAATGTCCGCTCGCATGCCAGATCGATGCGAGCGCCAGCACCAGCAGCACGACGGCAGCCACGGCGATCCACGCCAGGCGCGTCATATCCCATCCGAGGATGGGCATGCGCCATCTCGACTCCGCGCCGGCGAGCCCCGTCAAGGCGCGTGCGCGGTATCGCAGGCGGTCGCCGCCCACTGGCTCACGAGCGCGTTGAAGGCGGCGGGCCTCTCGAGATTGCTCAGATGGCCCGCGCCGCGTATTACCTCGAGCCGGCTGCCGGGAACAAGCGTCCGCATCTGTTCCGATTCGCCGCGTGGCGCAATGGTGTCCTCATCGCCTACCACGAACAATGTCGGAGCCGTGATCGTGGCCAGCGTGTCGCTGGAGTCGGATCGCAGCATGGCCGCCGTGAGCGCACCGATCACACCTTCCTCGCTCATGCGGCGCGCCATGGCGAGCACCGTCGACTCCAGCTCCGGATGTCGCGTGCGCGTCGTCGCGCCCAACTGATCGCCCACGAGCGTATCGGACACCGCGGACACGCCTTCCGCCTCCACGCGCGCGATCCACTCGCGCCGTCGCGCTTGAGCCGCCTCGCTGTCCGGTCCGGCGCGTGTATCGACGAACACGAAACCATTTACGCGGTCCGCATGGCGCCGCCACATCGCGAACGCGACGTAACCGCCCATCGAGATGCCGGCGATCACCGCGCGACGTACACCGATCGCATCGAGCAGCGCCGCCAGATCATCCGCGTACTGGTCCATCGAGTAGGGCGGGGCACTGCTGCTCTCACCGAACCCGCGCAGGTCGGCCGCCACGCACTGATACGCCGCCGACAACGCGCGCATCTGCGGCGCCCACAGTGTGCGGTCGTGCGGAAATCCGTGCACGAGCAAGAGCGTCGGATTCTGCGATGCGCCAGACAGGTCGTACGCGAGGTCCACATTGGCGAGTCGGCATTTCATGCAACCGGCCCTCCCCTCACGGCAGCGACATGGACGGCACCGATTGTTCGCTCACGCATCGCGCGTCGAACGTGAGCCAGTATAAGGTTGCCGTGTCGGTCGTTTGTGCAAGCTCCGCCGCCGCGGCGAACGCTTTCGCGCCGTAGGTTTCATCCAATAGCACGCCGGTCGCGCGCTCGAATTCCCGGCGCACCTCTTGTGCCGCGCCCAACGGCCGCCCGTACGCGCCGCCGTAAAATCGGTGCACGACACGAATGCCGCGAGGCGCCACCCGAGGTATCCGGCTACCGGTGGTCCGCGCAATGAGGCGGGCACAACGGTGCGCGAGGCGTCGCACGCGCCATTCGTTCGCCATGATGCGCGGGACCACGCGGACACCCAGCACCTGGGTGTCGAGTCCCGCAATCGCGAAGCCCAGCGCGAGGCCGCCAGCCGTGCCGCCTGTGCCTAACGGAAGCACGACGTGCGCCGGCGCCGGCAGCAGGCCGCGCGTCACCTGACCCGCGAGCTCGAGCCCCGCGTTCACCGCGCCCAACATGCCGAGCGGCGACGCACCGCCGGGCGGGACCCACCAGGTCCTCGCTGGTTCCCGCGTGCGCCGCGTCGCGAGCCATCCGCGCACCACCGCACGCACGGGGCCCCGCTCGCGCCGCACGTCGTCGGCCATCTCGCGCGCACGACGGTCCACCAGGCGCGCCGTCTCGTTCATCTCGTGTGGCCAGCGTATCGCACGCGCGCGCGCGCCGAGGCGGTGCGCGAGCACGACCGTTGCCATCACGTGCGTCGATCCGTCGCCGCCGAGTGCCAGCACCGTATCACCGGGTTTCACGTGTGCGAGCAGGAACTCCAGCGCGCGCAGCTTGTTGCCGGCGGCGCACGCGGATGCGACGTCGCAGAGTCCACTCGCGTTCAGATCGTCTCGCTTCACCCACAACGGCCCGCGCGCACCGGGCAGCTCCACGCGCTCGACCGGTGTCGGGAACGCGCCAAACGAGACGCGACCCAGTCGCGCCAGAGACGGAAATCGGAGGAGAATCTCGGGCGTATCGCGCGCACTGCAATCGCGCGACGCGTTCGACGCGTGATGCGCGCATGGCGCGCCGCTGGTGCCATCGGTATCGTTGCGTCGGGAGGAATCCAGCATGAAATATCCGGTAGACTACCTGCGTTACGCCGCGCGCGAAGTACGGAAAGTCGAGACGCGCATGCGCGTCGGCGAGGACGCGCCGCTGTCGAAAGAGGAGATGGCCGATCTGCTCAAGACCATCTGGAAAGCGCTGGACGAAGTCGGAGACGCCATCGAGGGACTGCAGCGGTCGCGGGACTACTGATCGCCGGCGTGCCGCGGAGCGCGCGGTCGCGCGCGCCTAACCGCTGGCCTCCAGTTGCGCCTCCGTCAGCGGCCCCTCGCGTTCGACGTACAGAATGCGCAGCGGTACCATGACCGCGGCCAGCAGCGGGACCGCCACCATGAGTCCGAGAAATCCGAACAGCATCGCCATCACCGCTTGCGCCAGAATCGTGAGCACCGGCGGGAGGTCGATGCCGCCTTTCATCAGCATCGGGATGAGGATCTGCCCCTCGGTCTGCTGAATCGCGATGTACGCGATCGTCACCGAGAAGGCTTTCTCGGGCGAGTCGAGGAATCCCATCGCGATGGCGGGAATCGCGCTCAGCACGGGACCAATGGTCGGCACGAATTCGAGCAGACCGGCCAGCAGGCCTAACGCAAACGGCGCCTTCACCCGCAGGATCAGCAGCACGATCGTGCTCACGACGCCGATCACGACCATCGCGATGAGCTGCGTCACGAGCCACCTGCGGAGCTTGATCGCCATCTGGCTGAGGATGCGCGACGCCACGTCGCGCGATTCCGGCGGCACCAGCACCAGAAATCCTCGTCGGTACAGGCCAGGGTCCACCGCCACGTAGATGGCGAGGAACAGCATCACCACCAGCCCGGCCAGCGCGGCCAACGTCGACGTCAGGAACGGAAAGAGATACCGCGTGGCGCTCTGCAACTGCCGCCCGATGCCTTGGACTAACGGACTCGGCACCCCCGGGCCCACGGTGTCCGGGCGCGTCGCTTCCGCGGCGCCGCGTCCCACCGGCGCCAACGGCCCGCCTAACTGACTCTGCGGCGCCACCGCGGCCCCGGTGTCGGTCGGTGCGCCCGGGCCCATCACCGCGCGCATCACACCGCCCCGCTGTTGCAGCCACCGCTCGACCCGCGCCTGCGCTTCCGGCAACCGCGACTTGAGCACCGCCAACTGATCGCTCACCGTGGGCGCGATCAGCGCGCCCGCGCCGTAGAGCAATGTGAAGAACGCGACCACGATCGTCGCCGCACCGACCGCGCGCGGCACACGAAACCGAGCCAAACGGTCGACGCCCGCCGCGATGGCGAGTCCGAACAACACGCCGAGAAACGCAACCAGAATCAGCGCGTTCGCAAACCACAACAGCCGCAGCGCGAAGTACAACCCGAACACGATTGCCGCCGCGCGCAGCACGTCGCGCGACCGCCAGGCATTCCCGCGCGGCGGGAATCTGCGTGATACCGCGTCGGACATGGACACCGTCGCAGAAAGAGGTGTGGACTCCGCTACGAGTCGACTCCAAGGTAGCAGTCCGCTTCCTTTCGCGCGTCCCGGGCGAGAGAATTCACGAACACCTGGCGCCCACCACTTCCCCGGGCCGCCACGCAGGCCAGCTACACGAGGTACGCTTCGAGTGCCGTCGCATCCTTCTCCACCGTCCCAGCCTCGACCGGCCACGCGAGCCAACGCCTCCACGACGCTCTACGTCGACACACCCGGCGCGGCAGATCATTTTCTGGCGTCGCTCGGCGCCCCCGACCGGGTGGCCGTCGACACGGAGGGCGCCAGCTTCCATCGCTTCGTCGACCGGATCTACCTCCTCCAGATCAGTACGGCGTCCGCGAACGCCATCCTCGACCCGCTCACGATTGGGAAACCGCAGAGGCTGGGCGAGCTGTTGGAGAGCACGCGCTCGGAAACCGTTTTTCACGACGCGGACTACGATCTCCGCCTGCTCTTCCAGGACTATGGCTGGCACTCGCGCCATCTGTTCGATACCCGCATCGCCGCTCAACTACTGGGCATCCGCGCGTTCGGGCTCGCCGCGCTGCTCGAGCGATACCTGGGCCTGAAGCTCGACAAGAAACATCAGCGCGCCGATTGGTCCATGCGTCCGCTGCCACAGGACATGCTCGACTACGCCACGCAGGACACGATGTACTTGCTGCCGCTCCGGGATAAGTTGGCCGATGAATTGGAGCGCGCTGGGCGGTGGGAGTGGGCACGCGAAGAGTTCGAGCGACTCGAGGGCACCCGCTGGGACCACGATTCATCCATCGACGCCTACCAGCGGATCAAAGGCGCTCGCGACCTCACGCGACGCGAGCTGGCGATTCTGCGCGAGCTTGTCGCGTGGCGGGACGGGGTTGCGCGCGAGATGGACCGCGCCACGTTTCGCGTCGCCGGGAACGAGACGCTGCTCGAGCTCGCGCGCGTCGCACCGCGTACGGTCGACGGACTGCGAGAGATCCGCGGCATGCCGCGCGGCGTGATCGAACGCCGCGGCGCGAGCGTTCTCGACGCGATCGCTCGCGGTCTAGCCGTGCCGGACGACCAGCTTCCCCGGTTCCCACGTGCGCCGCGCTGGGATCGCGATCTGGAATTCGAGACGCGGGTCAACCGATTGCGCGGTGTGCGCGAGACGGTCGCCCAACGGCTCGGTCTGGATCCCGGCTTCCTGATCTCGCGCGAGCGCCTGGAGGCGATTGCGCGCAAGCGTCCCACGTCGTTGGACGAGCTCGGCCAGGCCGACGACCTTCGCCGGTGGCAAATCGAGGTGATGGGAACCGAGTTGCTCCGCGCGCTCGCGGCCGGCTAAGTGCCTAACGGTTAGGCAGCGCGGTCAGAAGCCCAGGTAGGCTTTGATCCGCGGCTCCATCCGGTCGGGGCTCCACATCGGCTCCCACACCAGATTCACGACGACGTCCTCGACGCCCGGCACCGCGCGGACCTGCTCTTCGGCGGTCGTCAGGATCTCGGGGCCCGACGGACATCCGGGCGACGTGAGCGTGACGGCAATGGTCACCGTGCCGCCGTCCACCGTGACGCCGTACACGAGACCGAGATCGACAATGTTGAGGTTGAGCTCGGGATCCTTCACGCGGCGCAGCGCCGCCTTGACCACGTCTTCGGTCAACGCGGCCGCGGGGGCCGGCGCCGATGGCGCAGGCGCCGCAGGAATAGCGGGCGATTCGGGTTGGCGTGCGTCGTCGCTCATCTGGGCTCGGCGGATACCATCTGCAACTTCACCGGCGCCCCGCAGGCGGGCAAGGCTACTACTTGTGCGTCGTGTGGCTCTTCTTGGTCGTAGCGACGGTCTTTTTGCCGTGCGACGTTTCCGCATGGCGCTTGGCGATGCGCACCGTCGACTTGGTTCCATGGTGACGCACGCGACGATGGTGGCGACGCTCCACGTGGTTCCAGCCGCTCGCCTTGTCGGCCCGGAAGGCAACCGGCATCGCGATCAACTGGTCGGGATTGTCGGTCACCGCGACGGCGGCGGCATCGGAGAGGTCGGCGCGAATGTCGGCGATCACTTTCGCGGGCCGCCGCGCACGGGGTTCGTGCACCCGGTTCGTGAGCAGAATGACGAACATGTCGCGATCCGGGTCGATCCACAGCGACGTGCCCGTGTATCCGACGTGCCCGAACGCCGCATCGCTCAGGAAGCGTCCCGAGCCCCACTGGCCATCGGCCATCGCCCAACCGAGCGCGCGATTGCCGGCGGCGCGGTGCGTGAAGAGCTTGATGGTGGAATCGCTGACGATGCGGGTGCCGTTGAACTCGCCCCCGTTCAGAATCATCTGCGCGAAGATCGACAGGTCGGCCGCGGTGCTGAACAGCCCCGCATGCCCGGCCACGCCGCCTAACGCGTACGCGTTCTCGTCGTGGACCTCGCCCTTGAGGGGATAGCCGCGCGGCGGCGTGTCCTCGGTGGGCGCCGTCCGATACTTCACCGAGTCGGCCGGGCGGTAGAAGGTGTTCGTCATGCCTAACGGATTGAACACCCACATCGACAGGTACTCGTCCAGGGGCTGGCCGCTCAGCTTCTCTACCAGGAAGCCCAGCGTCATCGCGCCCAGGTCGGAGTAGACGTACTGGGTTCCCGGCTTGGACTCGAGCGGCGTGCTCAGCACGATCTGGCGCGCCTCTTCGGGCGACGACGCCATGCGCCACAGCTCGCGGTCAGCCGGCAGGCCCGAGCGGTGCTCGAGCAACTCGCGAATGGTGACGCTGTCCTTGTCGCCGCCGGTGAACTCGGGCAGGTACTTCACAACCGGGTCGTCGAGCTTGAATCGACCCTGGTCGTAGAGAATCATGATGGCGGTGGTGGTGCCGACGACTTTCGTAAGTGAGGCGAGGTCGTACAGGGTTTCGCTGGGCGAGACGTGCGGGCTGGAGGATTTCCAATCGGTGCGGCCGAACCCTTTCTCCCACACCACAGCGCCCTTGCGGCCCACCACGACAGCCGCGCCCGGGAAGCCTCCGGCGCGAATTCCTCGCTGCACGACGCGGTCAATGACGCGCAGGCGCGCTGCCGACATGCCAACGGAAGCCGGCGCCTTGACCGGGAGTCCCCCGTCTCCACCGGCAATGGCGAGAGCAGCGAGCAGCGCAAGAACCACGATAGACCTCTCCTCCAAAACGACCACGCGAGCCGCCGCTCGCGGAGACGCGGCGCATGCGACGACTCGGAGCTTGGGGTAATACCCCGGGGCTCAGGACAAGGCGACGGCGTTCAGTTGTCGCAAGAACGAGAGCAGACGCAGCGCGAACGAATATTAGGAACCGGAAACTGGCGGGCTGATATCCGGCGGGACGACCACACGACTTGAGGTCGGGGGGGCTATCCTACTTCAATATGTGGGGTTGCATCCAATTGGCAAGACGAACTGGATGACCATTCGTCACCGTCGTCCCCATTGGGGTGCTCATGCGTAATGGTTGTGCGGACGCGTCGGCTTGCCGCGGGATCGCGTCATCGGTCGGACAGTTCGACCGGATTTTTCGCCTCACGCGACAGTCGCCGACAACACTCCGGCAACCGAACTTCACGCAACGGTGACCAATCAAGCGACCGGAATGGAAACGGACCACACTCTCATTCGGCGCGCCATCGACGGCGATGAGCGAGCACTGCGACAGTTGTGGTCGCAGTACTCGCCGCATATCGACGCGGTCGTGCGGCGACTCGTGGGTGGTGACCCGGACCTGGCGGCCGACATCGCGCAGGACGTGTGGATCCAGATTTTCCGCGCGTTAGGCAGCTATCGCGGCGACGCGCAGTTCGGGACGTGGGCGCACCGCATTGCGGTGAACCGGACGCTCAACGCGCTGCGCAAGGCTCGGCGGTTGGGGCGGTTGGAGGTCGACATGGAGGAAGACTCGTCGGCCGTCGAGATGGACAGCGATCGCGCATTTCTCGCCGCCTCCATCGAGGAGGCCGCGGCGCGACTCCCGGCCGGCGCCCGCACGGTGTTCATGCTGCACGACGTGGAAGGCTATACGCACGACGACATCGCCCGTGAGTTAGGCATCACGACGGGCGCATCAAAATCGCAACTCTTCAAGGCGCGCGCGAGGCTACGCCGGCTGCTCGCGCACCTGATCGATGTCCAAACGCCGGCAGCGGAACTTCGCACCCATGCTGCACCTCGATCCTGAACGGCTGGCCGCGTTGGCCGAAGACCAGCCCACACTCGACGAAGCGGCGCACCTCGCAGCCTGCCCGGAGTGTGCACGCGAACAGGCGGCGTACGAGGAGCTCGTGGCCATGGCGGCGCGCGAGCGGCACGCCGTGCTTGCGCGCCCGCTCACCGATTGGCGCTCGCTGGCGGCTCGCCTGAGCGATGAACCCGTGCGGATCGACCGCGCGCCTGTTCGCGGGCGCGGCTTGCCGCGCGCCTGGATGCAGATCGCTGCCGGCCTGGTCATCGCGGCAGCCGGCTTGCTGGTCGGCCGCGCAACGGCTGCGCGCACGACCACCTCCCCTGCATCGCAGACCGCATCGGCAGGCGCGGATTCGGCGCGCCCGCCCGCGAGCGTCGACGATGCGATGGCGCTCATGCGTCGGGCCGAAAGCGACTACCGGTTGGCCGCGGCGTTCGTGGTCGCGCACGACACATCGCTGCACGGCGTCGCCGGCGTCGACCGCTACCGCCAGCGGCTGGCCGCGCTCGATCGCGTGTCCGATGCCGCGCTCGCCGCCGCCAATCAGGCGCCGGCCGATCCGGTCATCAACCAGTACCTCATCTCCGCGCGCACGGCGCGCGAGGTGACGCTGCAACAGCTCAACGGCTCGCTGCCCGCGGGCATGTCGTTGGCCAGCTACTGATGAGGATGTCGATGCGGATGACCCGAACGATGAACCGCGGCGCGGTGCTGCTCGCGTCCGCGATCGCGTGCGGCGCCACCGCCATTCCGTTAGGCAACGCGGCCGCGCAGGACGCCGCATCCGGCGTCTGCCCGAGCTGCGACAGCTCGAGCGACGCTCGCGCCGATCGCGAGCTCGTCCGGGCAAGTGCCGCGCTGGAGCGCGCGCAGCAGGCGCTCATCGATGCGATGAAGCAAGCGATGGTGTCGCGGGATTCCAGCGGCGCCGCGGCCGAAGCCCTCGCCCGCGCCAACGGCAACCTGCGCCGTGCCGAGCAACGCTACGAACAGGTGACCAACCAGCTCGTGAGCCGCCGCATGACGGTCGAGCGCGCCCAAATCGATCGCCTAACGCGCAAGGTCCAGGTCGAGAACGGATACCTCGGCGTCACGCTCTCCACGACCGCGCCCGAGGTGCAGCAGGAAGGTGGCAAGACCCTCATGCGATTCGAGGACTATCCCACCATTGAATCCGTGGACCCGGACTCGCCGGCCGAGCGCGCGGGACTGGAGTCAGGCGACAAGTTGCTGGCGCTCAACGGCCAGGACGTGACGTCAGGGTGCGAGCCGTTCTCCACGCTGCTCAAACCCGGATCGCACGTGCTGCTGAGCGTCAAGCGCGGCGCGTACACGAAGCAATTGAGCGCGTTAGTCGCCAAACGTCCCGTGTCCTCGTGGTCGCAGGTATGGACGTACCCGCGTGGGGGCGCGACGACGATCATTATTCCCAGTGCGCCGAAGACATCGTCCTCACGGGTTGCGCCACCGGCACCGCCCGCGCCGGCGGCCGAGCCGGACAGCGACGGCGCCGACGTCACGATCTCGGTGGCTCCGTACCCGGCTGTGTCGCCGATGCCCGAGATCTCGACGATGGACTTGCACCTCGGCGGATCGCTGCTCGTCGTGGCCGGCGCCGAAGTACGCTCCGTGGGCAACCTTGCCGACTACTTCGGCGTGAGTCAGGGCGTGCTCGTGCTGCGGGTCGAGTCGGGAACCATCGCTGCCCGGTCGGGCCTTCAGGACGGCGACGTCATCGTGCGCGCGGACGGCAATCCCGTCAACTCGCCGGCCGGGTTGAGCCGGGCCATGTATCGCGCGTCCGACGCACAACTCAAGCTGGACGTCGTACGCCTCAAGAAGAAAAAGACCGTTCTGCTCAAATGGGACAAATGACAAACGCGCGCCGGCATGATCGCCGGCGCGCGTCGCGTTAGGCAGGCTGCGCTGCTTACTTGCCCTGGCGAATGCTCCCGGGCGGCAGCGAGTAGAGCAGCTTCATCGTCGCGCGGTCCGCGTTGGACAGGTCGCGCACCCGCACCCGCGCCGTCATGATGTCCGTCGTATCGCTGGTGTGGTCGAGGCCTAACAGGTGCCCGACCTCGTGGAGCGCGATCGCCTTGACACTCGAGTCGTCCAGCGCTTCGCCGGCATTGTGGTGCAGCGCGAGCGTGATGTTCGCATTGACGATCCACCAGCTGCGGTCGCGTGCCCACAGCGTCTTGCCGCTGATCGGCGTGTCGAAGTGGTCGATCCACACGACGTGCACGTCGGCATCCAACGAGTCGGTCACGAACTCGAAGCGGACGGGGATGCCCAGATCGCTCCACTCCTCGAACGCGTCGCGCACGCGCGCCGGGAACGTGTCGCTCCAGCCCTTGATACCGGTGCCACTTCCGATCCACACCTTCACCGGCTGCGACGTGCGATCAGGCCACCGCGCCAGCGCCGAGTCGCGCTCGACCAAGATCTCGTTGATGTAGGTTCCCGCCGAACCGACGGCCAACCGCTGGCGAACGTCTCCAAGATCGTGCGTCGCATCCGTCGCCGCGGCCGGAGTCGGCGCGGGCGCAAGGTGCGCCGCTTCTGCCATGTGTCGGGCAATGCCCAACCGACCAGCTTCAGCGTGTGCTTCGACTGGAACGGCGCTCACACGTGGCTCGGGCGCAGGATGCGTTGTCTCCGTGACCTGTGCAGCCACGAAGCCGAGCAACGGGAGAAGAATCACGACTGGAATGAGGTCCGTACGCTTCATCGCGGTCGGG
Source organism: Gemmatimonadaceae bacterium (assembly GCA_025927495.1). Lineage (GTDB taxonomy): Bacteria > Gemmatimonadota > Gemmatimonadetes > Gemmatimonadales > Gemmatimonadaceae > JADGGM01. The sequence goes on from JAICLH010000037.1 coordinate 11,724, forward strand.
TACCGAATCAGGGGCCGGGAACATGGAGCCCGCATTGGCTCCGCTCATCCAGCTTGACGAGTGAGCAACGCGCTGGGGCACGAGCGTGCGACGCGCGCGCTGAGCAGCGTGAGATTCTATTGAGTGCGAATGGAGGACGACGGAGGGAGCAACATTTCGTGACAGCAGCTAGATGCACCGTAACATGGCGACATTGCGCGCTATAGACAACTGCTCGAGCCGACAAAGCACGCATCGCGCCTAGCAGAATAACATCAACTCCCGTAATCTGCAGCCGCCCCAAGAGAAGAGTTGCCAGCATGCCGGCCATGGACCGCGAGCGGTGGAAGCTCATCGAGCCGTTGCTCGACCACGCGCTCGACTTGCCGGAAGTGGAACGCGACAAGTGGCTGACCGAGCTCAGCATCAGCTCGCCGGAGATGGCCGTCGAGCTGACGTCGCTCTTGTCCGGGGACGCCCAAGCCGACCGCACCGGATTCATGGCCCAACCCGTCGCCGTGACCCTCGAGGGCCTCGAGCTCGGGGCGTACACCCTCGTCGAGCCCATTGGCCAGGGCGGTATGGGCACCGTGTGGCTGGCGCGCCGTACCGACGGTCGGTTCGAGGGACGCGCCGCGGTCAAACTGCTCAACCTGGCGCGACTGAGCCCATCCGGGCAGGGCCGCTTCCGGCGCGAGGGATCGGTGCTCGCCCGCCTAACGCACCCCGGCATCGCGCGGCTGTTGGACGCGGGGATGAGCCCGAGCGGCCAGCCGTACCTCGTGCTCGAGTACATCGATGGCCAGCCGATCGATGTCTACGTTCGGGAGCGCGGCCTCGGGGTCGACGCGCGCATCCGTCTGGTACTCGATGTGATCTCCGCCGTTGGTCACGCGCACGCGAACCTCATCGTCCACCGCGATCTCAAGCCGTCCAACATCCTCGTGACGCGTGATGGCGCGGTGAAACTCCTGGACTTCGGGATCGCCAAGCTGCTCGACGGCGACACCGCGCTCACAGCCGAGGGCAGCCGGGCGTTCACGCCCGACTACGCGGCGCCCGAGCAGGTGCGCGACGGCGCGATCACGACGGCCACGGACGTCTATTCGCTGGGCGTGCTGCTCTACGTCCTCGTCGCCGGCCGGCATCCGACGGCCGAGGGGTGCACGTCGCCGGTGGACGAGATGCGCGCGTTATTCGAGGTCGAACCGGCTCGCGTTGGCGTGGGAGACCTCGACAACATTTTCGCCAAGGCGCTGCGCAAGGACCCGCGCGAGCGCTATCAGACGGTCGCGGCACTCGGCGAGGACCTCGAGCGGCTGCTGCGGCACGAGCCGGTGAGTGCACGGCGCGATTCCATGGTGTATCGCGCGCGCATGTTCCTGCGACGCCACCGCGCCACTGTGGCGGCCGCCGCGGCGGTGATCTCCGTCCTGGTTGGGTCGACGGCGTTCTCGGTAGCCAAGATGCGCGATGCGCAGCGAGAGCGGGATGCAGCGCTCGACGCGACACGGCGCGCCAGCGCACAGGCGGAATTCCAGTCGGTGCTCATGAGTCAGGTGGGCGACAAGCCCATCACCATGAAGGAAATCCTGGATCGCGGCCGAACGGCAGTCGAGCGCGAATACGCAACGCAGCCGCGATTGCTCACTCCGATTCTGCTTCAGCTGGCGGATCAATACGCCGACTTGAACGACACCAGGATTCGCGGCGAGCTGATCGCGCGGGCGGAGTCGCTCGCGACTGCCATCCCGGACAGCGCCGCACTGCTCCGGGCACGGTGCGACGAGGTCGACAATCTGCGCGCAGATGGGAAGTACGATGTCGCGCACACACGCTTGCACAAGCTCGAGCCGACGTTCCAGGATGCCGACCCGCGTGTGGCCTCGGAGTGTCTCTTCCGCGCGGCCCAACTCAACGTCGAAGCGGGCCCTCACGAGCGGGCCGGCCCGGAGATCGGGCGCGCCCTGGCGATCCGGGACAGCCTCGGCCTAACGAACGACATGGTATACGTGGGGATGCTGTCCACGTCCGCCGACGCGTTGTACGCCGATGGCAAGCGTCTCGAATCGCTCGCCGCGCTTCGCCACGCCATCGCGATCATGGATAGCACGGGCCGCGGGGAGACGCTGTCGCGGGCGTCCCTCGTGCACAACGAGGGCGACATACTGCGCGGGATCGGCCAGACGGCGGAGGCCGAGGCGATTCTGCACAGTGTGCTGGAGCAGGTGGCGCGCAGCGATCCGTCGGGGCACATCCCGGAGCAGCCGCTCATCCACTATGGCCACGCGGCGCTGTTCCAGGGCGACGCCGACTCGGCCGCCAAGTACTTCGGCATGCTCGCCGCGCAGGCTGTCGGCGACCACAACCTTTACTGGCAGGGGCGGGGACTGTTCGGGCTCGCGCTGGCGCAGCTCCAGTTAGGCAAGCTCGCCGACGCGCAGCGCAGCGCCGCGTCGCTCCGGGCGATCGAGGCGCGCCTCTCCATCCGGAGTGTGGACGACCAGATCACGGACTCGCGCATCATCGATGCGCGATTGGCGATGGCGCGCCACGACACGGCGGCGGCGCGCACCGAGGTCGAAGATGTCCTGCGGGACCAGGGCTACTTCGATGGCAAGCGGCGCCGCATCTATCACGCGGCGCTCGTCCTCGCTGCCGAAGCCGCGCTCGGGGTACATCAGCCGGCAGTGGCGCTGCGATATGCGCGCGATGCGCGCGATGTATCGGCGCTGGACTCGGCGACGGTACCGCGCGACGCGTTCGTCGGCGAGGCGCAGTTGGTCGAGGCGCGAGCGCTGCTCGCCACGGGCGACACCACGTCGGCGCGACAGGCACTGGACAGTGCGGTGGCCGAGCTCCGCGCCGGCGCGGGAGTTGCCCAGGCGCGCTGCGTCGAAGCGGCCCGTTTGTTGGCGGTCTTGCGTTAGGCGTGAGCCAAGGTGCGACTGGCGCCCGCCTAACTGGGAGTCGGCTCGGCGTCGCCGAGAATGGAGCGGTGGAGGAGGACGCGGGCTTTGCGCCACTCGCGTTGAATGGTGCGGTCGGACACGCCCCGCAGCGCTGCGATTTCGGTGAACGAAAACCCGCAGAAGAAGTGGAGGTCCACGAGCTCGGAGAGCCGCGGCTCGATGGCGGCCAACTCTTCCAGCGCGTCGCCCAACTGCGCGAGCTCCGCGGCATCGATCGCGCCCGCGCCGGCTGGAACCTCCCCGCCGTCCAGTGTGACCTCAAAGCTGCTGCCGCGCTTTCGCGCACGGCGCCGACGCGCGTAATCGATGATGAGACCGCGCATCGCGCGCGACGCGTACGCGAGGAACCGCAACCGATCGGGGAAGGCGAGCTGCGGCCGTCCCGTCATGTTGAGGTAGGCCTCGTGGAGCAGCGTCGTCGTGCCCAACGTCACCGATGCGTTCGCGCGTCGCAGCTGCACTTCGGCCAGCCGGTGCAACTCATGGTACAGCATGCGGAACAGCTTGTCCGCCGCGACGGGATCGGCCTGGTCAGCGCGCTGAATCAGGGCATCGAGCTCGGTTTCCACATGTCCTCGACGACGACAAAAGAGCGACGGTCATACGCGCTGAACGTACTGTACACACGACCGTCGCGAAACATGCGTTGTGGCCCGACGTGCCCAACCGAGCTCAGCGCGATCCACGCCCTCCTGCTTCGCGTTCGAGGAGAGCCTGCTTCCGCTCGACACCCCACCGGTAGCCGGTAAGGGAACCATCCCGCGCGACGACGCGATGACACGGAACGATGATGGCGATCGGATTGGCACCGCACGCCGCGCCGACGGCGCGGGCGGATTGCGGGCGGCCGAGACGTGCGGCCAGGTCGCCATAGGTGGTGGTGGAGCCTACCGGGATCGAGCGCAATGCCCGCCACACCTCGCGTTGGAACGGTGTGCCGCGCATGTCGAGCGCCACGTCGAGTGTCTTGGCGGGCGCATCGACCAGCGCGGCGACGTTCGCGGCGAGCGCGTCGAGCGCCGCGTCGGATCCCGTCAACTTGCCTAACGGGAAGCGGCGCGCCAGCTCGCGCCGCAGGCTTTCGCGGTCGTCGCCGATGAGCACGGCCGCGAGCCCGGCCGCGCTGCGGGCGACGAGCACCAGTCCGATCGGGGACCGTGCAAACGCGATGCGGATCACGTCGGCATTGTCGCGGCGCCCGACCGGCGCGCGGCTGGCCCGACGGGCCCGACGGGAAGGAGTGCTGAGTGTAGCAGTCATTAGAGTCCTCTCGAGCAAATGTCGGTCGTGGTGAATCACGGGCGCAATATGCATCTTCCGGTGGGGTCCCGGCTGGCCACATTCGGACACGGATATCGCCGCCCTCCTCTCGGTCCCCTACCTCATGCAAATGCCCGCTCCCGGCGGGCGCACAGCTGTCCGAAAATGGCTAGAACACGCGCCCCGCAGGGCATAGCTTCCAGCCATGACGTCAGACACCACAGCACTCTACCAGGCGCTTGCGGCACACGACCCGCGCTTCGATGGCGTGTTCTTCGTCGGCGTGACATCCACCGGCATCTATTGTCGTCCGGTGTGCACGGCGCGCACGCCGAAGGCGGCGAACTGCCGGTTCTTTGACAGCGCCGAGGCCGCCGAGAAAGCGAACTTCCGTCCATGTCTCAGGTGCCGGCCCGAGCTCGCGCCCGGCAACGCGCCCGTAGATGATGCACACCGCATCGCCAGTCTCATCGCGCACCGCATCGACGAAGGCATGCCCAACGACGGCGCCGGCCTCGAGTCGATCGCCAAGCGATTCGGATGGAGCTCGCGCCAGATTCGCCGCATGGTGCAGCGCGAGCTCGGCGTGTCGCCCATGGAGCTGGTGCTCACGCGGCGGTTGCTGCTGGCCAAACAACTCCTAACGGAAACGACGCTGCCCATCTCGGAGGTCGCGTTCGCCAGCGGATTCGCGAGCGTGCGGCGCTGCAACGACGCGTTCAATGGACGCTACGGTATTCCGCCCACCCAGTTCCGAAAGGCGACGCCCGACATCCGGAGCGCGACGACCTCGTCCGACACGTTCCGCTTGCAGCTGGTGTATCGCCCGCCGTTCGACTGGAGCGTACTGCTCGCATTTCTGGGCGCGCGCGCCATGCGCGGTGTCGAATGCGTCGACGGCGACGCCTATCTGCGCACGGTGCGCCTCGGAACCCACACGGGCTGGATCCGGGTCGTCCACGCGCCGGCGAAGCGTGCGCTGGTGGTCGAGGTCACGCACGCGCTCACGCCGGTGCTGCCGGCGTTGTTAGGCCGGCTGCGCCACCTGTTCGATTTGAGCGCACGGCCCGACGTGATCGCGGCGCACCTGTCGCGCGATCCCGTGCTCGCGGACTCGCTCGCGGGCCATCCCGGTTTGCGCGTGCCGGGCGCGTTCGATGGATTCGAGCTCGCGATACGGGCGATCCTCGGTCAGCAGATCACCGTCAAGGCGGCGACGACCATCGCTGGCCGCTACGTGGCTGCGTTAGGCGAGCCGCTCGAGACGCCGCACGCAGGGCTGGACCGGCTTGCTCCCACGCCCGACCGGGTCGCCCGTGCCCGCGTCGAGGATCTCACGGCGCTCGGCATCGTTCGCGCGCGGGCCGAGAGCATGCGCGCGCTCGCGCGCGAGATGGCGGCGGGCCGGCTCTCACTCGAGCCGGGCGCGCGACCCGACGAAGTGATCCCGCGGCTCACGGCGCTGCCGGGAGTGGGGCCATGGACGGCGCAGTACATCGCCATGCGCGCCCTCAGATGGCCGGATGCCTTCCCGAAGGAAGACATCGCGGCTCGCAAAGCGTTAGGCGGCATAAGTCCCGGCGGCGCCGAGGCGGTGTCGCAGGCCTGGCGGCCGTGGCGCAGCTACGCCTTGCTGCACCTGTGGCAGGCTGCATCGCGATCGTGACCCCGTGCCGCCTGCCGAGGCGCACCTCGGGTCAGCAGCCCGACCCCGCCTTGGCCGGCGGCGGCGCGGCGACGTCGGTGAGCGAATGGCGGCCGAGCGCGGCGTCGAGCACCGGCAGGTCGGTCTTCGTTAGGCGTTGGGCGGCGGCCGAGACCGTCGCCAGGTCCTTGCACGCCGCGGCGACTGCCGCCAGCGACGAGGCCGTGGGCGCCATGTCGCCGTTGTCCTGTCCCTCCAACAGCTGCACGAAGGTGCCGCTCACGCGCACGTAGTCGGGCGGCGGCGCAGGGCCGCGTCTGAATCGGAAGCCGCGCTCGCCCGCCGAATCGCCGGCCACGCTGTCCAGCTTCGTCTCGAACGTCTTCACCGCCTCGGCCACATCGCTCGCCTGCGACGAACCGGCGGACTTGTCGACGCTGGCGCGCAAATCAGCGAGCGTGTGATAGCCCGCCCACGCGCTCGCGAGTCCGCGATACACGCGCATCATGAGGTCGTGCTGCGCGCGGAGCGCGACGATGCTGGCGGGCGAGCGCGGATCGTTGCGGACGGTGGCCGTCTGCGCATACCTCGTTCCGTCGACCGTCAGCTTGACGGTGTACACGCCGGGCAACGCGATCGGGCCTTCGGGAGACGCCGGCGTTAGGCCCGGATTCGCGTTGATCTCGAAGGTGTGCGTGAACGAAGGCGGCGCATCGTAGCGCAGGTCCCAGGTGACGCGATTGAGACCGACGGCGGTCGGCATCGGCGCCGGCTTGGCGAGCCAGAAGTTGGGCTCGGGAGGGTCGGACGCCTCGCGCACCGGCGTGATGGGCGCGCTCGACAGATGGCGCACCACCGCGCCGGATGCGTCGAGTACATCGATCGTGATGTCGCCGTGTGGCGCCGCGGCGAGCGTGTAATAGAGGATGAGGCCATCCGGCGGATTGAGCGCGTGCGGGACTTCAGGAGGAAACGGCGTGTCCGCGCCATCGTTGCGGCGCACGCGGATGGCGTCGTCAGGCTTGAAGAGATGCGCCGGCGCCGTGGCAATGGCCGGCGTCAAATCGCGCAACACGGTGTAGTCATCGAGCACCCAGATGCCCCGCCCATACGTGCCCACAATGAGGTCGTTTCCGTGGAATGTGATGTCGCGGTACGATGTGTTAGGCAGGTTGAGCTGCAGCGGCTGCCAATGATCGCCGTCGTCGAAGGACACGTACATCCCGCTCTCCGTGCCGGCGAACAACAGTCCTGCGCGCTTGGGGTCGTTGCGGATCGTGTGCGCGAAGCTGCCACTTGGCTCGTCCGTGGGGAGGCCGGTGACGATCTTCGTCCACGTCTTGCCGTAATCGCGCGTCCGATACAGGTAGGGCGCGTAGTCGCCCACGTTGTGCGCGTCGACGGCGACGTAGGCGGAGGCGCCACTGGCATGGGACGCGTCGATGGTCTGGATGTCCGCGTGCGCTGCGTTAGGGAGATCGGGAACGGAGACGTCGGCCCACGTTCTTCCGTTGTCGCGCGTGACCCGGATGAGTCCATTGTTCGTCCCCACCCAGATCGTGCCGGGTGCCACGGTCGACGGCGCGATGGTCTCAATGATGCCGCCGGTCGGCGGACCACCGCTTCCGCCGCGCGCGGGCGGCTGCGGCGAGGCCGGCTCGCTGCCGTGCGGAACCCCCAAATCAGGACTCAGCTTCGTCCAGTGCGCGCCGCCGTCGGTAGTCGCCATCAGATATTGAAATCCCGCGAATAGCTCGTGCTGATTCCACGGCGCCCACACGAGCGGCTGCGTGGATCCGGTGCGTAACTCGAGCTTCGGGTCCTGCGCCGGGCTCACGTTGATCCACTGCTCGCTCGGGTATGTCACCTTCACGATGCCGTTGCCGCTCGCGTACACCGTGTCGGGATGAAGCGGATCGGGCACGATGGTGCCCCATTCCCACGTCGGCACCGGGCTCCAGTCGAGCGGCGTGATCTCACCCAGGTTGCCACGGTTGCGCGTGCGCACCGCGCCGGCATCCTGCTGCGTGGCGTAGATCCAGTACGGGTACGACGCATCCGTCGAAATGTGATAGACCTGCTCAGTGGACTGGTTGTACCACGGACTCCACGTGAGGCCGCCGTCCAGCGTCACCGTCGCGCCCTGGTCGAGGCCGAGGAGCATGCGCTTTCCGTTAGTCGGATCGATCCAGAGCTGCTGCGGATCGTCGCCGCCGGGCGCGCCCTTGAAGCCGGTGAACGTGTTGCCGCCGTCGGTGGAGATGTAGCTCGATGTGTTGATGGTGTAGACGATGTCCGGGTTCTGCGGGTCGACGTACACGCCACAGTTGTAGCCGCCCTGGCCGTTGCCGACGCGATGATCGGTCGAATCCATCTGGCGCCACGTGGCGCCGCCGTCGTCCGAGCGATAGAGGCCGAAGTTCCCGATCAAGAACACGCGTTGGGCATTCGTGTGCGCGGCGACGGCGACGGAGGTGCGTCCGAAGAGACGCGGCAGGCCGCGGCCGTCGACGATGTGCCACGTGAGGCCCTCGTCGCTCGACTTGTAGAGCGCGGTGCCGGTGGGCCCGGAGTCGGGCGCCGCGCCGCGCCGCTGGATCGCGCCCGGGGCGCTGTAGTGCCGGTCGGTGGTCGCGAAGATCACCTGCGGCTCGTCGAACGCGCTGGCGAGCTTTTCGATGCCGGTTTCCTGATCGACGAACAGCGTGCGCGTCCACGTGGCGCCGCCATCGGTGGTGCGGAACACGCCGCGCGCGTCGCTCTTGTGGTGCAGGTCACCCTGCGCGGCGGCGATCACGAGGTTGGGGTCGCGCGGGTCGACGAGGAGCGACGGGATCTGGCGGGACTCCTCGAGGCCGATGTGGCGCCACGTTAGGCCGGCGTCGCTCGACCGGTACATACCGTCGCCCTGGTTGATCGAGCCGCCGGTGGGCATGTCGCCGGTGCCGGCGTAGACGACGTTGGGATCCGATGGCGCAACGCCGATCGCGCCGACGGCAGCCACGCTCTTGATCGAATCGAACACGGGGAACCACGTCGCGCCGGCACTCGTGGTCTTCCACACGCCGCCTTCGGGAAGACCGGCGTAGAACACGCCCGGCTGACCGACGGCACCGGTGACGGACGCGATGCGGCCGGCGCGGAACGGCCCGACGTTGCGCCAGACGAGGCCGTGGTAGAAGGCGGGGTCGATGGGTCCCGCGGGAGGCGGAACCGGTGTCGTGCGCGGAACGAAGAGGCCGAACGCCGCAAGCGACGCGGCCGGCAGCCACTGGTGTGGGCGAAGCGATGTCATGGTCGAGAGTCCAGATAACGCGGGGTGGGGTACGCCGCCGAGTATGTACGGATGACACGGGCCGGAGCA
>JAICLH010000307.1 GCA_025927495.1 Gemmatimonadaceae bacterium
GCTCAGGCGTGTCTCGTCAGCGGCCATGACGCTGCCGCCGGTGCACGATCCCGAGCCGGCCTTGTTCAGCGCCGCATTTCTCCTCGACCGCGAACGCTGGGCAGAGTTCGAGACTACCGTGCGGTCGCTGGCGCACCGCCACGCGGGTCTCATCCTCCGGCAGACGGGCCCGTGGCCGCCGTACGACTTCGTGCGTCTGGATTTCGGAATATGAGTCATGTTCTGTCCTGAGTGCGGCACGTGGAATCGCAGCGCGGCCGTGACCTGCAGCCGGTGTACCTCCGAGCTGCCGGAGGTGCCGGACGCGCCCAACGAACCGCCCGACGAAGAGCTCGACCTGCTGCGGCGCGTCACGGGCGGCCGCTATCGCATCTATCGCCGGCTGGCCACGGGCGGCATGGCGAGCGTCTACGCCGCCAAGCACCTGCAACTCGGCCGCCCCGTCGTAATCAAGGTGCTGCTCGCGCATCTGGCGCGCGACGGTGAGATGCGGGAGCGCTTCCGTCGTGAGGCGGAGGCGGCGGCCCAGCTCCTTCATCCCTACATCTGCCAGATCCTCGACTACGGCCAGCTCGAGTCGACAGTCTATCTCGTGATGCCGTACATGGCCGGCGGCTCGCTGGCCGACCGCATCGTGAAGGGGAGCACGGTTGGGCCGCACCAGACGGCGGTGATCGGCTCGCAGGTGGCCGTCGCCCTCGACTATGCGCACCGCCACGGCGTGGTGCACCGCGACATCAAGCCCGACAACATCCTGTTTGACGAGGATGACAACGCGCTCATCACCGATTTCGGCATCGCGACGGCGCGCTTCCACAACCGCCTAACGATGACGGGCCGGGCGATGGGCACGCCGCACTACATGTCGCCCGAGCAGGCGATGGGCAAGCTCGTCGATGGCCGCAGCGATCTGTATTCGATCGGCGTGCTGCTGTACGAGATGCTCGTGGGGTTTCCGCCGTTCGACGGCGCGGACTCGTATTCCATTGGCTACAAGCACGTGCACGAGTCGGCGGCGTCGCCGGACGTGGTCGACTCTCGCACGCCGCCGGCGTTGGCGACGATCACGATGAAGTGCCTCACCAAGAATCCCGCCGAGCGCTTCCAGCGCGGCAACGAAGTGGCGGATGCGTTGATCGGCTACCTGGCGCAGACGCCCGGTCCGGACGGCATGCGCACCGCGTGGTTGGCGCGGCGACTCGGCATCACACCGACATCCCGATGAAACTCGAGCACGAAGAAGTGCGCGTGCATACCAGGCACGCGTTCACGATCTCACGCGGCAGCGAGAGCGAATATCGCGTCGTGACGGTGCGCGTGACCGATGCGGATGGCGCGCAAGGGTGGGGCGAAGCGGCGCCGAGCAAATTCTACGGCGAGACCGCGGACACGATCCCCGCGGCGCTGGCCATGTTCGCGCCCGTGCTCGAGCACGCGGACGCGTGGGCGCTCGAGGACATCGAGGCCGAGCTCAACCGCGCGATCCGGGGCAACGCGGCGGCCAAGGCGGCGGTGAGCGCCGCGCTGCACGACCTGGCGGGCAAGCGGTTAGGCGTGCCGGTGTATCGTCTGTTAGGCCTGAATCCGGCGCGGGCGCCGCTGTCGAGCTTCACGATCGGCATTGGCGCCGCCGCCGACGTGCGCCGCAAGGTGCGCGAGGCGGCGTCGTACCCGGTGCTCAAGATCAAGCTCGGCTCGGACCACGACGAGGAGATCCTGCGCATCATCCGCGAGGAAGCGCCTAACGCGACCGTTCGCGTGGACGCCAACGCGGCGTGGACGCCCAAGCAGACGCTGCGCATGATGGACTGTCTGGTGGCGCACCGCGTGGAGTTCGTCGAGCAGCCCCTGCCGCCGCACGACCTGGACGGCTTGCGGTTCGTGCGCGACCGGTCGCCGCTGCCGATCATCGCCGACGAGTCGTGTCTCGTGGCATCGGACGTCGCACGGCTGGCCGGCGTCGTGGACGGCATCAACATCAAGCTCGCCAAATGCGGCGGACTGCGCGTGGCCGTCAAGATGGCCGCGACCGCGCGGGCGCACGGGA
>JAICLH010000002.1 GCA_025927495.1 Gemmatimonadaceae bacterium
CGCCGAGCAGGACCTGCTGGCGGCTGCCGGCAGCCAGCAGGCGGTCGATGCGAGTGACGTTCCCGGCGTCCCCGCCGGGACCGGCGATCTGGTCGCCGGTGCCCGACGCCGTCTGTCGCTCCTGGATATCTCCGACGCACAGATCGAGGCCACACTGCGCACCGGGCGCGCGCCGCGGACGGTCACGCTGTACTCGCCGGCGGACGGCGTGGTGATCGACAAGCGCGTCGTGCAAGGCCAGGCCGTTGCCGCGGGACAGGACCTCTACACGATCGCGGATCTCTCCGACGTGTGGGTCGACGTCCAGTTTCGCGCGTCCGACGCCGGCGTGGCGCGCGCCGGCGCGCCGGTCGACATTGCCGTGGTCGGCCTGCCTAACTGGAGGTTCGAGGGTCGGCTGGCCTCCGTGTATCCCATGCTCGATACGGCCGCGCGCGCCATCCGGGCCCGCGTCACGGTTCCCAATCCGCACGGCGCGCTCAAGTTAGGCATGTACGCCACCGTGCGCATCCGGACCGGCGGCGGCGCCGTCGTCACGGTTCCCTCGTCCGCGGTGCTGCGGACCGGCGAACGCACCCTCGTGTTCGTCGACCAGGGCGGCGGCCGCTTCGCACCGACCGCCATCAGGATCGGGCGCACGGGCGGTGACTACACCGAAGTGCTGTCGGGCCTCGAGCCCGGCCAGCGCGTCGTGACGTCCGCTCAGTTCCTGCTCGACTCCGAGGCGAACCTCGATCACGTGATGCGATCCATGATCGGCCAGGCACCCGGGGAGATGACGCCATGAGACTCATCCTGACGCGGCTGATCCAGTGGTCGGTGCGACACCGGCTGCTCGTCTGCGGCGTGTCCGTCGTGCTCGCCGTGGCTGGCGTCTGGGCGATGGTGCACACGCCGGTCGACGCGATCCCCGACCTCTCGGATGTCCAGGTCATCGTCATGACGGAATGGCCCGGCCAGGCACCCCAAACCGTCGAGGATCAGGTCACGTACCCGTTGTCGGCCGAGATGCTCAAGGTGCCTAACGTGAAGGTCGTGCGCGGCATGAGTCAGTTCGGGTTGTCGGCGGTGTACATCGTGTTTGCCGACGGCACCGATCTGTACTGGGCTCGGAGTCGCGTGCTCGAGTATCTCAACGGTGTGCGGAGCAAGCTGCCGGCAGGCGCCGAGCCTGCTCTTGGGCCCGACGCGACCGGTGTAGGCTGGGTGATGCAGTACGTGGTGCGGGACACGACGGGCACCGTGGACCTCGCCTCGCTGCGCAGTCTCCAAGATTGGACCATTCGACCCGCGCTCACCGCGGTGCCGGGCGTGGCGGAAATTGCGTCGCTCGGCGGATTCGAGAAGCAGTATCAGGTCGTGGTGGATCCTGCCAAACTGCTCGCCTACGACATCCCGATGCACGCGCTCACCGATGCGATTCAGAACGCCAACGCCGACGTGGGCGGGCGCGTGCTCGAGATGGCAGGAACCGAGTACGTGATTCGCGGCCGAGGGCGCTTCGCGACGCTGGATGACATTCGCAAGGTCGTCGTCAGAACGGGTGCCGGCGGCGCGCCGGTCACGGTGGGCGACGTGGCCGACGTGCAGTTAGGCCCGGAAATCCGGCGCGGCATCGCGGATCTCGACGGACGCGGCGAGGTCGTGACCGGCTGGGTGGTGATGCGATACGGGGCGAACCCACGCGAAGTGATCCGTGGCGTGAAGGCGAAGATGGCAGAGGTGCAGCGCACACTGCCGCACGGCGTCGTGTTCGCTGATGGCTACGACCGGTCGGGACTGATCGACGCAGCCATTCGGACGCTGCGCGAGAAACTCGTCGAGGAGTCGATCATTGTCGCGCTCGTCGCCGTTCTCTTCTTGTTGCACGCGTCCAGCGCGCTCGTCGCGATCGTCACGCTGCCGCTTGGCGTGCTCATCGCGTTGTTCGCCATGCGTGTACTTGGATTGAGCGCGAACATCATGAGCTTGGGCGGTCTCGCGATCGCCATCGGCGCGATGATCGACGCAGCCATCGTCATGGTGGAGAACCTCCACAAGCACATCGAACGCGCCACCCACGAAGGCCGGGATCCCGGTCCCTCCCGTTGGGCACTCGTCGTGGATGCGGCGAGCGAGGTCGGTCCGGCGCTCTTCATGTCGCTCCTCATCATCACGGTATCGTTCCTTCCCGTGTTCGCACTCCAGGCACAAGAGGGGCGCCTCTTCAAGCCGCTCGCGTGGACGAAGACACTCGCGATGGCCGCCGCCGCGCTGCTCTCGGTGACGCTGGTGCCGGTGATGATGGGTCTCTTCATCCGCGGCGGGGTGAAGCCGGAAACGTCGAACCCGATCAATCGCGGCCTCATTCGTGTCTATCGTCCGCTCATCGCGTTCGTGTTGCGCCACCGATGGTCGACGCTGTTGGGCGCGGCAGCCGTTCTGCTCGCCACGCTCTACCCGTGGTCCCGTCTCGGCAGCGAGTTCATGCCGCCGTTGAACGAAGGCTCGATCATGGACATGCCCTCGCTCCTGCCCGGCATCGGTACGAGCGAAGCCAAGCTCGTGCTCACGCAGCGTGACGCCGCGCTGGCGCGCATTCCGGAAGTCGGTATGGTGTTAGGCAAAATCGGACGTGCCGAAACGGCCACCGACATGGCGCCGCTGTCGATGATCGAGACGATCGCTGTCCTCAAAGACCGCAGCGCGTGGCGCCACGGCGTGACGTACGATTCCATCGTCGCCGAGGCGAACAATACCGTACGCACGCCCGGGGTGGCGAACATGTGGTCGATGCCCATCAAGAACCGGCTCGACATGCTGGCCACGGGCATCAAGACACCCGTCGGCATCAAGATCTTCGGGCCGAACCTCGATACGCTCGACCGGATCGGTGCGCAGCTCGAAGGTCTTCTTCCGTCAGTCGCGGGGACGAACAGCGTATTCGCGGAGCGCGCGATGGGCGGCGAGTACCTGGACATCACCGTGGATCGGGATGCGGCTGCGCGCTACGGCCTCAATGCCGGCGACGTCGAGATGGCGCTCGCGACCGCGGCGGGCGGGATGGAGGTGGGCCAGGTGATCGCGGGCCGGGAGCGCTATTCGGTGCTCGTGCGCTATCCGCGCGACCTGCGCGACACCCCCGAGAAAATCGCGGCCCTCCTGGTGGCCACGCCACGCGGCGCGTACGTCACGCTCGGAGCATTGGCCCACATCGGGATCACGCGCGGGCCGACGCTCATCAAGTCCGAGAACGCGGCGCTCAACGACATTGTGTACGTCGACGCCCGCGGCCGCGACATCGGATCCTACGTCGCCGACGCCCAACGCATCGTTAGGCAGCGAATCATCCTGCCGGCCGGCTACCGCCTCGAGTGGTCCGGGCAATTCGAAGCGTTGCAGCGCGCCGCCGCCCGCTTGCGGGTCGTGGTGCCGGTCACGCTCGCGATCATCTTTTTGCTGCTCTACGCAAACTTCGAGAGCGTGGCCGAGAGCGTGATCGTGATGCTGTCCCTGCCCTTCGCGCTGGTGGGCGGCGTATGGTTCATGTGGCTGCTCGGTTACCATCTGAGCGTCGCCGTGGCAATCGGCTTCATCGCGCTGGCGGGAGTAGCGGCGGAAACGGGAGTCGTCATGCTCATCTATCTGGACCATGCATACCGCGCGCGTGCGCGCGGCCAGACTTTCGTGCGGCGCTCGGACGTGGACGCCGCAGTCACCGAGGGCGCGGTGGACCGTGTGCGCCCGAAACTCATGACCGTCATGGCCATCATGGCCGGGCTCGTCCCCATACTCTGGTCGCAGGGCACCGGCGCCGACGTCATGAAACGCATCGCCGCGCCCATGGTCGGCGGCATGCTGACGTCGACCGTGCTCACGCTCCTCGTGATCCCGGCCGTCTATTCGCTCTGGAAGGAGCGCGCATCGGCACGGCGCGACGTATGATGTCCCATGATCGCGAGGCGATGGTCCGGCGCGGCTTGCGGTTGAACTACCTGACGCTTGCGTACAATACGCTCGAGGCGATCCTGTCGCTCGCCGCGGCCGTTCGCTCCGGCAGCATCGCGCTCATGGGCTTTGGTTTCGACAGCGTCATCGAAGTCGCGGCCAGCGGTGCCGCGCAGTGGCGCCTCCGCGCCGACGCCGATCGCGCGAGGCGGGCGCGCGTCGAGCGCCGCACGGCGCAGATCATCGCGGGGTCGTTTCTCCTGTTAGGCATCTATGTCCTCGCCGACAGCATCACATCGCTGTGGCGGCGCGAGCAACCGCAACGCAGTATCCTGGGCCTGGTCGTGTTGGGCGTTTCTGTCGTCGTCATGCCCGTGCTGGCGCGCGCCAAGCGGCGCGTGGCGCTTCGCGTGGACAGCGTCGCGCTGTCGGGCGAGGCCGCACAGACATCGCTGTGCGCGTACCTCTCGGCAATCGCACTCGCCGGCGTCGGGCTGAATGCCTGGCTCGGCTGGTGGTGGGCGGACCCGGTCGCCGCTCTGGCCATGGTGCCGATCATGGCGCGCGAGGCGGCCGAAGGCTTGCGCGGCCGCCGCTGTTCGGACGGTTGCTAGTCTCGCTGTTCGGAAGTACGGTGACGTAGAGTGCCTCGGAATGCACCGGACGAACTGAGTTGAGCCGATTGAGCGGGCAACTCCCCGTGGTCCGTCATGCGTTGTTCGTGTCGTGCTTTCCTACCCGTCGTCCGTGTGCGTTGTTCGTGATCAGTGCTTATCCGGGCGAAAATGATGTGACCGGAGCCCGACCGATGATGGACTGCCCCGCGAGACGGCCATTATCCGCCCATGCAAGATTTCCACAATCTTCGCGCCTGGAACGAAGCGAACAGCCTCGCGATCTCGATCAAGCGGCTCACGAGCGGATTTCCGAAGGCTGACTACGGCTCGCTGCGGAGCCAAATGGTGCGTGCCGCGGAGTTGATCGCCGACAACATCGCCGAAGGGTGCGGCGCAGCGACGAACGCCGAGTTCGCACGCTACCTGGATATGGCCATCAAGTCTTCGTCGGAGCTCGAGAACCAGATCGAGCGCACCCACGGGTATGGCCTGACACGCGATCGGGACCGTCAGCGTCTTGCGGGCCACGTGTGCGACGTGCGGAAAATGACGTGGGGGCTGCACAAGAAGGTGCTCGCCGCTCCCCAGAACCCCGCTCGGCCTTAGTAGCCGCTCACGGCCGTCGCCGGATGACGAACACTGAAGGACGGACCACGGGTAGGAAAGCACGCAACGAACAACGACTGACGGACCACCTCCCGCGCCACACTGCGCCTCGGTGGTGCGGTCGATCGCTTGAATGAGCCGCAGATGCTCTCAATCTCCTCCCGTCGACACGTTTCGTCGCCGCGCTTCGGAACAGGACTCCCTAGTCGACCGAAAACGCCCGCCGGAACGCATCGACCGCCGGCGGTCCCGAGCCCGTTCCTTCGTCGTGCTTGAAGTACACGTAGGCCTCGGCCCACGGCAGCCCGCCCAGCTTCCCGGCCCAACCGCCTAACGCAGCGTCGTCGTAGTCCAGCCGGTGCAGCCGCGCATACCCCCACGGCGCCGTCGCTACCACCGGCGACGCGAATTCCGGCTGCTCCGTGATGCACATCGCGATTCCCCGCCCCCGCAGCACCTCGTACACCTCATCCTCGAACCACGTGGGATTGCGGAACTCGATCGTGAACTTTCTGTCGTGCGGCAGCGTGTCGACGAACGCCCGGAGCCGCGGCACGTCCTTCTTCAAGTTAGGCGGCAGCTGAAAGAGCACCGGGCCTAACCGGCCGCCCAACACCGACGTGTTCGCGAGCAGAAATTCCACCGCGCTCGCGCATTCCGGTTTGAGCCGCGCGTGGTGCGTGATCCGCTGGCTCGCCTTGATCGCGAACGTGAACTGCTCCGGCACCTGCGCGGCCCATTCCCGCAGCACGTGCTCCTTCGGCAGCCGGTAAAACGTGTTGTTGATCTCGACGCTCGGAAACTTCCCCGCGTAGAAGCCGAGCATGCCGTCGTCCTTCAAGTCATCCGGGTAGAACGAGCCCTTCCATTCCTTGAACGCGTACCCGCTCGTCCCCGCGATCAACTTCACGACGCCTTTCTCCCCTTCTTCTCCGGCTTGTGTGACTTCTCCGCGCCGGCTTCCGCCGTTCCGGATAGGCTCGCCTTGAGCGCTTCCATGAGATCGATGATCTTGCCGCCCGTCTCCGGCGCCGCCTCGGCCGTGATCTCCTGGCCCGCCACCTTGCGTTCGATGGTCTCCAGCACGCGCTCGCGCACCGTGTCCTTGTACTTGGTCGGTTCGAACACGTCGTTCGACGTCTGCTCGATCAACTGCTTGGCCAGCGCCAACTCGGCCGGCTTCACGTCGCCTTCGGGGATCGTCACTTCGGTGGTTGGCCTAACTTCGTCGGCGTAATGCAGCTGCTCCATCACGATCACGCCGTTGAGCGGACGCAGGAGCACCAGGTACTGCTGGCCGCGTGCCGCATACTGCCCGAGCGCCGCGCGACCCGTGTCCTTGAGCGCAGCCGCGAGGAGCCGGTAGGCGCGGTCGCCTCCCTTGTCGGGGCCCAGGTAGTACACCTTCTCGAGATATTCGCGATCCACCTTGGCGAGCGGGACGAATTCGATGACGTCGATGGTCGCCGTCGCCTTTTCCTCGAGCGCCTTGAGCTCTTCCGGCGACAGGATCACGTACTGATCCTTGGCGAACTCGTAGCCCTTCACCGTTTCGTCGCGCGGGACGATGTCGCCATCCTTCGAGCAGACGTATTGTTGCTTGAGGCGCGACCCGCACTTCTTGTGCAGCATATTGAACGAAATGCTGGCCTTGGACTCCGACGACGAATACAAATTCACGGGTACAGACACGAGGCCGAACGAGATCGTGGCAGCCGCAATTGGACGAGCAGGCATAGAAGAACGGGGAATAGGGAATGGGGAATAGGGAATAGTCCCGCAGGGGAAAGTTCCGTTGCCCGGGGTCGACATGGCAAGTGCCGACGACGTACCCTCGCAGGCTGACAATCTCAGCACCTACCGAGCCAAGCGGTCGACCGACAGGACGCCCGAGCCGTTTGGGACGGTGTCGGCCGTACCTGGACATCTGTTCGTCGTGCACAAGCACGCGGCGCGGCAGCTCCACTTCGACTTGCGCCTCGAAATGGACGGCGTCCTGCGCTCGTGGGCGGTACCGAAAGGCCCGTCCTACGATACCAACGACAAGCGGCTGGCGGTCAAAGTGGAGGACCATCCGCTCGAGTACGGCGACTTCGAGGGGATCATTCCCGCCGGCAACTACGGCGCCGGCGGCGTGATCGTGTGGGACCGCGGCGAATGGGTGCCGCTCGAGGATTGGCGCGAGGGGCTCGAGAAAGGCAAGCTGCTGTTCGAGCTCAAGGGCTACAAGCTCCACGGCAAATGGACGCTCGTGAAGATCAAGAAGAGCGAGCGCGATTGGCTGCTCATCAAGGAGCGCGACGCATACGTAAAGACGCCCGGCGACCAGTTCCCCGAAGAATCCGTGCTGTCCGGCCTAACGGTGGAAGAAGTGAAGGCCGGCGGCCTCAAGACCAAGGGCGAATCGGTCCGCGTCGAGCTCGACGACACCGCGGCCAGGCGCGGGCGCGTCGATCCGCGCACGGTCGAGGTGATGCTCGCCGAGCCGTCCGACAGGATCTTCACGCGCGACGAGTGGATCTTCGAGCTCAAGCTCGACGGGTACCGGTTGATCGCGAGCAAGCAGCACGGCGAGCCGCTCCTCCTCACCCGCAACGGCAACGACTACACGGCCGTGTTTCCCGAGATCGCAAAGTCGATCGCGGCGCTTCCGTTAGACAGTTGCATCGTGGACGGCGAGGTGGTGGTGCTCGACCCACAGGGCAAGCCGAGCTTCGCCCGCCTGCAGCAGCGCGGACGGCTCACGTCGGCGCTCGACATCAAGCGCGCGGCGGTGGAGCTGCCGGCGACGTTCTACGTATTCGACTTCCTCGCGTTCGACGATTTCGACCTGCGGCCGCTGCCGCTCCACCAGCGCAAGGCGCTCTTGGCCGAGACGATGCCGAAGTTAGGCGCGGTGCGCGTGCTCGACCACATCGAGCGCGAAGGCGAGCGATTCCTGGAACAGGTGGCAGCGCTCGGGCTGGAGGGCGTGATCGCCAAGCGCGCGGACGCCAAGTATCGCGGCGGTCGCACGGACGCGTGGCTCAAGATCAAAGCGGAGAAGACCGGCGATTTCGTGATCGTCGGCTACACGGCACCGAAAGGCGGACGCGGCCACTTTGGCGCGCTGCAGTTGGCCGACCTGGTGAACGGCACCCTCACGTACGCCGGCCGCGCAGGCACGGGCTTCAACGATGACCTGTTAGGCGAAATCGGCGCGATGCTCGAACCGATCGTGCGCCGCGATCCGCCCTGTGCCGGTCCGGCCGTCGAGCCCGGGGCGGAGCCGAGGCCGTCGACGGAGATTCCCGAGACGAAGACCACGACCTGGGTCGAGCCCAAGTACGTCTGCGAGGTGCGCTTTCGCGAGTGGACGCCCGATGGCGTGCTGCGGCATCCCGCGTTTCTGCGCTTGCGGCCCGACAAGGATCCCGAGGACTGCGACCGGCAAGGCTGGAGCGCGGCGCCAAGCATCGGCGCGAACGGCGAGACGCCTGCGCACGGCGGCGGCGATGGGAAAGCGGCGCCGCCGCCGGTCGCACCGCAACCCGAAGAGAAGACGTTCAATTTCTCCAACCTCAAGAAGGTGTATTGGCCGGCCGAGCGGTACACGAAGAATGACCTCATCGAGTACTATCGCGCGGTGTCGGCGTGGCTCCTGCCCTATCTGCGCAACCGGCCCGTCGTGATGACGCGATACCCGGACGGCATCGACGGGAAGATGTTCTACCAGAAGGATGCGCCGGAATTCGCACCGCGCTGGATCCGCACGATCCCCATCTGGAGCGAGGACACGCAGCGCGAGATCCGCTATTTCGTGTGCGACGATGAGGAGTCCCTGCTCTACATCGCCAACCTCGGCTCCATTCCGCTGCACATCTGGGCGAGCCGCGTCGGATCGCTCGAGCAGCCCGACTGGTGCGTGATCGACCTCGATCCGAAAGAAGCACCCTTCTCCGATGTCGTGCGCGCCGCGATCGTGCTGCGCCGCCTGTGCGAGTCGATCGAGCTGCCGAGCTACGTGAAGACGACGGGCAAGACGGGGTTGCACATCATGCTGCCGTTAGGCCGCCAGGTGACGTACGCGCAGTCGCGCACGTTAGGCGAGCTCCTGGCGCGCGTGGTGTTACGCGAGAGCCACGGGTACGCGACGATCATCCGGCACGTGACCAAGCGTGGCGACAAGGTCTACCTCGACTACCTGCAGAATCGCCACGGCCAGACCATCGTCGCCCCGTTCAGCGTCCGGCCCCTGCCCGGGGCCACGGTGTCGATGCCGCTCGAGTGGGATGAGGTGAACGACACGCTCGACCCGAAGACGTTCACGATTCGCAACGCGCTCGAGCGGATGGAGCGCATGGGCGCCGATCCGTGCGCGCCCGTGCTCGAGGAGAAGCCGGACCTGGGCGCCATCCTGCAGCGGCTGTCGGCCGTGCTGGCGCAGGGACACGACCCGGCCGAGGAGTCGTGACCGCCTCGCACCAGCGCCGCACGTCCACGCGGCGACACAGGATTGCCCTTTTCGGCGCGGCGAGGCAAGATGTCGGTCCCCTCCATATCTTCCGTTGGGCATGCTGCGCGACGCGACGAACATCCTCTACTCGGCCACGGACCTCGTCAACTTTCTCGGCTGTGCGCATTGCACGGCCCTCGATCTCCGTTGCCGCGATGGCCAACTCGCGCCGCCGCCCGCCGCGGACGACGCGTACAGAACGCTCCTCGCCGAGAAAGGGCTCGAGCACGAACGCGGCTTCCTGAACCGCCTGCGCTCCGATGGGCGCTCGGTGCGCGCGATCGACCACGACGGGCCGCGCGACACGATGGCGGAGGCGACGAGGCAGGCGCTCCGCGATGGCGTCGACGTCATCTATCAGGGCGCGCTCACCGCCTCGCCATGGCTCGGCTACTCCGATTTTCTGCTCAAGGTCGAACGGCCGTCGTTGCTCGGCGACTATTCCTACGAGGTCCTCGACACCAAGCTCGCCCGGTCTCCGAGACCGAAACACGTCATCCAACTCGCGCTCTATTCCGAGCTCCTCGCGCGGGAACAGGGCGTGCCGCCGGAGCACGCGCATCTTCTGTTAGGCGACGGCGCCCGTGTTGCATTGCGGCTCGCGGAGTATGTGTTCTACTTCGGCACCGCCAGGGATCGCTTCCTGGAGTTCGTCTCGAGCCCGGGCCAACTGACCACGGCCGAACCGTGCGAGCACTGCGAGCTGTGCCGTTGGTCGCCGCGATGCGAGCACGAATGGAACGCCGCCGACCACCTGAGCCTCGTCGCCCGGATCAACCGCGCGCAACGGAGGCAGCTGGCGGCTGCCGGGCTCACGACGCTCACCGCGTTGGCGGAGTTAGGCGAATCCACCCGCGTGCCCAGGCTGCAGCCGGAAACGCTCCATCGCTTGCAGGCGCAGGCGAAGTTGCAGCTCAACAAGCGCACCACGGGTGAGAATCGATTCGAGCTCCTGCCGCCCGCTCCGCGGCGCGGATTTGGCCGCTTGCCGCAGCCGAATGCCGGCGACCTGTTCTTCGACATGGAGGGCGACCCTATCTACTCCAGCGACGGTTCGCTGGAGTATCTGTTCGGCTTTCACTCCGTGGACGACGGACACGACGTCTACACGGCGTTTTGGGCCAACGACCGCGCCTCCGAGAAGACGGCGTTCGAGCACGCGCTGGATTTCATGACCGCGCGATTGGCGGCGTTTCCGAATGCGTACATCTACCACTATGCGTCGTACGAGGAGGTTGCGCTGCGGCGGCTCGCGCAGAAGTACGGCGCCGCTCCGCCCGCGCCGGTAGCCGCGGACGACCAGACGGGTGCCCTCAAACGGCTCGCCCAACACTACGGCACGCGCGAGAACGAGGTCGACGACTTGCTGCGCGGCCGCAAGCTCGTCGACCTGTACAAGGTCGTGCGCGAAGGGGTGCGCGTGTCGCAGCGCTCGTATTCGCTCAAGGACCTCGAGATCTTCTTTGCTCCCGACCGCACGCAGCGCATCACCTCGGGCGGCGAGAGCGTGGTGGCCTTCGAGCGATGGCTCGCCTTACGCGACCAGGCGCTGCTCGACGACATCGCGGCGTACAACGCGTTCGATTGCACGTCAACGCGCCTGTGCCGCGATTGGCTCCTCGGCATTCGTCCGCCGGACGTCGAGTGGTTCGACCCGGCCGCGGTAGCCGAAGAGGACGCGGAGAAAGAGGCGGAGCGTGAGCGGAAGCGCCGCGAGAACGACGTGCGCATCACCGCGCTCCGTGCGGACCTGATGCGCGATGCGCCTAACGACGAACGCCCGTGGCGCGAGCTGCTCGGATACCTGCTGGAGTATCATCGCCGCGAAGCGCGACGCGAATGGTGGAACTACTTCGAGCGCCTCAACGACAAGTCGCGCGAGCAATTGATCGAGGACACGGACTGCCTAGGCGGCCTGGTAGTCGACGGATCCATTGCGCCGCGGAGAGACAAGAGATCGACGGTCTGGACGCTGTCGTTTCCAGAGCAGGACACGAAGCTCAAGGCAGGCAGCAAGGCGGTGCGCGTCGATACGGGCGAACACCTCGAGATCGTCGCACTGGATGAACGCAACCGCCGGCTCGAGTTGAAGCTCGGTCCCTCCAGAGCGCGGCTCGCGGACGAGATCGCGCTCATTCCGGGGGGGCCGCTCGACGACAAGGTGCAGCGCGAAGCGATCGTGCGCTTCGCCGAACGGGTGATCGCGGGGCGAGCGGATGAGACGGGCGCCATTACCAGCATCGTGCGCAGGGACAAGCCTCGCATACGTGACCGCACCCACATCCAACCCGCTGCCGGTGAACTGCTGTCCGGAACGTCGGACGCCGTTCGTCGAATGGATCGCACGCATCTGTTAGTCCAAGGCCCGCCCGGCAGCGGTAAGACGTTTACGTCCGCGCACGCCATCGTCGACCGGCTCGAGGCGGGGGAGCGCGTCGGCGTCATGTCCCTCTCGCACAAGGCGATCAACAACCTGCTCTGGCGGGTCGAGACGGTCGCACTGGAACGCGGGTTCACGTTTGCCGGCGTCAAGAAACGGTCCAAAGAAGACCAGGCGTTCAACGGCTCGATCATCGAAGACACCGACGACAACGAGGTCGTGATCGAGGGCGATCACCAGCTCGTGGCCGGCACGGCGTGGCTGTTCTCCCGGCCCGAGCTCCACGGACGCTTCGATTATCTGTTCGTCGACGAAGCCGGCCAATTGAGTCTTGCCACTGTTGTCGCCAGTGGCTCGTGTGCGAGGAACGTCGTGCTCATTGGCGACCAGATGCAACTCTCCCAGCCCGTCAAGGGTGTGCATCCCGGTGGCAGCGGCGTTTCGGTGATGGATCATCTCATGGCCGCGGACGCGACCGTCCCGCCCGACCGGGGCATTTTTCTCGATCGAACGTGGCGCATGCATCCGGCGCTGTGTCGCTTCGTCTCGGATACCTTCTACGACAGCCGATTGCAGTCGGTCGACAGCGCCGCTCGGCAGAAAGTCATCGTATCATCCGATGTCGACGCAGCGATCGCGCCGTTCGGGCTGCGATTCGTCGCCGTTAGTCACCAAGACAACGCGCAAAAAAGCGTCGAAGAAGCCGAGCGCCTCTGTGCGGTGTATCGCGACCTGATCGGGCTGGCGTGGATCGACCGCGACGGCGTCGAGAAGCCGATCGGCGTGGACGACATCCTCGTCGTGAGCCCGTACAACATGCAGGTCAATCTGCTCCGAGGGGTGCTGCCTGACGGCGCCTGCATTGGGACGGTGGACAAGTTCCAAGGACAGGAGGCCGCGATCGTTCTTGTGTCGATGGCGGCGTCGAACAGCGAGCGCATCCCGCGAGGGATCGAGTTCCTATTCTCGCCCAACCGGCTCAACGTCGCGATTTCGCGGGCGCGGTGTCTCGCCGTGGTCTTCGCATCGCCGCGCCTGCTCGAGACGGCGTGCCGCTCGATCGAGCAGCTCCGCCTCGTCAATACGATGTGCCGGATGACCGCCGCCTCGCACGCGATGCGCGCCGATGTGTCGCACGACGACGGACCGTCTACGAAAGACTGACGGTCGTTGCCATTGACGTTGAACCGCCGTTCAATAGAATCAACGGCGTGTCCCTCCGGCCCACATCCCTCCGCCCCGTTGCACGAGCTTAACACAGCGTGCAGCTCTCCATTCGTGATACCGGCCGGCACCTTGGCGTGGATGAAGCAACCGTGCGGCGGTGGATCGCGCAGCGCAATTTGCCGGTCCATCACGCGCACGAGCAGCTCTACGTCAACGCCGTCGAGCTCTGGGAATGGGCCATGGAGAACGGCGTCGCGGTGTCGCGGCGGCTGCTCGACGAGGCCCGAGGATCGCCGGAGTCCGTGCCGCCCCTGCACGAGCTTCTCCGGGTCGGCGGCATATTTCACGGCATTCCCGGATCGACCAAAGACGCAGTCCTTCGCGAGCTCGTCGAGCGTCTACCGGTTCCGGCCGACTTCGATCGCCGCTTTCTCCTGTCCGTGCTCCAAGCCCGTGAAGCCATGGGTTCGACCGGCATTGGCGATGGCATCGCCATCCCGCATGTGCGCAATCCCATCATCCTGCGCGTCGAGCAGCCGTTCGTGACGCTCGGACTCCTGCGCGAGGCGATCGACTTCGGCGCGATCGATGGCCAGCCCGTCCATGCGCTGTTCATGGTCGTGAGCCCAACGGTGCCCGCACACCTGGCGATTCTCGCCCGACTGGCGTTCGCGCTCCGGGACGATGCGCTCCGGCTACTGCTGCGCCGACGTGCGCCGGCCGGCGACATCCTCGATCGGATCGTCGTGGTGGAAAGCACGCAGACCACCGGCACACACGCCGCGGCGCCGCGGCCATGACGCTGTTTCTCGTCGGGTTCGGCCTGGTCGTCGCGGCGGCCATCGTGCCTCCGGTCCTGCCGCACGGCGCCGCCCGACGGAGTGCCTTCGGTGCGCTGCTCGTCGCCGGCTGCGGCCTAACGGCGGCGGCGGCCGTCGTTGCCCTCGCCGGCGCACGCGTAATCCAGCTGACGTGGCGCAGCTATCTGCCCGGCGGCGATGCCGTGATCGGCATCGACCCGTTGTCTGCCGTATTCGCGATCGCCGTCGCCGTGCTGGGCGCGACGAACGGAATCTTCGGCGACGCCGACGTGCGCTCGGGCGCGCATCCCGAGCGCTCGACCGAGGCGAACGCGCTCTACGCCGTGTTGGTGGCGAGTCTGCTCCTGGTCGTCACAGCGCAGTCCGTCGTGCTCTTCCTCACGGCGTGGGAGCTCATGGCGATCAGTTCGTTCCTCCTCGTCATCTTCGACCACGGGCAGGCCGATGTGCGGCGTGCCGGGTGGATCTACGTCGTCGCGACACACGTGTCGACGCTGCTGCTCTTTGCGATGTTCGCACTGTGGTCTGGAACGGCGCGGGATATGACGTTTGCGTCGCTCGCGGACGCGTGGGCCGGCATGCCGAATCGGAGCGTCATCCTGCTCCTCGGCCTGGTGGCGTTCGGCGTCAAGGCCGGTTACGTGCCGCTGCATTTCTGGCTGCCGCCGGCCCACTCGGCGTCGCCGTCCCATGTCTCGGCGCTCATGTCGGGCGTCGTCATCAAGACCGGCATTTACGGAATTCTCAGGGTGCTCACTCTGTCGGGCGCGCCGCCGGCGTGGTTCGGGTGGACGGTGCTCGTCCTCGGCGGCATCTCGGCGCTCCTCGGCGTGTTGTGGGCGCTCGCCCAACACGACGTCAAGCGCCTGCTCGCCTACCACAGCGTCGAGAACATCGGCATCATCATGCTCGGCATCGGGATCGGTGCGTTAGGCGGAGCGTACGGGTACCCCGCGCTGGCGATCCTGGGCTACGGCGCGGCGGTGTTGCACATGGTGAACCACGCGCTATTCAAGTCCCTGCTCTTCATGGCCGCGGGTGCGGTCTATCGGCGCACGCATACGCGCAACATTGAAGAGCTGGGCGGTCTCGCGCGGCGCATGCCGTGGACGTTTCTCATGTTCTTCATCGGCGCAGTCGCGATCATCGGCGTCCCGCCGCTCAACGGATTCGTGAGCGAGTGGCTGATCTACGTGGGGCTGTACGATGCAGCTCGCACCGTGGGCGCCATGCGGCTCGCGATTTTTGCCGCGCCCGTGCTCGCGCTCGTCGGCGGACTCGCGCTGGCGTGTTTTGCCAAAGTCACCGGGGTCGTGTTTCTTGGCACTGCCCGATCTGCACGGGTAGCCGAGTCATCGGAGGTCGGATCATCATACCTCATACCGCAGGGCGTCCTCGCAGCTGCCTGCTTTGCCATCGGCCTCTTGCCCGCATTGCTCGCGACGGCGATCGCCCGCGTGGGCGCATTCGTGGCCGGCGATCCGGCTTGGGGTTCCGGCGGCGCGGGCGCGTCGATCGGCACGCTGCGCGGGCCGATGCTGTTCGCCATCGCGCTCACGGCGGCAATCGCCGTCGCCGCGCTCCTGCGCTTCGCGCTCATGCGGCGCCGGTCCATCCGCCGCGCCCCCACCTGGGGTTGCGGCTATCCCGAGCCCACTCCGCGCATGCAATACACGGCATCGTCATTCGCGTCGCCGTTGGTTTCGATGTTCGGCGCGGTGAGCGGCGTGTACGAACATCGTGGCGCGACGATCTTCCATAGCGAACCGCGCGACATCGTGCTCGACGGCGTGCTGGTGCGCGCGTGGGCGCGGGTCGAGGCAGCCGCTCTCCGACTGCGGCCGATCCAACAGGGTCGCCTCCACCTGTATCTGGTCTACGTCGTCGCCGCGGTGTTGAGTTGTCTGGTCTACTTCGTCGTCGCCCGGTGAGCGCGGCGTGAGGCCGGCCGCATCGGCCTGGATCGCGCTCGCGATCGTGCTCGTCGTCGCGCCCGGCGTGTTAGGCGTGGCGTCGCGGACGCGGGCGTTGCTTACGCGTCGCCGGGGCGCTCCGGTGCTGCAGTCGTACTACGATCTCCTCAAGCTCCTGCGGCGCGGGAGCGTGTTGAGCGATACGACGTCACGCGTGTTTCGCGCAGCGCCCGTGTGTCTCGTTGCGTCGACGCTCCTGGCCGGCGCGGTGATTCCGTTAGACGGCAGGGCCGCGCTGATCCGGTTCCCCGGCGACGTCGTCGCGCTGGTGTACGCCCTTGCCTTCGGCCGGTTCCTGCTGGTGCTCGCGGCGCTCGACACGGGTTCAAGCTTCGAGGGCATGGGCGCCAGCCGCGAGGTGACCGTTGCATCCATCGTGGAGCTCGGGCTGTTCCTCTCGTTCGGCACGCTCGCAGCCCTCACGAAGACCAGCTCGCTCAGCGGAATGCTCGGTGCGCCGCTCGCGGCGGCGTGGCCCACCGGATCGCCGGCCATCCTGATGACCGCCGTTGGTCTCTTCGCGTTGATGCTCGCCGAATGCACCCGCGTGCCCGTCGATGATCCCGCCACGCATCTCGAGCTCACGATGATCCACGAAGTGATGATTCTCGATCACAGCGGTCCGGATCTCGCGCTGATCCTGTACTCGTCTGCGCTCGAGCTGTCGATCATCGCCGCGATCATCGTGACGCTGCTCGCGCCCCGCGGCGACATGCCGGTCGCGGTGTCGCTCGCCGTGCTGGCCGCCGGGCTGCTCGCGACCGGCGTCGCCATCGGCATCGTGGAAGCGACGGTGGCGCGCCTTCGGTTACCGAAGATTCCGTTGTATCTCGCCAGCGCCGCATCGCTCGGCCTGTTCAGCCTGGTCCTCGTTCTCTGGAGCAGCCCATGATGCAATCGGCAACGCACCTGTTGCTGTTGCTCGTCGTGCTCACGGACTTCGCGGTTCTCGGCACGTCGCGATTGAGCGCCTGCATCCGCTGGATCGCGTTCCAGGGCGCCGTCCTCGGGGTGCTGTCGCTGCTCGTGGGCGGGGATCTGGCCTGGAACGCCTGGCTGCTCGCGGCCGGCACGATCATCGTGAAAGCGATTCTGCTGCCGGCATTCCTCCGTTGGGCAATTCGGGAGGCGTCGATCCGCCGCGACGTGGAGCCGCTCGTCGGCTATCTCGCGTCGATGCTCCTCGGCGGCGCCGCGTTAGGCGTCTCGTTCGGGGTCGCCGTATCCATGCCGGCAACCGTGCGCAACGCGCTCCTCGTCCCCGTCGCGTTGGTCACGCTCATCATCGGCTTGATCGTGCTCATGACCAGGGTCAAGGCGATCACCCAGGTCATTGGATACCTGATGCTGGAAAACGGCGTGTACCTGTTCGGCATCACGCTCGCCCGTCGGGTTCCCTATCTCATCGAAGCCGGCGTTCTGCTCGACGTGTTCGTCGGCGTGTTCATCATGGGCATTGTCGTGTTCCACATCAATCGAGAATTCGACTCGATTTCGGCCGCCAACTTGTCGACGCTGCGCGAATCGTGATGAGCGGAGTGACGGAGCCCCTACTTGTCGCGGTTCCGATCGCCGGAGCGGTGTTGGCCTATGCGATCCGGGCGAGCTCCTGGCGTTCGGCGGTGCTCGTCACCATCGCCGTGTTCCATTCCGCCATCGTCGTGTTGTTGTGGCGACAGTCCCCTGCTCCGATCGATGGGCGCTGGATCGATCTCGATGATCTGGGCCTGATCGTGCTCAGCGTCGCGAGCGCGGTGTTCCTGAGCGTCGCCGTGTATGCGGCCGCCTATCTGCGGTCCAACACTCCCCGCGGCGGCCGGGTGTTCGTGTCGTGCCTGCTCGTATTCCTGGGCACCACCTCGCTCGTCGCGCTGAGCCAGCAACTCGCACTCCTGTGGGTTGGCCTCGAGGGCACCACACTCTCGCTTGCACCGCTCATCTATTCGCGGCACGATCGCCCGTCGCTCGAGGCGGTGTGGAAGTACCTGGTCCTGTCATCGGTTGGCATCGCCCTGGCGCTGCTCGCCGTGTTTCTCCTCGCCGACGCTCAAGCAGCCGATGCCGGTGCACGTACGTTGTTGCTCACCGATCTGACCAGCCGGGCGACGTTGCTCGACCCCTGGTGGTTGCGGGCGGCGTACATCTTCGCGCTCGTTGGCTTCGGCACGAAGATGGGGCTCGCGCCGCTGCACACGTGGAAACCGGACGCGTACGGTGAGGCGCCGAGCCTCGTGGGCGGCCTGTTGGCGGGCACGCTGACCACGTGCGCGTTTCTCGGCGTGGCCCGCTTCACCCAGATCGCAACCGCGGCCGGCCTCGATCAATTCGTTAGGCCGCTGCTGATCGCGGCCGGCGTGCTCTCGCTCGTCATCGCGGCCGCATTCATCATCGGACAATCCGACGTCAAGCGGATGCTCGCGTACTCGAGCGTCGAGCATATGGGCCTGCTCGTGCTCGGACTGGGCGTCGGTGGTGTGGGGGCATACGGTTCGGTCCTGCACATGCTCAACAACGGCCTCGTCAAGGGCGCGTTGTTTCTTGCCGTCGGAAATCTCGTGCTGGCGGCCGGAACGGCGGTTGCCGCGGACATGCGCGGCATGCGCATGGTGCGCCCCGCGACGGCCCTGCTGGTGCTCGCCGGACTGTTTGCGATCAGCGGGTCGCCGCCGTTCGGCTTGTTCGTGAGCGAATTCGCGATCATCGATGGGACTCTTCAGCAGAACCATCCGTGGATTGCGATCATCACCATCGGTCTGTTGACGCTGATCTTCGTCGGGCTGGCGCGCATGATCATCGCGATTCTCTATGCGCCAAGGCCCGAGCCGCTCGACGCGAGCGCGCCCGAACGCGAGCGCCCGCCGTTCGTGATCGCGCCGGCGTTTCTGATGGCGATCGTGCTCCTGTTAGGCATCTATATTCCGCCTTCGCTCCAGGCGGCGCTGGCACGGGCCGCCGCGACGCTCGGCGGACACAGCCCATGACGCCGGCACCAGGCGTGCGCATCGGGAACCGCCGCAGCGCGCCCGTGGCCGGCATCCCCGTGTTAGGTCTAACGGAGTTCGGCGCGCAGATCGAGGCGGCGACTGCCGGCGGCTGGCGCATCGTGACGCTCTTCGGCACGCCCGAAACCGCGGACGAGTTGCGGCTCATCTGCGTGATGGCGCACGATGCACGCGGCGACCTGGCGGTCACCAGCGCGCTCGTGGGGCGCGACTATCCGGCGATCAGCGCCAGATCGCGCCAGGCCGGGCGGTTCGAGTGCGAGATCGCCGAACAGTGCGCAGCGCGCCCGCACGGACATCCGCGACTGCGCGCGGTGCGCCGCCACGCCCCGGATCACGCGCCGTCGCATTGGCACGGCGGCTCCGCGGACGCATTGGCCAACGGGCTGACGACGATCGGCGGAGACGAGGTGCACGAGGTCGCCGTCGGGCCCGTGCACGCGGGCATCATCGAGCCCGGCCATTTTCGATTCAACGCGCACGGCGAGGAGATTCTGTCACTCGACGTCGTGTTAGGCTATCAGCATCGCGGCGTGGAGCGCCTCCTCGAGTGCACGCCGCGCGATCGCGCGATGTACGTGGCGGAGTCGATTGCGGGCGACAGCGTTATCGCGCACGCGAGCGCGTACTGCGGCGCGATCGAGGCGCTCGGCCGCAGTCACAAGAGCCCGCGCGCGCAGGCCATTCGCGGCATCGCGCTCGAGCTGGAGCGGCTCGCCAATCATATCGGCGATCTGGGCGCGCTCTCGGGCGACGTCGCCTATCAGCCCGCGGCCTCGTACTTTGGCCGAATGCGCGGCGACTGCCTGAACCTGCTCATGGCGATGTCGGGCAATCGCTACGGACGTGGATTGGTGCGGCCCGGCGGTACAACGTTCGATATCGATGCGGGGACTGCGCGCGACATCGAGCACGGCATGGCGCGGCTCGGCGATGACTTCCGCGCCACCGCGGATCTGTTCTTCGGCGCGTCGACGGTCCAGTCGCGGCTCGAAGGCGTTGGCGTTGTATCCGCCGCGACCTGCATCGCCGAGGGGTTCGTCGGCATTGTCGCGCGCGCATGCGACGTCCCGCGCGACGTGCGCCACGACCATCCCTACGGCGTGTTTCGCTTCGCACAGATCCCGGTGTCGACCGCGTGGGCCGGCGACGTATACGCGCGCGCGCTGGTGCGGCGGCTGGAGGTTCAACGGTCGATCGCGTTCATCGCCGAACAGGTGCACTCCCTGCCTGGCGGCGAGACGCGTGCGCCTTGCGGCGCGCTGGCGCGAAACGAATTTGTCGTCGCGCTGGAGGAGGGCTGGCGCGGCGAGGTGGCGCACGCGGTGCTCACCGATGCCACCGGTAGCGTTAGGCGTCACAAGGTGACCGATCCGTCATTCCACAACTGGCCGGCGATCGAGGTCGCCATGCCCGGCAACCAGATCTCGGACTTTCCGTTGTCCAACAAGAGCTTCAATCTCTCGTATGCCGGCCATGACTTGTGACGCATCCGCGCGGCCGGCGCGCTGCGAGCCGGCGCGCGCCGAGCACGTCGCCCCCCGGTGGACATGCTGAGCTTTCTGCGCACCCTGCTGCGTGAGCGCCGATCCACATCGCCGTTCCCCGGCATGGTGCCGCCGTTCCCGCCTCGCTTCCGCGGCCGGCCGGCGATCACGCGCCTAACCGACGGGACGCGGGCGCTGCCCGTGGTCGACCTCGGCGCGTGCCTCTTCTCGCCGGAGGAGACGATTCGGGCGGACGGCGCCGAACTCGCGTTCACACCAGCCATTGACATGTCGGCTCGCGCGCGCCCATCGCTGGTGACCGACACGGGACGGGTCGCCTTCGGCGACGCGCTCGGTGAGCGGATGCGCGCGCTACTCGGGCGCTCGCTCCGGCTTCGCTCGGTCGTGGCCGGAAGCTGCGCGGGCTGCGAAGGCGAACTCACCGCGCTCTCCAACGCCGTCTTCGACATCGCCCGCTTCGGCGTGCAATTCGTGGCTTCGCCGCGGCACGCGGACGGCATTGTGATCACGGGCGTCGTCAACCGCAACATGGTTGGAGCGCTCGAGCGCACGTACGACGCCGTTCCCGATCCGCGTCTCGTGATCGCCGTCGGCGCGTGCCCGGCGAGCGGCGGGCCGTTCCACGGCAGCCCGGAGATCGCCGGCATCCCCGATGCGATACCCGTCGATCTCTGGATTCCGGGCTGTCCGCCGCACCCGCTCACCATCATGGACGGCATCCTGCGCCTGCTCGGCCGGTTAGGCACCGGGGCGCGGGCTGCGGCGGATCGTGCGCCCGGCGCGGGGCCGAGTACCTGATGCCGGGCCACAAAGCCTCCGAGGATGCGCGCCGCAGGCAGATCGTCCGCGCCGCGTACGACATCGCGTCGCGCGAAGGACTCGCCGGCCTCACCGTTAGGCGCGTCGCCACACGCGCCGGACTCAGCACCGGGCTCGTCCTTTTTCACTTCACGAACAAGGAGCGCCTCGTCGTCGCGCTGCTCGATTACGTCCTCGAGACGACGACGGTGCTACGCATCACACCGGACATCAGCGCCATCCCCGCGCCGCTGGACCGGTTGCTCGCGCTATTGCGGCAGGAGATGCTTCGCCTGGCCTCCGAGCCGCGGCGCCTGCGGTTGTTCTTCGATTTCTGGGCCAAGGGCCTGACCGAGCCACTCGTCCGGATGAAGATGCAGGCCGAGCTGGACCGCTATCGTGAAGCGTTGCGGCCGATCGCCGCCGACGTGCTCGCCGCCGAGCCCGAGCGATTCGTCGGCGTGACTGCCCGCGGGCTGGCGGCTGTGGCGGTGAGCGTCATCAAAGGCTGCGCGGTGCAGTCGATGATCGACCCGGCGCATTTCGACATCGATGAGTTCCTCGCCGCGACGACCGGACTGATGGGCCAATTCGCGCGCGTCGCAGACTAACGCAACGCCCCGGCGACCTTCTCGCCGCGCTTGGGCAGCACCCATCCCGGCCGCACGAAGTGGCACGTGTAGCCGTTGGGGATGCGCTCGAGATAGTCCTGGTGCTCGGGCTCCGCCTCCCAGAACGCTCCGGCCGGCGACACCTCTGTCACGACTTTGCCGGGCCAGAGTCCCGACGCGTCGACGTCGGCAATCGTGTCGCGCGCGATGCGCTCCTGCTCCGGCGTCGTGTAAAAAATGGCGGAGCGATAGCTCATCCCGATGTCGTTGCCTTGGCGGTGGCGGGTGGTGGGGTCGTGGATCTGGAAGAAGAATTCGAGCAGCTTGCGAAAGCTGGTCTTGGCGGGATCGAAGATGATCTCGATCGACTCGGCGTGGGTGCCGTGGTTGCGATATGTTGCGTTCGGCACGTCGCCACCCGAGTATCCGACGCGCGTCGAGATGACGCCGGGTTGCCGGCGGATGAGTTGCTGCACGCCCCAAAAGCAGCCGCCGGCAAGGACGGCGCGTTCGGTATTGCTGGTATCGACAGCGTTTGTCATGGCAGTTCCCTCCTCTGCTCACCCTAAGCCGGACCCAGCGTCATTTCAAGATGCCTCACATCATGCGGCGTCGGACCGGGACAGCGGCGTTGTAAATAGCGGTGTCGCGACGTCAGTCCGCGCGCAGCGCCACGTTGGGATCCACGCGCGCGGCACGCACCGCCGGCACCGCGCTCGCCAGACACGTCACGCCCAGCAGCACGCCGGCCACCAGCAGCACGACGGCCGGGTCACGCGGCGACACGTCGAACAACAACGGCGACAACCACCGGCCGGCAACGAGCGCCAGCAGGATGCCGATGCCCATCCCGATCGCGCCCAGCCGCAAGCCGTCACGCAGCACGAGCGCTGTGAGGTGTGCGACCCGGGCGCCAAGCGCGATGCGGACGCCGATCTCGTGCGTGCGCTGGGTGACGTTGTAGGCGATCACGCTGTAGATGCCGATCGCCGCCAGCAGGAGCGCCAGCATGCCTAACGCAGAAAACATCGTCGCGCCGATCTGCCACGATTGTTCGGCGGTTCCCACGATGCGGCCGAACGGCATCACCACCACATAGGACACCCCGGGCATCGCCGCCTGCAGGCGCCGGCGGACCGCCTCCACGTAGTCCGCGCCGCGGCCGCGGACGCGGACGTACAGGCCGTACGTGGCCCGATTCGCCTGATCCGCCGCGATGTAGTAGTTGGCCTCCGCCGTGTGCGAAATGCCGCGCGTGACCGTGTTCTCCGACACGCCCACGACCGTTGAACACCCGCCGGCATCCACCTTGACGCATTTGCCTAACGGATTCTCCCCGGGCCACAGGCGGTGCGCCATCTCCGCGCTGACGACGATCGCCAGCGGCGATCCCGCCCGGTCCGTGGAATCGATCGCCCGCCCGGCCACGATCCGCGTGCCCACCGTGCGAAAGTATCCGGGCGACACGAGCTGCAGCTCGAACGGTCCCAGGCGGCCCGCCGAGTCGATGCCGGGGACGTCGATGCGCGTCCCCTCAAAGCTGTAGAATGGCGTGCTCACCATTTGCGTCGCCCCGGCGACGCCGGGCACCAGGGACGCCTCGTCGGTCAGCCGCTGCATCAGGCGCTTCTGCTCGTCGACGGATAGCTGCATCCCGCGCAGATTGACCTCGGCCACCAGCGTGTGATCGACGTCGTAGCCTAACGGCATGGCGCGGACGTTGGCGAAGCTGCGCACGAACAAGCCGGCCGCGACGAGCAGGGCGGTCGAGAGCGCGCCCTGCACGACGACGAGCGCCGTGCGCGCCCGCGACCGCTGGTACGTTCCCTCGCGCACGCCCGCCTTGAGCGACGCGGCCAGGTCGCCGCGCAGGCCCACGAGCGCCGGCGCCAGCGACGTGGCGATCCCGACGATGAGCGTGATCGCCGCGCAGAAGATCACCGTGCGCGCGTCGAGCGCGCGGCCGCCCGGGCCGGCGCCGCCGTAGAGCCGCATGAAGCCCCCCGCCACGAGCCACCCTATGCCCAACCCAGTTAGTCCGCCGGCCGCGGCGAGCAGCAGTCCCTCGCTGAGGAGCTGCGCCACCAGGCGCCCGCGCCCCACGCCCAACGCCAGGCGCAGCGCGATCTCGCGCCGTCGCCGGAACGCGCGCGCCAGCATCAGCCCCGCGACGTTCGCCCCGGCGACGATGAGCGTCACCAGCGCCACCGCGCCCACCCAGAACGGAATGCGACCCTGGGCACCGGCGTCCGGCCCTCTGGCCGACGGCGTCGGCGCGAGAATCATCGCGGGCTTGGCGACATCCACCGGCGCGAGCGTGGGGTCCATGGCGCGCTCCGCCTGCCAGCTGCGCCGGTACGCGGTCGACAGATCCGCGGTCGCTCCCTCCGCCGAGACGCCCGGCTTGCGTCGGACAAGGATGCCCAGCCAACCCCAGTTGTAGTTGTCGGCGAACGTCGATTTTCGGAGTCCGCCGTACGCCGTGACTGGAATCCACGCGACTGGCGTATCGCCATCGGCCATGCCGGCAAAGCCCTGGGGCGCGACACCGATAATCGTATATGAACCACGATCGATCGCGATCTGCCGTCCGAGCACGTCGCGCCGGCCACCGTAGCGCGACTGCCAATACGGATAGCTGAGCACGGCGACTAACGCACCGCGGGGCGCCCGATCTTCGGATGCCGAGTAGAATCGGCCGAGCGCGGGCTTGGCATCGAAGAACGAGAAGAAGCTCGCGCTGGCCCGGCCCACGGGCACCTCGGACGCGTCCTGCCCAACGCCCACCGCGAGGACGCCGACGGAGAAGGCCGCGGCCTGCGAGAACGACGACGACCACTGTGTGAGGTCGACATAGCGCCGGTACTCGAACGACTCGTCGATGCGGTGCTTGCCGCGGAAGTCGTACGCGCGGTACGCCCGGCTCACGGACGATGGATCGTGCATCATGGGCGGCGGCTGGAACATCAGCCGATCGATCACGCTGAAGATGCCCGCTGTGGCGCCGATGCCGAGTCCCAGCGTGATGACGACGGCGAGTGTGAAGCCCGGCGTGAGGCGCAGCGTACGCACGGCATAGCGAAGGTCCTGCGCCGCGGCATCGAACAACCCGACGCCGCGCGCGTCGCGGTCATCGTCCTTGATCCGCTCGACGCCGCCTAACACAATGCGCGCCCGCCGCTCGGCTTCCCGTCGCGGCACCCCGGCGCGCACGTACTTCTCGGCCTCGCGCTCGAGGTGAAACCGCAGCTCGTCGTCCAGCTCTCGCTCCACCGCGTCGCGCCGCACGATGGCGCGCATGCGATGCACCAGCTCACTGAAGACTCGGCCGAGCATGGGTCACTGCATCTCGAGCACGAGCGAGACGGCCGTGGTCAACTTTTGCCACGCATCCATCTCGGCGCCGAGTTGTTTGCGGCCGGCGCGCGTGAGCTCGTAGAACTTGGCGTGCCGGTTGTTGTCCGATGGGCCCCAGCTTGCCTTGATCCAGCCGCGCCGCTCGAGGCGGTGCAGCGCGGGATAGAGCGAGCCTTGCGGCACATCGAGCATGGCGCGCGACACCTGGCGGAGGCGCTCCGAGATCGCCCATCCGTGCTGCGGCTGGAGCGAGAGCGCCTTCAAGATCAGGAGATCGAGCGTGCCTTGTGGAAGATCGAGACGGTCCATGGGGTCCCCTTGTGCTTCTACAGGATAGGGAGAGTCCTGTAGAAGCGCAAGAGGATGGGGAAGCGCGCACTGGGGCAATTCCCCGTGGTTCGTCATTCGTTGTTCGTGTCGTGCTTTCCTACCCGTCGTCCGTGTGCGTTGTTCGTGATCAGTGCTTATCCTGGCGAAAATGATGTGACGGAGCTCGCCGGATGACGAACACCGAAGGACGGACTACGGGTTGGAAAGCACGCAACGAACAACGACTGACGGACCACTTCCCGCGCCACACTGCGCCTCGGTGATGCGGTCAATCGCTTCGTTAGGCCGGAGACGCTCTCTATATGCCTGCCGCGAGATGTTTCGTCACCGCGATTTGGACAGGACCACGTAGGGAAGCGCTGACGCTGGGGGAATGGGGAAGCGCTTCCCTAAGCGCGGGCCAGCGCGCGCTTCCCTAAAGCTCGCCGCCCGGCAGCACGAGCGTGAACGTCGATCCCACCCCCACCGCGCTCACCACCGTCAAATCGCCGCCCATCGCCCGCGCGAGATGGCGGCTGATCGCCAGGCCTAACCCGACGCCCTGCTGGCTGCCGGGCGTCGACTGGCGGTCGATCTGCACGAACGGCTCGAACACGCTGGCCAGCTTCTCCTCTGGAATCCCGCGGCCCGTGTCCGCGACGCGCACCGCCACCATACGCCGGCCGTTCCTCGGCCCGCGCTCGTGCGCCTGCGACAGCTCGTCGCACACGACCTGCACGCTCCCGCCGCTCGCCGTGAACTTGCACGCGTTGCTCAGCAGGTTGAGCAGAATCTGCTGCAGCTTTTCCGCGTCGGCGTGCACCGTGAGCCCCTCGGTGGCGCCTGCCTCGCGGTACGCGAGCCCTTTGGCGCGCATCTGCGGCGCCATGAGCGCCTCCACGTTCGTCATGACCTCGGCAATCCGGACATCGCCTAACTGCAGATCCAGGCGTCCGGCCTCGATGCGCGCCAGATTCAGGATGTCGTTGATCAACGACAACAGATGCTGGCCGCTCTTCTTGATGCGCGCGAGATCCTGGCGTTGGGCATCGGTCACCGGGCCGCGCAGCTCCATGGCCAGGAGATCCACGTAGCCGCTGATGGCGTTGAGCGGTGTGCGCAGCTCGTGACTCATGGTCGCCAGAAACTCCGACTTGGCCGCACTCGCCGTCTCGGCGGCCTGACGCGCCGCCTGCACCACCTGTCGCTCCTGCTCGAGATCGAGCACGACGCGCTCGAGCTCGACGTTCACCGTGTGCAGGTCCTCGTTCGCATGCGTCAATGCCTCCGACTGCATTTCCAGCTCCGTCGCCTGCTCCTGGAGATGATGCTGCTGTTGTTCCATCTCGAGCGCTTGCTCCTGCAACTGCTGGTTCTGGACCTCGAGCTCCTCCGCCTGTTGCTCGAGCCGCGCGTTCGAGAGATCCAGGTCGCGGCTCAGGCGCTCCTGCGAGGCGGCGTGGCGCGACAGCAACGTGTTCACCAACACCGCGACCAGCACCTCGACGATCGTGCCGAAGATGAGCACCCACTTGATGATGCCCGCCAAGCGCATCTCCCGCGCCGCTCGCGCCGCGAGGAGTGTTGTCTCGCGCTCTTCCATCGAGGCTGCGACGGCACGCGCCGCGTCCATGAACCGTTTGCCGCGACCGCTCTCGACGATCGCGACCGCCGAATCGCGCTGGCCAACACGGGCCATCCGGATGGTGGTATCGATGTCGGCGAACTTGTGGGCGCTGAGTGCGGCGAGCGTGTCGAGCCGCATCAGTTGCGCCGGCCGACCCGCGAGCAACGCGCGCAGCGAGTCCAAAGCGACCGTCGCGTCGCGCTCGGCTGCGAGGTAGGGCTCCAGATAATCGCCGCGGCCCGTCAGCAAATACCCGCGCTGCCCGGTTTCGGCGTCCGTTATGCGGGCGAGCACGCGTTCCACCTGTTCGATCACCCGGTGGGTGTGTGCCACGTCTGCACGATCTCGCACCTGTGCCTGGAGGCCCGCGTAGACGAGTCCGGCGAACACCAGCACGACGACGCCAGGGCCCAGGACCGCCGCCACATGTTGGGCCCGCGACCACTCCGTGAGGCGCGCGGCCAGGCGGCGCCGCCGGGGTGTCGTATGCTCATTCGTCGCCATCGACACGCAAAAAAACCTACGATGGGGTCACTCCGCCGCAAGAGAGTACCGTGACAAACCGCCCGGCCGTCGAGTAGAGCATCGGTCCTCTTCCTGTCGTACGGACGCGCTTCGCGCAACTCCCAGAGTCTGCGACGAGCGGCGATACGATTCGGGCTGGCGCTGATTCCTATCGGCCTCTCTCACATCTTCTATCCGGCTCAAACCGCGTCGCTCGTCCCGGCATGGCTTCCATTTCATCGCGGTTGCGCCTATTTCACCGGTGCAGCACAGCTCGCGCCGGACCTCGGGGATGTCTTCTCGGTCGTACCGGCGTTGGCGGCGACGCTCGAAGTTGCGGTGCCCACCGTCTTTACCATCCTGGTGTGGGTGCCCGGTCTCTTTCCCGCGCACACCGGCCGTCCACAGTGGACAGCTGTGACGACATCGAGCATGATCACGGCCGGCGCGTGGGGGTGACCGCGAGTCTGATCTCGGGTGATGGTGCCCAAGGTGCTGACTTGGCGCTCTATCAAGCCGGTCGGTGGCCGCGTTCTTGCTCGCGTTTCCGGCGACGCCCGCGGGTCAGCTTCGCCAGCCCAAACTCTCGGTAGCAATGACCGTGCTCAGCAGTAACGGCAGCAGGTAAAGGACGGCATGGGATCCAGAAAACCGAAGCGCGGGACCGCGCCCGAGGAGCCATCGGGGGCGTCGGCCCGTGACCAGCGCCCCGATCATCCCGCCGGCGCGTCGCCGCCGCCGCTAGCGATCCCCGAAGCGACGCTTTATCGCCGTCTTGTCGAGAGTGTGCAGGACTATGCCATCTTCGCGCTCGACACCCGGGGTTACATCCGGAGTTGGAATGCCGGGGCGCAGCGCTTCAAGGGCTATACGGCCGAGGAAGCGATCGGTAAGCACTTCTCAATGTTCTATCCGCGTGAGCTGGTCGCGGAAGGTTTTCCCGAGTTCGAGCTCCGCACGGCCGCGAACACCGGTCGCTTCGAGGATGAGGGCTGGCGACTCCGAAAAGATGGATCACGGTTCTGGGCGAACGTCGTAATAACCGCGCTGCGCGACGAGAACCATGAGTTAGTCGGCTTCGCCAAGGTCACGCGTGACCTGACCGAACGTCGCAACGCGGAGGAGGCGTTGCGCCTGAGCGAGCAGAATTTCCGCCTGCTCATCGAGGGCGTGCGCGACTACGCGATCTTCATGCTCGATCCGTCGGGACGCGTCGCGAGCTGGAATAACGGCGCCGAGCGCGTCAAGGGATACCTCGCATCCGAAATCATCGGTCACCCCGTGTCCGCGTTTTATTTGCCGGAGGACATCGCGGCCGGGCGTCCGGAACAGCATCTCCGCATTGCGTCCACCACCGGCAAGTTCGAGGCAGAAGGATGGCGTGTTAGGCGCGACGGCACGCGGTTCTGGGCCGGCGTGCTCATCACGGCATTGCGCGACAAGACCGGTGAACTGATTGGCTTCACGAAAGTGACGCGCGACCTCACCGAGCGCCGCGCCTCGCAGGAGCGCGCGTTGGCGGACGCACGCCGTGTCGCGGCGGAAGAGGCCAAGCTGGCCGCGGCCGCCGTGCGCGAAGAGGAGTTGCGCCAGCTCGCCGAACAGCTGCGTCAACGGACCGTACAGCTGGAAAACCGCACACGCGACGCGCGCGAGGCGCAGCATCGCGCGGACGAGGCAAACCGCGCCAAGAGCCAGTTCCTGGCCGCGATGTCGCACGAGCTGCGCACGCCGCTCAACGCGATCGCCGGCTACGCCGACCTGCTCCTCATGGGGCTGTCCGGTCCGGTGACGCCGCAGCAGATCGAACAGTTAGGCCGAGTCAAGCGGAGCCAGGAGCATCTGTTAGGCATCATCAACGACATCCTGAACTTCAGCCGCGTCGAGGCCGGGCAGCTCACGTACGACTTCGCACCCGTCGCCATTCATGAGGTGGTCGAGGAGGTCGTCCGTACGTTGACGCCGCAGGCGGCTGCGAAATCCGTGCGCCTCGCGGCGGTCGGGTGCCCGTCGGACCTGGTGGTCTGGGCCGATCGTATCAAGACCGAGCAGATCGTCCTGAATCTCGTTTCCAATGCGGTCAAGTTCACCGGCGCCGGCGGCTCGGTCGCGGTGTCCTGCGACATGCCCGACGCCGAGCACGTGGCGCTGCACATCGCGGACACGGGGTGCGGCATTCCGGCCGACCAGATCGAGAAGGTCTTCGAACCGTTCGTACAGGTTGGGCGAACGCTCACGAGCTCGCCGGAGGGCGCCGGGTTAGGCCTGGCGATCAGCCGCGATCTGGCGCGGGCGATGAAAGGCGACGTCGGGGCGGAGAGCACGGTGGACGTGGGGTCCACGTTCACCCTGACCCTGCCCGTTCGGAAAGCGATGTGAGGCGCGCGCGAGCCCGCGCGCTCCCTCCCTCCCGTTAGGCCTTTCGTTCCCTCCGCCATTCCAACCGATACGCCAACGCAGGCCCCCGCGTTCCCTCGTACGCGAGCTGCGCCATGAGCAGCGTGAACGGCTCCGTGTATCGCGCAATCCGGAGGGGCCCGGCATCGACCGGCTCGAATCCCACATCGCGAATCAGACGCGCTGCCGTCTTCTTTGCGCCGGCGTCGTCACCACAGTAGACGAGGCTCGGTCGCTTCCTGCTCCGGCGTCCGCTGAAGACAGTGAACAGGACTTCGCTCGGTACCGTGCTGAACGCCGATACGACACGCGCCTTCGGCACCTTCTTCGCCAAAGTTTCCGAGCCCGACGACGTGTGTGCAACAACCAACGTCGTGTCATCGGCGTTCATGGGGAGCGAGCAGCTCACGATGACCTTTCCGGACACGTCGCCCGCCTTCTCGAGAACGTCGCTCACGCGTGACCAATGCACCGCGAGGAGCAAAGCATCCGCGGATTCCGCCGCCTCTGCCGGCGTACCGGATCGGGCGCCGTGTCCGGCGCT
Organism: Gemmatimonadaceae bacterium; assembly: GCA_025927495.1. Taxonomy (GTDB): domain Bacteria; phylum Gemmatimonadota; class Gemmatimonadetes; order Gemmatimonadales; family Gemmatimonadaceae; genus JADGGM01. Next base: position 30,644 of record JAICLH010000002.1, read on the forward strand.
CTGCGCCAAGCGGTCGAGCTTGCGCTGATCGTGCGAGTAGCTGAACACGACGTGGTGACCGACGCGGGCGAAGATGGTGCCGAGCTTGGCTCCCATCAAACCTGAGCCGAGTATGCCGATGCGCATCCGTTTCTCCGTTGCCAGGTATGAGCGAAGCCTTCGATGGCAATCGCCGCGCCGTCGGCGACGATCCTCTCGATCGCTCCAGGCATCCTTGTAGATATCCTTTGAACGCTGTTTGCTGGACCCCGCGGCGCCGGACGACTGCTCTTCCCATCGACCATCGACTGGTATTGACAACTTTGGCCGGTCACGCGATCCTTCCCATCGTCTATCGATAGGAAGGCCGCACGCACATGCAGACCGCCGCCGAGCTCCTGCCGGGAACGCTGGATCTCATCGTACTGCGCACGCTCGTTCGGGGGCCCATGCACGGCTACGGTATCGCGCAGCGCGTGAAGGAGATCTCGAAGGACGTGCTGCACGTAGGCGAGAGCTCGCTCTACCCTGCGCTCCAGCGCCTGCTGCTCGACGGATACGTGAAGGCGGAATGGGGTGCGTCCGAGAACAATCGGCGAGCGCGCTTCTACACGCTCACGGCGGCGGGGCGGCGTCAGCTCGCCACTGAGCGCGAGGAGTTCGAGCGGATCATCGGCGCCATCCACGCGGTTTTGCGGTTCGCCTGAGGTCGCCATGCGCGTGCTCCGTCGTTTCGCCCACTGGATCCGGTCGCGCGGCCATCGTACCGAGCTGGACGATGAGCTCGCGTTTCACCGCGAGATGGTGGAGCGCGATCTCGTGTCGCGCGGATGGACACCGGACTCGGCGCGTGTCGCCGCGCGGCGCGCGATGGGCAACGAGACACTGAGCCGTGAGGAGGCGCGGTCGGTGTGGGTCTGGTGGTGGCTCGACGCGCTGCGCCAGGACGCCGCCTACACGGTGCGCAGCCTCCGCAAGAGTCCCGGCTTCACGGCCGCCGTCGTGCTCACGCTTGCGTTAGGCCTAGGCGCCAATGCCGCGATGTTCGCGGTGGTCGATCGGATCCTGTTTCGCGCACCACCGCGGATGATCGACCCGGCCTCGGCGCACCGCACGTACCTGTATCGCACATCGGAAGGCATCGAGGCCGAGCGCAGCGGCCAGTACGTGCGCTACACCGACCTCGCGCGGTGGACGTCGTCCTTCTCGCACATCGCGGCGGTCGAGGAACGGGCCCTGCCCGTGGGCACCGGTGATGCCACGCGCGAGCTGCCCATCGGCATCGTTACCGCGAGCTTCTTCGCGTTCTTCGACGCGCCGCCTGCGTTAGGCCGTTATTTCACGCCGGCCGAAGACACGCCGCCGGTCGGGGCAGCGGTAGCGGTGCTCACCGACGCGGCGTGGAAGACGCGGTATGGCGGACGGCGCGACGTGATCGGGTCCCCCATCACGATCGGGCCCACGCGCTTCACGATCATCGGCGTCGCCCCTTCCGGCTTCGCGGGACTCTGGCCCGAGCGGCCGCCGGCGGCGTTCATCCCGGTCACCGCCTTCGGCCCGATGGACGGCGCGAGCACCTGGTGGTCATCATATGGTCATGCCATTGGCATCACGACGATCGTGCGCCGGAAGGCAGGCGTCAGCGTCGCGGCCGCGACCGCGGATCTCACCACCGCGCTCCGGCGGAGCTATCAGCATCAGATCGACGTCGAGGAGCCGAGTGCGGGCTTGACTCTGGCGTCGCTGCGGCCGCGTGCCGTGGTCGCGTCGATCCTGAGCGAGCGGGGTCCCGAAGCGTCGAGCTTCTCGCGTGTCGCGCTCTGGTTGTCGGGCGTCGCACTCATCGTCCTGCTCATCGCGTGCGCCAACGTGGCCAACCTGCTCCTCGCGCGCAGCCTGCAGCGCCGGCGCGAGATCGCCGTGCGCATTGCGTTAGGCGTAAGCCGCGCGCGCCTCACGTCGCAGCTGATCCTCGAGGGCGTGCTGCTCGCGATCCTGGCCGGCGTGGCCGGCGTCGTGAGCGCCGCGTGGACGAGCTCGGCCATGCAACGGGTCTTTCTGCCTAACGACGTCTCGCCGGCGGTGCTCACCGACCCGCGCACGATCGCCTTGGCGATCGCCATCGCGCTCGTCGTCGGCATCGCGACGGGCATCGTGCCCGCGCTCCAGACCGGCCGCCGCAGCCTCACCGCCGACCTGAAAGCCGGCGCGCGCGAGGGCACGTATCAGCACGCACGTCTGCGCGGTGCGCTCCTCATCGCCCAAGGCGCCTTGTCGGTGCTGCTCCTGGTCGGCGCGGGGCTCTTCGTCCGCAGCCTGCGCAACGTACGCCATGTGCCGCTCGGCTACGATGCGAAGCCGGTCCTGGTGGTGGACCTCAACATGCGCGGGGTGGCGCTCGACAGCGCGCGCCTCGCCGCTCTCGACGAGCGCCTCCTCTCGGCGTCGTTAGGCATGGCGGGCGTCGAACACGCCACGCTCATGAAGACCACCCCCTTCGAGGGAATCATGTCGACCGCCCTGTTCGTCGCCGGTATCGACTCCGTCGACCGGCTCGGCGAGTTCGACCTGAACGGCGTGTCGCCCGACTATTTCGCGACGATGGGGACGCGCATCCTGCGCGGACGCGGGTTCGTACCGGCAGATGGACCGCGCTCGGCGCCGGTCATGATCGTGGGGGCGTCGATGGCGCGGGCCCTGTGGCCGCACGTGGACCCAATCGGAAAATGCGTTCGGCTCGCGGTGGCCGATGCGCCCTGCACCACCGTTGTCGGCGTCGCGCAGGACGTACACATGCACAGCGTCGGCGACGAGAGCGGCTACTACTTCTACTATCTACCGGCCGCGCAGATGACGCCGGACAACACGGGACTGTTCGTACGCGGGCGCGACCCCGCGCAACTCGCCGCGCCGCTCCGGAGCCGCCTGCAAACCGAGATGCCAGGCGCGTCGTATGTCACGGTGCGACCTTTGTCGGAGGTGGTGGGCGACCAGCAGCGCTCGTGGGAGGTTGGCGCCGAGGCGTTCTCTGCGTTAGGCGCGCTGGCGTTGGGCATGGCGGCGCTGGGCCTGTACAGCGTGATCGCCTACGGGGTGGTCCAACGAAAGCACGAGTTGGGCGTGCGCCTTGCCCTCGGGGCGCGGGGCGCCGACATCACCCGGCTCGTGGTCGGCGAGAGCCTCCGCGTCGCGCTCCTCGGCCTCGCGATCGGCGCCGGCGCGAGCCTCGGTGCCGCGCACTGGATCGCGCCACTGTTGTTTGAGGAATCGCCGCACGACCCCGTCGTGTTCGGGTTGACCGGGCTGGTGCTGATCGCGGCCGCCATCGCCGCGAGCTGGCTGCCGGCACGCCGCGCCGCGCGCATGGACCCCACTACCGCACTGCAGGCTGGATGATCAGCAGACGACAACATCCCTCCGGACGGCGCGGGCTGCTCGTCGCCGTGATGCTTGCTGCCGCGACCGCCTGCGCCGGCGCGCGCGGCACGCGTGCGGCCAACGAACGTCCGTACACGCCGCGCGCACGGACCATCACGATCACTACCGTCCCGCTGTTGGTACGGGAACAGCAACGCGTCTTTCCATTCCTAACGAAGGACTTCGCCAAGGGCGGCGTCCTCGATGGGAAAGAAGTCTATGCGTTCTCGCCGTCCACGGTCACCGTCGCGGAAGGCGACACCATCCACTTCGTGTTCATTAATCCGGAAGACGACATTCACTCGTTTGTGCTCCCCGATTTCGCGGTCTCACTGCCCGCCCAACACACCACCGAAGCGACCTACGTTGCCAAGCACGCGGGAATCTTTCCATTCACGTGCGCGATTCAATCGCACCTGCCGATGATGTGGGGGCAGCTCGTCGTCCTGTCAGGCGCGACGATGACGGCGCGGCTGCCGTCCACGGAAAGGGATGGTGCGCGCTGACGCCGCGCGTGATGGGCTTCGCCGCTCCGGGAAGCCCATCACGCACGAGCCGTGGCGCGCTGCCCCGCCTAACGGCCCGGCGCCGCCGACCGCCGCCAATCTCGAATGATCTCGAGGATGCCTTCCGACGGCTCCGCACCAGGTTCCCAGTCGGTGGGTGAGCCCGCGTCTAGCAGCAACCGGCCGACGGCCGCGAAGTCATGGCCGTTCTCGCCCTGTGACCGTTGGCCTTCGGCCGCCCACACAAGTGGTGTCCCATGGAACTCGGAGTCGCGTGCCGCCGCCGATGCGCCATGCGCGAGTAAGACCCGAACGGCGTCCGGCTGCCCGCTCATCGCCGCTGCGTGCAATCCCGTCTTGCCGATTTCGTCGTCGGCATGGTTGGGATCGAACCCGCACGCCAGCATCGTATCGAGCACGCGCGCGTCGCCGCGTTCCGCCGCCCGATAGAACGCCGCGTAGTGCTCGGCGCCTATCGTCTCGCGCAGAGTGGGGTTCACGGCGAGCATTGCCTGCGCGACTGCGCGATCACCGCGGCCGCACGCCGCCGCGAAGCGATCGACGTCGGAGAGCTCGGTGGCGCCGCCGTTGGCCGCGAGCCACTGCGCCACCGGGTCGTTGCCCGCTGTCGCCGCGACCGCATAGGGGGTGCGGCCGTCGCGCCGCGGGCGCGCGGGATCGGCGCCGCGCCGCACGAGCTCGGCGGCGAGGTCGGCGCTGCCGCGCCGTGCCACCACGTGCAGCGGCGTTTCTCCGTTAGGCGCGAAGACCGGGTCCGGATCGGCGCCGTGATCCAGCAGCCAGCGCGCGCCGTCGGTCGCGTCCGACCACGTGAGGATCGCGTAGAGTGTGGCGGAGCCGTCCGTGGCCCAGGTCTGATTGACGTCGGCGCCGTGCGCGAGCAGGAGGTCGAGCGCAGCGATGTTTCCGCCGCTCGCCGCGAGCGTGAGCGTCACGCCGTCGTCTGGATTTGCGCCCGCGTGGAGCAGGACCTCGGCGAGGGGCAAGAGGTGGGCGACGCACACCGCGCCCCACAACGCCGGGCGGTGGACGCCGTGGTGCAGCCAGGGGAACCGCGTATTCGGATCGGCGCCGAGTGCGAGCAGGCGCCGCGCAATGGCGACGAGACCGCCCGCGCGGGCCGGTGGCCCGAAGCCTAACGCGGTGTGACAGACGTAGAGGAGCGGCGGCCAGTTGCGCGGCCCGCCGGGCTCCGTCGCCAGCGCGGGACTGTCCGTTAGGCGCGCAATGACGCGGTCCGCGTCGCCGAGGAGCAGCGCCGTGTGGAAATTGGCGTGCGCGACGGCCGGGTGCAGCGCGAGCAGCCGCGCGGCGCGCTCGGGTCGCACTTCGGTGGCCGCTTCGATGAACTGCGTCATGGCATCGCCTAACTGGAGCGTGAGCTCCTCGACGCGCGCCACGAGGGCCGTCCACGACGGGAATCCATGCTCGCGCGCAATCACCGACTGGGCGTCGTGCAGCGCGACCGACGCCGCAAGGGCAGCGTCGTCCCGGTGCTGGGCGAACGCCGGGAGGGTGCGGAGCCGCGCGAGTGCGGCGGCGTCACGGGCTCTCGCGGCGTGCAGCAGGTCCTTCGCCTGCCGCTTGAGCTGCTCGACATTCGGGCGCTCGGGTAACTGCGGCGTCATACGTCCTCCATGCCGATAGCCGGCGGTCCGCAGGCTGGCCAGCACGGAGATGACGTGCAGTCACCGTGATTGGAGGAGTGGACTCAGTCCTTCGCGCGGACCCGCGTGCGCCTCCGGGCGCACGCCACAATAGTTCACGCCACGGGTTGCGTCGTCAACCCCGCTGCGCGCCCGTGCCAACCCGCGATGACGCTAGTGACCTTGCCGAGTGCGCGATGCATAGGGACCTCCAATGAACGGGATGTCAATCTTGATCGCCAACAAATCCCCTTGCGCCTTCAATGGAATGACGCGCGGCTACTGTTGTAAATCTGTCGCCCGGCGAGTCCCACACGTGCCAGCCACCGACGCAGGCCGCCAGACTTCACGAGACACCCTTCGCCGCGACGCCCACGACACCCGCCGCCAGGATCCAGATCGGTTCCGGAATCCGGCGTACGCGAGTCAGTAGCACCAGCGTTGCGATGGCTATCGCGATCGTTGGCCCGTCGACGATCGATCGTCTGCCTAACACGATGGCGGCGCCTGCTATCGCACCGGTCGCGGCAGCAGTCACGCCGTCGACGAACGCACGCACGCGCCGATCCGCTTTGAGGCGCTCGTACCGCGGAGCTGCGACCACGGTGATCGCGTACACCGGCGCGAACACGCCCAAGGCGGCAGCCGTCGCGCCGGCGAAACCACCGACCAGATATCCGATAAATGCGACTGTGATCACCACAGGCCCTGGCGTGATCAACGCCACCGCAACCGCGTCGAGGAATTGCCGGTCGGTCAGCCAGCGATGCTGCCGGACCACGCCGTCATAGAGAAACGGTACGATCGCCAGTCCGCTTCCGAACACGAACAGCCCGGCCGACGCGAAAAATAGGAACAGCGCCGCGACCTCCGGCACGGACCCCGCGCCGTGCAGTCCACTCGTCAGTTGCGTTAGGTCCGAGAGCCCGCCGACGTAGGATGCCAGCGACTTGCTTCGTCGGGGCGGCGCCTTGACCACCATCGCGATGACTCCGCACAGCACGAAGAGCCACACGAGCTCGGCCTCGCGCCACGCCGTGACGGCCGCGCACACGGCAAAGAGCGCCCACATCAGGCCATCGCGTCCGAGTGTCGTGCGTGTCAGCTTGATTGCACTCCGGGCAATGATGGCGATGACCGACGCGCCCACACCGTAGAAGGCGCCCTGCAGCCACGCGATCCCGCCAAAGCGCGCGTACATCGCGGCGAGCACCACAACCATGACAAACGATGGGCCCACGAACGCGAGGCCGGTGATCGTCGCGCCACGGACGCCGTGGCACACCCACCCGAGATAGATCGCGAGTTGTGCCGCGAGCGGACCCGGCGCGAGCTGCGAGAACGCAAGCCCGTCCCGAAATTCCTGCGGCGTCACCCACTGGCGCTGCTCAACCAGCTCGCGCTCCATGTAGCCCACGAGCGCAATCGGGCCGCCGAAGCCGGTCGTCCCGAGATGCGCGAACAACAGGACGAGCTCGGAGCGTGTGGGACGCATCACGTGCCCGCGGCGTACACGGCGTACAGGTCGTCGAACATGAGCGAGCCACGCTCGAGTCGGGCGTCGTCATCGGCGTAGCCGGCGGCCACGCCCGACAGCACGCGTTCAATGCCGGGCGCCTCATCGCGTCCGAATTTGTCGTCCCTGAGATCGATGTCGTGCACGATCTCGCCGATTGCGTGCAGCGCCGGATCATCCATGCGAAAACGATGGAGCAGCGTCTCGAAGGTGCAGCGCTCGCCTTCGTGGGTGAACTCGCCGTCGAACATGTCGAAGCGCAGCTCGCCGGCAGCCGGTCGGAACGCCGCCGGATCGACGAACTTGAACCGTGCGTCGCGGTCGATGAATCGGCGGATCAACCATGCGCTCGCGATGCGGTCGACAAAGATGCCCCGGCGCGTCACCCACGTGCGTCCACGCAGCGGGGCGGCGGCGACCATGCCTAACGGGTTCTCCTGTCCTCTCGACGGCATCACGGCTGCGGAAGCGGTGCGCAGCGCCTCCTCGGCCATGGCGCGCCCGGGAGCGCGGAAGAAGTCGATGGCGGCAACGGCGGCGAACCGTTTTTTCAATCGGGCGACCTGGTCCTCCGGACGGACGCTCCGCCCGTCAGCATCCGGGTCGCGTCGGCGCAGCGCGGCGCGCACCGCGCGCGCCGCGGCCGCGAGAGCCGCGTAGTCGCCGTCCCGAGCTCCACGGAACAGTGCGATGATCTGCTCATCGGTTAGGCCGTCCACGAAGTCCGCCTCGCAGATCGAGGCGTCGCCGCCCCCGTCGATGATCTCGGTCCGGACCCATTGGAAGTCCTCGAGCGATTGCGGTCGAGCGGGCAGCACGTACACCGACTTCTTGACGGGCACGGCACCGAGTCGCTGCAACCGGCGCCCGATTTTGACGCGCAGGTAATCGGGCTTGGGCGGAATCTGGTGGATGAGGAGCAGCCACGGTCGTTCGCTCGTCGTGGGCGCTCGCGTCATGGCGGCGCGCCGACGTCATGCCTAACGGACCGCGCGATCGGCGGCGCACCACTAACCTCTGTCATGGTCAATTTATAATATCACAATTGAATCATCGCAACTCGGCCCTGGCGTCGTGGTACCGCGACCGGGTCGCGCCGCCACGTAAGCAACCAGAGCGGCGGAAGCTTGCGACATACCTTGCCTGCGCCGCGACGGGAAGTATTATCACAATTGAATCCGACGCTTGATTGCTTACTACTGGGGGAGTCTATGACACGTCTGTGGTCGCACGCCATCGGTGCTCTCCTGATCGTGGCCGTGCTCGCCGCCCGGCCGCGCGCGGCTCTCGCGCAAGGCGCCGCGTCCTGGTCGGCTGTCGAGCAAGCCTTGGGGCGGACGGGATCGGCGCAGCCCGGGGGCGTCATGAAGTTTTCCTTCCCGCGTCGCGACCTGCATGTCAGGGTCGGCAATGTCGATGTCCGGACCGCACTCGCGCTCGGGGGATGGGTCGCCTTCAAGCAGCTGGCGGACGGCAAAGCCATGGCGATGGGCGATCTCGTTCTCACGGAAGACGAGGTCGAGCCAGTCATCTCGGCGTTGCAGCAAGGCGGGGTCGAACAAACGGCCCTGCACAATCACCTGCTCGGCGCCGTGCCCAACGTCATGTATCTGCACATCGCCGGGCGCGGGAACGCTGTGACCATTGCCCGTGCGATCCGACACGCGCTCGAGGCGAGCAAGACACCGCTCGACACCGCGGCCGCGGTCGCTCCTCCCGCGCTTGACCTCGATACGGCGGCGATCGCCAAGGCGCTCGGCTATCCCGGAAAAGCCAGCGGTGGCGTGTACCAGGTCGGCGTGCCGCGTGCCGGGAAAATCACAGAAGGAACCGAGGAAGTCCCGGCATCGATGGGCACTGCGACATCCATCAATTTTCAGTCGACCGGCGCCGGCAAAGCGGCGATCACCGGCGACTTCGTGCTGACGGGCAACGAGGTCAATCCCGTGATCCGCGTGCTTCGCGACAACGGCATCGAGATCACGGCGCTCCACAGCCACATGATCGGAGACACGCCGCACCTGTACTTCATGCACTACTGGGCGAACGACGATGCGATCAAGCTGGCCCGCGCCATGGGTGCCGCGCTCGCAAAGACGCAATCGGCGAGGCCTAACGGAAAAGCGTGATCGCGCCGCACGATTCAGTGCGCGCCGAGCCGGTGCCGGGGAGCCGACACGCGCGTTCATTGGCGATCGGTTGATTCGTCGCGCCGTCTGGTTTGCGCTCGCCGTCGTGATCATCGGCCGTCTTCTACCGGCGCAGGACTCGACTGCGCGGCGCGACCTGGGGCCGGCCAACTCGATCACCGCACGCGAAGTCAGCGCCGCACCGCGCACAGATAGTGGTATCGACGCGGCCGCGTGGAGCGGCGCGGACTCGATCACGAACTTTCGCCAGCGCGATCCATCCGAGGGCGCTCCGGGAAGCGAACGCACCGTCGTCAAAATTCTGCACGATCACGACGCGCTCTACGTGGCGGTGCGCGCATGGGATCGCGATGCGAGCCGGATCAAAGCGACTCAGCTGCGGCGAGATGCCGATCTCTCCTCCGACGACAACGTGACGATCTTGATCGACAGTTTTCACGACCGCCGCAGCGCGTATCTGTTTCAGACGAACCCGAACGGAGCGCGGTGGGACGCGCAGATCACGACCCAGGAAACCAACCAGGATTGGAACGGGATCTGGTACGTGACGACGCGCCGCGACTCGACCGGATGGACTGCAATTTTTCGCATCCCGTTTCGCACGCTGCGATTCACGTCGGGCGCGGGGGCCGCCTTCGGCTTCAACGTGCGGCGCTACGTGCGACGGAAAAACGAAGAAGATCTGTGGCGCGGGTGGCGCCGGACGGAGGGTCTGGACCAGCTGCTGGCGGAAGGCGAGCTCGTCGGGTTAGGCGGAGTGAGTCGAGCGCGGGACATCGAGCTCAGGCCGTATGCGCTGGCGAGTGCGCACCAGGCGCCGCACGACTCGGCGCTGACGCCGACCGGAGGAGCCGGCGTGTCGGGAAAGGCCGGCGTCGACGCGAAGCTCGCCGTGTCGCCCACGCTGACTGCCGACCTCACGGTCAATACCGATTTTGCACAGGTGGAGGTCGACAGCCAGGTCATCAACCTCACCCGCTTCCCGACCTTCTTTCCGGAGAAGCGGGAGTTCTTTCTCGAGTCCAGCGGCATCTTCGAGTTCGGGTTCAACCAGAAAGCGCTGCTCTTCTACTCGCGGCGTATCGGCCTAACGGACAGCGGAACCGTTGCACCCATTCTCGCCGGCGCTCGTCTGTACGGGAGGGCGGGCCCCTGGAGCCTCGGATTCATCGACGCACGCACCGGCGGTGACGAAAACGACAACGACGCGGTCGTGCGCGTGAAGCACGATCTCTTTGATCGCTCCTACGTCGGCGCGATGGCCACGCTGCGCACGGGACCAAACGTCCAGGGCACCGAGGTCGCTGCGGGTGTCGACGCCGACTTTCCGCTCGTTGTGGGCGGCCAAAACATCGAACCGACCGTATGGGTGGCGGGGACGCGGACGCCACAGGCACCGGGCACGCAAACCGCCTGGCGCGTCGCGACGGACTTCCCGAACGATCTCTTCGATAACTTCGTCGGACTCGCCCGCTACGACGCCGGTTTCGCACCGACGCTGGGATTTGTGAACCGGACCGATGCCTGGGAGACGTACGGCCACATCGACTTCATGCCGCGACCGCACGCGCTCGGTATCCGGCAACTCGAGTTCGAGCTGCCGTCGTGGGACATCTACGCGAACCACAACGGGTCCCTGCTGCATGCGCGCGACTGGCAAAACGCGACCATCGAATGGCACCCGTTAGGCGCGGTCTTCGAGAGCGGCGACCAGTTTCAGATCATGATCGTTCGCGCGATGGACGCGCCGACCTCGCCATTCCCCATCGCTCGAGGCGTCTCGATTCCGGCCGGGCGGTATTGGTGGACACAGACCGGCGCGCAGTTTCAGACGTCGCTCGGGCGAACGTTCGGCGGATTCGGGCTGTTCTCCACGGGCACGTTTTACGACGGACGCAGCACCGAGACCGACGGCGGCTTGACGTGGCGATCGGGCGGACATCTCATTCTCGGTGCGAATTTGTCACGGACCGACGTCACGCTGCCCGTCGGTCACTTTGTCGCGGTCCAGTCCGCTGGGCGCGTGGAGTATGCCTTCACGACCCAAATGGATTTCCTCGGCTTCGCGCAGTACGAGACGGCCCTCGAACGCACCGATTTCGACTTGCGATTCCACTGGGCCCCGGTCATTGGCGACGACCTGTACGTCGTCTGGAATTCGGGCTATACCAACGATCCGCTTTCCTCGTCCCGCTTTCCGGATGGCCGCGCACTCGCGCGGCCATTGACCGCGACGTTCACCATCAAGTATGTCCAACGCATCGCACCGTGATTTCACCATGCGTCTAACGCTTTTCGTCCTTGCCGGCGCCTTGGCCGCTCCATCCGCAGCCCAGGCACCCGTGCTTCGCGCCGTGGCCGAGGTGCCGATGCCCGGCCCGGCCGTGCGCTTCGACTACCAGAGCCTCGACACCGCGTCTAACCGACTCTACATCGCGCACATGAACGCCGGACACCTCGTCGTGTTCGATGTCGCGACGCGCCGAGTGATTGCGAACCTGGACGGGTTCGCTCGCGTGCACGGTGTCTGGGCGGTGCCGGAGCTCGGGCGCGTCTACGCCTCCGTCACCGGCACGCACCAGGTCGCCGTACTCGATGCGAAGACATTGGCCGTGCTGGCACGCGTGCCGGGGGTCGACTATCCGGACGGCATCGCATACGCGCCTGGCGTTAGGCGGGTGTTCGTGTCCGACGAGCGCGGCAAGGCGGACGGCGTGATCGACGCGACGACGAATGCGTTTCTTGCGTCGGTGAAACTCGGTGGCGAGGCCGGCAACACGGTGTACGACCCGACCGCAAAGCGGATCCTCGTCGCCGTGCACGAGTCGAACGAGCTCGTGGCGCTCGACCCGGCGACGGCCAGGATCATCGCACGGTATCCGTTGCCGGGAATCAGAGAGCCGCACGGAATCGCGCTCGATCCGATGCACGGCGTGGCGTTCGTCGCGGGTGAAGGCAACGCCACCCTCGCGGTGGTGGACCTCGCGGCAATGCGCGTGCTCGAGACGCACCCGGTTGGCGACGATCCGGACGTCTTGGCGTTCGATCCCGCGTGGCGGCGTCTCTACGTGTCCGCCGAGTCGGGCACGGTCGCCGTGTTCACCGAGCGCGCGGGCGCGCGCGGGATCACGCTACATCACGATGGCGATCTCGTCATGCCGCACGCGCACACGGTTGCCGTCGACCCGCGGACCCATCTCGTCTATTTCCCGCTCGAGAACATCAACGGCAAACCGGTGCTGCGCGTCATGGCCGGCGAGAAGCCACCGGGCTCGTAGCGGACGGATCGCCGAGGCGATACGTCGCGTCCACGTCGCCGCCCCGCGCAACCGGTGCCGGCACGGCGTCGAGCTCCGGCAGATTGGCATGGACGACCGACACCTGGCGTATTTCACACCAGCGCTCGCTTCATCGCGACGGCCGTGGCTGGACACGCCAATTTGAATTCCACCGTGTCCGCGATCTCGCTCGGCACCGACGACCGGTCGATTCGTTCGAAGCCCAGGCGTGGGAAATAGTGTTCGGCGGTCAGCGTGAGCAAATAGAGCGCGTGAATGCCGCGCGATTCCGCGTCGCAGACGATTTGTCGCACGAGTTCGCGCCCGAGCCCGCGGCTACGCCATTCCGGCGCGACGGCAACTGACCGGAGCACGGCCGTGTTACAGCACACCTCCAGTCCCGCCACGGCAACGATCCGGTTAGGCGCGAGATTCGTCTCGGCGACGAAGAAGTCCGCCGGATGTGCACGCATGATTTCCGCCACGCCGGCCGTCGGCAGACCAGCGGACACCAGCAGGCCCTCGATCGCCGGTAGGTCGTCGCGCTCGGCTCGTCGAACGTTCGCAACGCCCAATGTTGTCGATGTCGTCATCGTAGTCCCTCGTTTCTCACGGAACATCTCGCGTAGTGGCCTCCGCAAGGACTCTGCGAGTCTCGCGCGGCGCCGCGGCGCCGGCCGTCATTGGCTTCGTTGCGCGTACGAACCCACTCATGATCCTGTTCTCGACCCGATCGGCCAATTCCGCGTCAAGGCCGGTGCCGACGAGGAGGGCGGCCGCATCGTCGCGGGTATAGACGCGCGTCGGCTCGATGCTCGCGTTTTCGAAGCCCACCGCGGTCAGCAGCTCAAGGAACTCCTGCTCCTCGAGTGCCCCCGCGACGCACCCCGTCCAGAGCGGCATGCTCGCCTTCACAGCGTTAGGCAGCCCGCCGCGGACGATCACGTCGCTCACGGCAAAGCGACCGCCTGGCTTGAGCACGCGGAACGCCTCGGCCAGAGCCGTTCGCTTGTCGCCCGAGAGATTGATCACGCAATTCGAGATGATGACGTCGACGGTGTTCGACGGCAGCGGGATCGCCTCGATGTGTCCTCTGAGGAATTCGACATTCGTTGCGCCTGCCTTCGCCTTGTTCTCGAGAGCGAGCACAAGCATCTCGTCGGTCATGTCCAGGCCGTATGCCTTGCCGCTCGGTCCAACCCGCTTGGCCGACAACAGCACGTCGATGCCGCCGCCGGATCCGAGGTCGAGTACCGTCTCACCCTCGTGGAGCTCGGCGAGCGCGGTCGGATTGCCGCATCCCAGCGATGCGAGGAGTGCCTCGGCCGGCAAGCCGGCAGTCTGGCCGGCGTCGTACAGATTGGCGGTGATGGGATCCCAGGTCTCGTTCGCCGGGCCGCAGCACCCGGACGACTCGCTCGTGCCGCAGCACGATACGTTAGGCGCGCCGTCGGCGACTTGCTGCGCAACCCGGCCATAACGCGAACGGACGACTTCACGAATCTCCTCGAGCGTGACGTGGCCCACTGTGTTCTCGGACATCAGCTCCTCCTGCTTAATCAAAAAATATTGATATATTGAAGAAAAGAAAAGGCCCTCAATCGCAGCATGCGGCTCCTCGTCGCACGGGCATCGCGCGTCGCGACGGCTTGAGCGCGCCGAGCGCCTCCTGCATCTCGGCGAAGGCGTCGGCATTCAACGCGTAGTAGACCCACCGCCCATCCTTCCGATCGATCACCAGGCCGGCGTCCTTGAGCACTTTCAGGTGAAACGACAACCGGGACTGTGCGGCGTCGAGTGCGTTCTGCAGCTCGCACACACATCGCTCGCCATTCTGGAGCATCTCCACTATGGACACGCGCGTTTCGTCGGAGAGCGCGTGAAAGAGCTCGGCGGCTCGACGGATGTTCGGAGCGGTGGCGGTCACGACTGCAATATATCAAGATTTTTCGATTGAACAAGGCCCGCGGACCATGGTCGCCGCCGCCACAGTTGGCCTGCGCTCCGCCACGGCGCGCTGGCGCCCGACGGACGTCGCGCGCATCATTCCTAATGATGACGTGTCTTCGCCGGCATGCCGTTTGGCTCATCGTGCTGCTGTGCAGCCAATTTGCGTTGGCCGCCAACGGCGTCGCTTGCGTTAGGCAGACGGATGCCGCGGCGCAGGCGCGAATGGCGACCGACATGCCGCGCATGGACATGGCGCCGTCCTCCACGCAGGCTCCGGCCCACTCGGAACGGCATCCGCAGCCTCCGTGCGATCGGCCGTTCGGACCCGATAACTGCCAGCCGCTGTCCGCTTGTGCGCCGGCGATCGCCGTACCGCCGGCGCCGAGCGCGACGCGCTCCATGCGAGTGCGCTCCGACATGCTGCCCCTGGTCGTGCTCGCGCCGGCGGCGCGCGCCACACCCCCCGACCTCCCGCCTCCCCGCGCGTAATTCGATCGGGTTGTGACCGCCGAGAGCCGGGTGCGTTAGGCATCAGACTCTCGCGCCGCGCCGCGCGTTCGATCCGCCGTCGTCTCGACGGACCACGGACCGCATTCCCTGAACGAGAACAGTCCTCATGTGGAGTCGCTCACCGCGACGCGCATCGGGCGCGATCGCCATCTCCGTCTGCACGTTTCTATGTCCGTTCGTCGACGCGCCGGCGGTACCGGGACAGCAGGCACCCATGATCGCCCAACGGCCCGCAGCACCCACCGACGCGGTCGATTCACTCATCACGCTGGCGCTCGCAGCGAATCCGATGGTGGCTGCTGCCGGTGCCCGGGTCGATGCTGCGCTCGCGCGCGTCGGTCCCGCTGGTGCGAGACCCGACCCAGTGCTGAGCGCTGGCATCCAGAACCTTCCGCTCGGCAGCGAGGCGCCAATGTCGGTCCCCGCCGGAACCGCGCCGACGAATGATCCCATGACCATGCGAACCATCGGCGTGAGTCAGCGCATCCCGTTCCCCGGGAAGTTGGCGCTCCAAGAGCGCGCCGCCCAACGACAAGTCGACGCCGCGAACGCGATGCTGCTCACCGCACGCCTCGACGTCGCACGCCAGGTTCGCGATGCGTATTACGACGTTGCGTTCGCCGATCAGTCGTTGATCCTCGTCGCCCGGCAACGCGACGTGCTCGCCGGCATCGTGCGCGTGACGGCGGCGCGGTACACCACCGGTGCGAGCGCCCAACGCGACGTACTCGCGGCGCGCGTGCGCGCGGCGCAACTCGGAGATCAAGCCAGCGAACTCATCGAGCGACGTCGCGCGGCACTCGCCGTGCTGAACGGGCTCTTGAACCAGAAGAGCGACGCGCCGCTTGGGCCTGCGTCGATCCCGGAGCGCGTCGCTGCGGCCGCCGTGGCCGATTCCGCGTCGGCGATTCACTTTGCCGCGCAGTCGCTCGGCGCCCGCGTCGCCAACTCGCCGCTCCTTCCGCTCGACAGCATCCAGCAACTCGCCGTCGACAACAGTCCAATGCTGCGCGAACATGAAGCGCGCATCGCGGCCCAAACCGCGCGCGTTGCGCTCGCCGAGAAGGCGACGCGACCCGACTTCGATGTCTCCGTGCAATACGGACAGCGAAACGGTTTGACGGACATGTTGACCGCGCAGGTCTCGATCCCGATTCCGATTCAGCACTTGCGCAACCAGGACCTCGACGTCGCGGCGGCGCGCGACGAGCTGGTTGCGTTGCACGCCGAGCATCAGGCGCAAGTCAACGATCTGCGCGCGCGTACTGCGGCTTTGGTCAGTGATCTGGAACGCGATCGCACGCAGCTCGCCATCGACGTCAAGGCCGTGCTGCCGCAAGGACAGGGCATGGTGTCGGCCGCGACTGCGGCGTACGACGCCGGTCGGGGCGACCTCGTGGCGGTGCTCGACGCGCGCTCGACGCTGTTGAACTACGAGTTCGAGTACGCCAAGTCGCTCACCGACTTCGCCAAGAAGCTGGCGGAGTTGCAGGAGGTGGCGGGCAGCGATGTGCTGCAGGAGGCCGCACCATGATCTCCCACGCGAGAACGCTAAGGGTCGCGCAGCTCGTTGGTGCGGCCGGTGTCGCACTGACCATTGCGGCGTGCCGGAACGATCGTGCGCCGGCCGGTAAGACACCGCCCGCTGCGCCGGCCGCGCACGCGCCGGAAACCGGCGGCATGTCGGCAATGCCTGGTATGGCGAACATGCCCGACATGGGGTCCTCTCGGGCGGACAGCGGTTTCGTTAGGCTGTCGGCGGCGCAGGTGCGGCAGCTGGGCATTACGTTCGGCACGGTGGCCGTGAGGCCGCTCGCGGCCGACATCCGGGCCACCGGTGTCATCGTGGTCGATGAACGGCGCGTCGCGCAAATCGCGCCCAAGTTCGACGGCATCGTCGAGCGACTGGATGTCAACGCCACCGGTCAGATTGTTAGGCGCGGCGATCCCCTGCTCGACATCTACTCGCCCGATGTCCTCGCCGCCGAGC
>JAICLH010000127.1 GCA_025927495.1 Gemmatimonadaceae bacterium
AGCGGCAGCACGAGCGCGAACACGCCGATCGGCGCAACGAGCACTACCCAACGGACGATGCGCATCATCGCGTCGCCTAACGCTCGGGCGAGATCGACGAGCGGCGTTCGCGTCGACGCGGCGCTGCGCGCGATGGCGAGCGCGAGGATCAGCGTGAACAGAATGAGCGGCACCATCGCGCCGTCCGCCGCGGCGGCGACGGGATTGGACGGGATCAACGACGTGAGCCACGCGCCGAAACTCGGAGCCTGGCCGCCGGCCGACAGCTGACGCGCCGCCTCGGCGGCAGCGGCCGGCAGCATCGCCCTCGCGCCTCCCGTCGATGGAAGTGGCAGGAGCGCGAATAAAATTGGAGCCAGCAGCATTACGATCACTGCCGTCCCGCCCAACAACAGTCCGAACACCACGAGCGTGCGGCCGCCGATTCGGCCGATCGCGCTCACGTCGGTGGCCGATGCGACGCCGGTGATGAGGAGCGACACCACCAACGGAATGACCGTCATCCGAATGGCGTTCACCCAGAGCGTTCCCACCGGAGCCAGCGTGTCGGCCGCGTCGAGCAACGGCTTGCTGCCTGACGCGGCGATGAGCGCGCCGGCGCCGATCGCAGCCGCGATTGCGACGAGAACGCGCGTGCTCTCTTTCATATGGTGATGATGGTTAGGCGTGTCACATCATGAGATCGCCGCCGTTGATGTCGAGCGACGTCCCGGTGATGTATCCCGCCGCCTCGGATGCGGCGAAGCAAATGAGATCGGCCACTTCCTGTGCGGTCCCGAGGCGTGGAACGGGATATCCCGCGGCCAGACGCTCGAGCAGCTCGGGCGCCGCATGCTCGCGCGTGAGCTCCGTATCGATCATGCCCGGGCACACTGCGTTCACCGTAATGCCGAACCTGCCTAACTCCTTCGCCGCGGCGCGCGTCAACCCGAGCAGACCGGCTTTCGAAGCTGTGTAGTGCGCGCCGCCTAACGTGCTGACCATGCGGCCCGCCGACGACGAGATGTTGATGATGCGCCCGTAGCGCTGCGCCTGCATCGCCGGCAACACGGCCTTCGTGAACAGAAACGGCGCGACGAGGTTCACCTCGAGCGCCTCGCGAAACTCTTCCGCCGAGAGATTCGGGAACCGCGTCGAGCGCGCGAAGGCGGCATTGTTCACCAGCACGTCGATGCGTCCAAAGCGCTCGACCGTGCGGCGCACGATCTCATCGGGCACGCCTTGGGCGGCGATGTCGCCCGGCACGGCCAGCGCACGGTCTCCCAACGATGCAGCCAACGCGTTCGCGCGGGCCCCATCGCGAACGTTGACCGCTACGCTCGCGCCGCGTTCGTACAACCGGAGGGCAACGGCGCGGCCCAACCCACGCGCCGCCCCAGTGACGATCGCGACGCGACCCGTGAAGTCCAGTGGCGTGCCGGAAACGTTCTCGTCGCCTGCGTGGTTCGAGCTGATGATCGCGGTCCGGTTGAGAGACGCGCGAATATGGCTGTCTGCAGCGAAGGAGCCAAGCGGTCTGGCCGCCTGAAGGCGATCGTGGGCGCGAATCGGCCGGGGCCCGAGAGGGCAATCGCCGCGACTAACTCTGCGCGCGCCGGGCGCCTACCTGGGTGATTCCGACCACAGCGCCCGGCCTCTCGACATGCACAAGGAGTCATCGTCGGGCTTCAGTCCGTCGTCGCCCGATGATACCAGCGTCCCGCTGCGCGGTAGAACGCGTCAGCTGCTTTTCCAAGAAATGCCTGTTCGATCGCATCGTGATCGATCGGCCGCGGAATGGCGCGGCCTTCGTCGTCGCGACGCCAGGTGCGGATGCGTTCGGCTGGCAGCGTCCGAAGCAGCCGCGAGAACCCCCACTCGATGTTGCCGATTCCCTGCATCCAACCGACATCCGCGGCGCGCTCGAGCGAGTCGAGCGCACGCGCGTCTCCGCTCGCCGCGATCCGATAGATCAGAATCTGTGACGTGTCCTGCGCGGAACAGAGGATGGCCCACTCGGACACCTTCGGCCCGGTGAAGGCGCCGTGGGTGACGTTACTCGGAGCGTTCGCATCGTACGGCTGCGGAACAAGACAGTGTCGCCGTTCCAGATCATGACGGACCGCCGCCGGCAACTGCGGAAACGAGGAAGGGGCAAGTCGTCGTACCAACTCAGGCGATGGCTTGGCCTGCGCCCGGACAGCTTGGGCGCCCGATAGGAACGCAGCGACGATCAGAAATTGGAATCGCACGATGACGCAAATGCGGATGTGTGTCGTACTCTTTTGGCCCCAAGTCTGACGAGCGTGGCGAACCATTCGTGTCATCATGCTCGTTTAGGCGTCCGACCCCGGCGCAACCGTGCAGACGTCGCCCTGAAGATGGATCTTGTCGGTGCCCGATGCCTCGCGACAAATGCGCTCCCACGCACGAGCCAGGTGGCGCTCCGTCGTGAGGATGTTGCCCAGCCCGATGCGCATCGCGATCCGCCCGTGAAGCGACGTGTGCGTGAGATATGCCTCGCCGGACGCATTCACCGCCGCCACGATCGCCTCGTTCAACTGGTCGCAACGCGCCTCGCTCACACCCGGTGGGGCGAAGCGAAAGCACACGACGCCCATCGATACGGGCGCCGCGAGCGTGAACGACGGCTCGTCATCCACCCATTGTGCCCACAGGCGCGCGAGCCGCAGGTGCTCGCGAATTCGCGCGGCGATACCGGCGCGACCGAACGCGCGCAGCACCATCCACGCCTTGAGCGCACGAAAGCGGCGGCCTAACTGCAATCCATAGTCCATATAGTCGATGGCCGCGCTTCCATCGACGCCGTCCGCCGAATCGCCGCGGAGATATTCCGGCGTCAACGAGAACACGCTGCGCAGCAAACCCGGATGCCGCGTGTACAACACGCTGAAGTCCAGGGGTACGAACAGCCACTTGTGGGGATTGACGACCATCGAGTCCGCGCGCTCGACGCCGGCCAACGCCCAACGGCCCTCGGGCAGCATGCCTAACGCTCCTCCATAGGCCGCGTCGACGTGCAGCCACGCTCCTGCCTCGCGGCACACGTCAGCAATCTCCGCGACCGGATCGACACTCGCGGTCGATGTCGTACCCACGGTCGCGATCACCGCGAGCGGCATCATGCCGGCACGCCGGTCCGCATCCATCGCCGCACGCAGCGCCGCGACATCGAGGCGAAACTCCGCGTCGCTCGCCACACGAACCACGTTGCGCTCGCCCAGTCCGAGCACAATCATCGCCTTGTCGACCGAGCTGTGCGCCTGATCCGACGCGTACACTCGGCACGTCGGCACATCATCGCGGCCGGCAATCCCGCGCGCTCGCACGTGGCCGGCGCATCGCTCGCGCGCCGCGGTCAGCGCGTGCAGCACGCCGACCGACGCCGTGTCGTACACGATGCCCGTGAATGCGTCGGGCAGTCCGATCATGCGCTGAATCCAGCCGAGCACCAGCGTCTCGAGCTCGGTCGCGGCCGGCGATGTCCGCCACGTCATCGCATTGACGTTGAGCGCGGCGGCGGCGATCTCGCCGAGGAGCGCCGCACCGTTGCTCGTGCTGCCAAAATAGCCGAGAAACGACGGATGTCCCCAGTGCACGATGCCGGGCATCACGACGGCGTCCAGGTCGCCGAAGAGCGTCTCGATCGACTCCGCGCGCTCGGGCAACTCGGACGGGTAGTGTGCGACGACCTCGCCCGGGCTCGTCCTTGGTGCTATGCTGCGCTGCTCGAGCGTTTCACGGTAGTCGGCGACCCAGTCGGCCATGCGGTGCAGCGCCGAACGCATGACCGCGGACGGAATGTCGCCGAGCGCGTCGGATGACAGTGCGTGATCGTTAGGCATCGGGAACGAGGTGCCGAGGTGAGTGACGGTAGCGCTATACAGCTCGCCGCCGGATGGACATCTCCGGCTGCGCCGATCGAGTCAGGGCTAACCTACATCCTGCCGCTCAGGTCCGCAGTCCCGCACGTGAGCGACGAGATGGCGGCGTATCTGTCGTGGCTCGCCGCCCGGGCCGAGGTCGTTGTCGTCGATGGCTCGCCGCCCGAGGTCTTCGCCGGCCACGCGGCGCGGTGGGGCGAGATCATGAGCTCGGGACTCGTCCACGTCGCGCCCGACCACGAGACGCCGATGGGCAAGGTGGGTGGCGTGCTCACCGGACTCCGGCTCGCATCGCACGAGAAGCTCGTCATTGCCGATGACGATGTGCGCTACGATGGCGATTCGCTGGGCCGCGTCGCCGCCGCGCTCGACGCGGCCGACGTCGTCCGCCCGCAGAACTATTTCGACCCGCTGGCGTGGCACGCGCTGTGGGACACCGGCCGCACACTGCTCAACCGCGTGAGCGGCGGCGACTGGCCGGGGACGTTGGGCGTGCGACGCTCGGCGCTCCAAGCGACGAACGGCTACGACGGCAACGCGATGTTCGAGAATCTGGAGCTCGTGCGCACGGTGATCGCCGCCGGCGGCCGCGAGACGGCGCTGCTCGACGTTTACGTGCGCCGGCGCCCGTCGTCCGTTAGGCATTTCTGGTCGCAGCGCGTGCGTCAGGCGTACGACGAGTTGGCGCGTCCCGCCCGGTGCACCGTGCAACTGGCCGCGCTTCCAGTCGCGCTGTGGCTCGCCATCACCGGCCGATGGATGGTGCTGCTCATCCTCGGCGCCGTCATCGTGGTGGCGGCGGAAACCGGCCGCCGACGAGCCGGCGGCACGCGCTTCTTCCCGGCGGCTGCCTCGATCTGTGCGGCGGCCTGGGCGGTCGAGCGCGCCGTATGCATCTGGCTCGCAGTCGGCGCGCGGGTCTGCCTGGGCGGCGTGCCGTATCGTGGACACCGGGTTCGTCTCGCCGCTACGCCGATGCGGACTCTGATGCTGCGTCACGCCGCCGTGCGGCGCCATCGGCTGCGCGCACCACGAGATCGATCGGCTTGAACCGTCCGTTGTTCGAGAGTTCCGCCGAGCACGCGGTGACACCGACGATGAGCGGCATCTCCGCCCGAAGCACCACGGAATCGCCGGCCCGCGAGCGCGGCGGCAGGATGCGCAGCTCGCCCGACGCCAGGACCTCGACGTTCATGAATACGTTGAGCGTCGTCGGAATTTCGTTAGGCGCAATGCCGAACGGCGACAACGCGTGCACCAGGTTCTCGAAGCAGCTCGGATGGTGGCCGGTGGTCTTGTACACCTTCGCGAACATCTCGGGGCTGCATGGCGTGAGCAGGAAATCGTGTCTGCCGACGGCGTCGGCGACGATCGTGAACATCGGCCGGCTGCGATTCGAGTAGAGCGTGTGTCCCGCGGTGACGTAGATCGTGTTGGCGTAATCGATCGTCCGGCCCGACGACAGCCATTCGGTGGGATCGTCGCCGGCGAACGCGGTCACATCCGCGACTTGTTCGCCTTCCACATCGATGATCTCGAGCAGGTCGCCGCGCTCGAGCGTGAACGCGGTGCCCGTCTGCGGCGCCAGATGGCGCGACGTGCTGCGCGAGTCGGTCATACGGTTCGCATCAGGGCGCGCGCCGATGGAACGGACAGCGCCACTCATCGCCGGTCGTCTCGCGCCCCGAGTACTGGCGCGCCTCGGATCGCTCGCCAAAATCGGCGAGATTCGGATTGACGCGGCCCTGCAGTGCGACGTCGCGATCGCGAATCAGCGCGCGCATTCGATCGTACCGACCTTCGCGCCGCAACCGTTCGAATTGCGCGTGCGGATTGAACACCAGCGCCGGCCACTGAAAGCGGCGCGCGAGGCGGGCGCTGTGCGGGTTGAGGCCAACGACGAACAACGCGCATCCGGCAAAGCTGAACGAGAATCGCGGATCGTCGGGATCCGCGCTCACGCTCGGATCCCAGCCGGCGGCCGGGTCGTCTCGTTCGTGCAGTTGCTGTAGTTGCAGCCAGAGCCGTCGCTCGAAATCGTGTTCACCCTTGGGAGCATCGACGGGAAACACGGCGACGAACGCCCTGAAGCGCGCGTCGTCGTTGTCGGTGCGGCGCACGAAGTCGCGCAGGTCGGGCGCCAGGGCGCTCGCCGTGTCGTCCGAGCCTAACGCACCGTACACGTGCAACTCGTGGTCGCGCCGGCGTACCGCGCCCTTCGCGGCCAGACACGGGAACCGCGGGTCTCCAACGAACGCGCGAAATTGCAGCTCGATGTCGACGCCGTTCATCAACCGAACATGTTCCGCAGCCAGCCGGCGCTGAGTCGAGATGCCAACCGCCCGGGGTCGAACTGCACGTCGAGGCGCGCGCGGTGGACCCGCACGCCGAGATCCGCGAGTTGCCGGGAGGGTGTCAGCTGCCGGCTGTACGGGAGCACGAAGCCGCGCATCCCGGACGATGCATCCGAACCATGCGCGATGCCTTGCAGCGCCGTGACGTTCGCCGCCGCGCGCGAGCGCCACATGTGCAACCAGCCGCGCGCTGGACGCACGCCAACGGCGTTCGGCCTAACGCCAAGGTGCTCGGCCCACAGTCGAGTGCGCAGCTCGGCCACGCTTCCCGATGTCGATCGGGTGCGGGCGGTGTCGCGCACCACCACGCTCACCTCGAAGTTTCGGACGTGCCGGAAGATCCGGCGCGCGAGCCGGCCGGTAAAGTCATCGCCGTAGGAATGGAGCGACAACCCGTCCAGATTGGCCGCGCCAACCATCGCCCAGGCATCGTCGATTGCGACCACCTTGCTGTGTACGAACACCTGATTGACGACGGTGACATCCGAGTTGGTGTCGTGCGGCGCGGCGCTCCACAGGGTGAAGAGACCCACGCGCGGGTGTTCGAGCAGGCCCGATTGCGCGAGGCGCGCGTTCTGCCAAGCCCAATAGGCCGTGAGGTCCGGATTCTGATTGAGCACGACGACGAGCTCGAGCTCGCGCCGTCGCCGGAGCGCGTCGGTGAGCTCCGCGACGACGACCCGCGACGTCAGGTACTGATGTTCCACGTAGATGAGAGACCGCGCGCGGCGAATGCCATCGATGAGCGCGTCGAGGACATCGGTGCTGCCGTGCGGCGCGTGCGACAGGATCCGGCGCGGCAGCGTCCGCAGCACGCGGCAGGCGCCGTCGCCTAACGGACGGTGCGGCGTGACGTCCGGTGCCGGCAGCGCATCGCTGCCTCCCGCGGCATCGGAGCAGTTCCACAGCTCGACGAAGCAGCCTTCCAGGTGCCGCACGGCATGTCCGGTCAGGCGAAGCGACACATCGTGCAGCGGACGACCGCCTAACTCACGTCGCGGCCGGCGCCGGTCCACCGGATGGTGGCGGGACGTGTCCCAATAGCTGTTCACGAAGGGCGAGCCCAGGAGAAACGCTTCCGCTCCGTCGACGATGACCATCTTGACGTGCAGGAAATTCGGGAACCGGCGCACGCCGCGCACGGACACGCGTCCCGCAATCGGCCCGCGCGCGGCGAGCCGGCGGCTGACGTGCCGCCTGAGGGCGCGGGCCGTGTCGAGCAGGATCGTCGCGTTGAGCAGAATGCGCACGTCGACTGCCGCGTGCGCGACGAGCGACAGCAGTGATTCGGCGAGCACGGTGTCCCGGCGCCCGGTGCTTGGCCGCGCGCGCTCATGCGGCGCGTCATGCTCGTACACCACACAGTCCGCATCGAACGCGAGCTGCGTGATCCAGACCGACTGTCGCGCGGCACCGATCGACCCGAGCAGGCGAGCGTACGCGTCGGCGTTGTCGATCAGCCACTCGGGCCGCGACAACGCGGCGCCTGCGGTTCCATCGCCGCGCGGGTTGCGCGACGCGGGCGGATGCGGCGATTCAATGATTCTGCTGCGATGAACAGTTGGCTCGAGATGTATCGGCACTCGACGTCGACGTTGGAGATGATCACGACACCACGCCGTGTCGCCGCCTCAACTCGCTCATCGTAGCGAGCGCGGCCGCAGCACACAACGGAACGGCGTAGTACAGCACGCGGTAGGCCAGGAGCGACGCGACGACGCCGGCGCGCGCCGGGTTCACAGCGCCTGGCGCGATCAAGGCGAGGAACGTCGCCTCGAATACACCGGCGCCGGCCGGTACGTGGCTCGCGATGCCCGCCGCGTGCGCAATCAGGTACGCCACCAGAAAGCCGGTGAACGCCATGAACGTTCCGTGCGGCAGGAGCGCGTACAGGACCGTTGCGGTCACGAGCCAATCGACGATTGCCAACAGCGCCTGCGCCGCCGCGACTGTCGGAGATGGCGGGGTGAGTCGCCAGCGGGCAACTCCGATTCCCGCGGCTCCGCCTAACGAACACCAGACGACGTACGCGATGACGAGCACGGCCATGCCTGCGCCGATTGATTGAGCCGCGGCGCGAGTCAAGACGAGCTGGGAGAAACCGGATGTCGTCAGTAAGGCGAGCGAGGCAAGAGAAAACAGCCCGAGCACCGTAGTGGCACTCACGAAGAGGCTCGCGCGAGCGGCCGTTTCGGCATCGACGTTGTAGCTCGCGTATGCGCGGAGGCGCACCGCTGCGCCGGTGAGCAGTCCGAACCCGATCGACTGGCTGAACGCGTGCGCAACGAACGCCGTGGCGAGTGCCGCTCCTCGCGGAATGGATCGCGGCACGCGCTTGGCGTAGCGGAGGGCGAGGAGCTCGATGAGGCCGAGCGTAGCGAAGCTGGCCGCGGTGCACAGAACGGCCAGCGCGATCTGCGGTGCACCGTACTGCCGAAATGCGGCTGCGACTTGGTCGCGGTCCAATCCGGTAAGCTCGTGGCGGAGCGCCAGGATCGAAGTGACGAGCACCACCACGCGCAGCGCGACGGACGCATCGCGCCGAGCGCGTGTGCGGCCCGCGCGTGCCACCGTGCGATCTTCTTCGTTAGGCGCTTTGGGCACCGGTTGGTGCCGGTGCAATCGCGTGCACCTCGCGCTGCGCGTCGATGAGCATCCCCAGGTCGTGTTCGGCGCGTCGCGCTTGCTCGATCAGACTGGTGACCGTGTCGGCGCGATCGATTCCGCCATGGAGGCGCAGCAAATCGACCCGGATGGACTCCAGCGCGGCGATGGACCGGGCGAGGTCCTGCCGCGCGGCGTCGCGCTGCTGCGTGAGCCGGGCGAGCGCGTCGCGCGCGCGATCATCGGCCGAAGGCGCCATGTCGCGCTCGGCCTCTGCCGTTAGGCGGGTCAAGTCGTCGACGTGCTCGCGGATGCGCACCGCGCGGGTCTCGAGCCGTCGCACGAGGTCCGGCAGCGCGCGCAAATCGCGCTGGTACGCGGTGGGCAGCGCCGCGAACAACTCGCTCGCGGCGAGGCCGAGCGCCGCTTCCGTTGGGCGGTTGAGCAGCTGCGGCGGCGCGGTGCGTCCGCGCCCGAGCATCGCGCCCAACCAGGCGCCGAACGCCGAGTTCCAGAACGCGCTGCGACCCAACCCGACCATGGCCGATCGCAGTTTTTTGGGCAAGAGCCGCACACCGAGCGCATTGCTCAGCAGCAACGTCCCGCCGGCGGGCCAGAGACTCAGCTTGAACAGCGTCTCGACCATCGGTTGGGCGTCGGAGCGACGGCCGACGTTGATCGCCACCACGATGACGCCCGCGACGGCGGCGATCGACGCCCACGTGGCCCAACGCAAAATCCGCGTCCCAATCGCGGTTTCCGCCGACTCGAAGGCCATCTCTTCGCGACGGATGTCGCGCCATCGCGCGAGTGCGGTGCGCAGATCGGCGACCGAATAGCCGGCGTGTAGGGCGCGCCAACTCTGCCTGAGATGGAAGCCAGCCAGTGTGGCGAGCGGCACAGCGGTTAGGCCCGCGGTGGCCGCCAGCTCGTGCCACCGCCGCGCGGCCATGCGCGCGGCCATGACGGCGGTCATGCCGGTCGCGGCCGGCACCGTGAAGTGCACGATGGAGTACAACGACGCGAGCGTTGCCAGGCCGGCAAACCCGGCCCACGCGACGAGCACGGTGCGTGCGGGATTCTGCGTCGTGAGCCAGGAGCGCAGCGGAATGGGCAGCTCGCTGCGCTCGATCGATGCCGGCTCGAGTGCGTCGGCCAGTGCTTCGCCGCCCGGGAAGCGCCCCTCGGGATCGCGGTGCAGACACCGATCGATGGCGCGCGCCAGTGCCGCCGGCACGCCGGGTGCGGCGCGCTCCACGGGAGGAGCCGGCTCGCCTAACTGCTTGCCGACGAGCGCGGGCACCGACCGTGCCTCGTATGGCAACCGGCCCGACACCACGTAATATCCGACGACGCCGAGCGCGTAAATATCCGAGCGGCCGTCCACGTCTCCACCAGCGATCTGTTCGGGGCTCGCAAACGCGGCCGTTCCCATCGCCCGCTCGGTTTCGTCTTCGGGCTCCGCCTGCCTGACCCGGGCAATGCCGAAGTCGGTGACTAACGCCCGTCCGGTGCCGTTTTCGATCAGGATGTTGTCGGGCTTCACATCACGATGGATGACGCCCCGGCCGTGCGCGTAGGCGAGCGCCCACGCGACCTCGCGAAGTACTCGCGCGACGTCGGCGGCGCCGAGCGGTCCACGTGTGCGGATGCGATTGCCCAGTGTCTCGCCATCCACGTAGGCCATGACGAAGAAGACGAACTGCGAAGCCGGTGCGCCGTCGGCGGCGGGCGGGGATGTGGCCTCCCCCACGCGATGGATCGGCACGATGTGCGGGTGCGAGAGCCCCGCCGCCATCCGCGCCTCCCGCAGGAACCGCTCGCGCAGGTCGGAACGCGCCGCGTAGTGCGACGGCAGCACCTTGATCGCCACGAGCCGGTTGAGCTCCACCTCGCGGGCGAGATACACGATCCCCATCCCGCCTCGGCCGAGCTCGCGCTTGAGCGAGTACTGCCCCGCGAGCGCACGCTGGAG
>JAICLH010000004.1 GCA_025927495.1 Gemmatimonadaceae bacterium
ACCTTTGTGCGGATATTTGGGCGGTTTCGGCACACTCAGCGGCTGCTTGGCTAACTGATCCATCAGCGTGTGCACCGCCATCTCGAGTTGTGCGTCGTGTCCGAGGAAGGTCTGGTGGGGCGTGTTGTCCACGATCACATCCGGGTCCACGCCGTGCCCTTCGATGAGCCACTCGCTGTTCGGCCCGTACACGCCCATCTCCGCGGCCGTGGCGATGCCCCGGTCGGCCAAGATGTTCGACGACGACAGCCAGATCTCGCCGCCCCACGTGCGCGTCCCGATGACCTTGCCTAACCCGAGCGCGCGGAAGCCGTACGCGAACGCTTCGCCGTCCGACGCCGTGTGCTCGTTCACCAGCACCGTCATCGGCCCGCGAAACGCTTCCTGCATGTTCCAGTACGGCGCGCCGGTTCGCGGTTGCCAGAACATCCAGGCGTGACGCATCAGCTTCTCGAGAATCCACGAATCGATGTTGCCGCCGCCGTTGTTGCGCACGTCGACGATGAGCGCGTCGCGGTTGAACACCGGATAGAAGTCGCGTTCCCACTGCGCGATGTCGTTGCCGGTCATGGCGCGCAGATGCACGTAGCCGATGCGGCCGTGGCTCAGGCTGTCCACGAGCAGACGCCGCGTGTACTCCCACTCGTTGTACCGCACGTTGGAGGCGGCGCGCGCCGTCATCGGCTCGACGACCACATCGCGCGTGGCCCCGCCCGCGCCTCGGACGCGCAATCGGACCTGCGTGCCCGCCGTGTTGCGCAGGAGCGCGCCCAACGATGGGCCGGACGCCGCGGGCGTGCCGTTCACCTCGACGATCACGTCGCCCGCGCGCACGTCGACACCGGCGCGCGCGAGCGGCGACAGCCCGTCCGGGTCGTCCGGGTCGCTGCGATACACGTGCACCACCCGGTAGCCGCCCGCCTTGTCGTCGCGCGAGAGCTCGGCGCCTAACGAACCGGTCTCGATCTGCTCGGTGGCGCTCTGCACGTCGCCGCCGTAGACGAACATGTGGAGTGCCGACAGCTCGCCGATCATCTGCCCGAAGACATCCGAGAGCTCCTCGCGATCGGTCACGCGCGCGGCCAGCGGCTCGTACTTCTTCCGCATCGCCGGCCAGTCGATGCCGTTCATGTTGCGGTCGTAGAAGTAGTCGCGCTCGAGGCGCCACGCCTCGCGGTACATCTGCTGCCATTCCTCGCGCGGCTGGATCTGCAGCTTCCATTCCGTGAGATCGACCTTGGTGTCGTTCAGCTTTTCGGGCGGGTGCGGGCCGGCATCGAACACGAACAGGTCGTCGCCCCGCCTAACGAGAAGCGTTTTGCGATTCCCGGACAGCTCGTAGCTGCGCACGTCCTCCAGCAGCGTGGCGATCTTTGGATCGACGCGCGTAATGGTGAGCACGTGGAGCGTGGTCTTGCGCGGCGGCGCCGGGTCGACCGAGAGGAAGAAGAGATGCGCGCCGTCTGTGGACAGCGCGCCGTAATTTCCCGGATCGACCGGCACGCGATAGAGGCGCTCCGCGATACCTGCCGTGTCGATCGTCACAGCCGTGGAATCGACGACCGGTGCGTCGGCGCGCGGTCCCGCCGCGGCGGCGCGGGGTGCCGGCTGCTTCGGCACCGCGGTCGTGTCGCGGTGCAGCTCGTCCGCATGGGCAAACGGGAAGCGCCCCGTCTTGCGCAGCGCGAGCGCGAAGATTTCGGTCTGCCGATCGAAGTAGGGCTCCGGCGCGCGCGAGCCCCACGGCGCACCCACCGTCGAGCGGAAGTGCCGGTCGGACAGGAACCACAGCCACGCGCCATCCGGGCTCCACGCGGGCGAGTACGAGTCGTAGCGGTCGCTCGTCACCGCGGCCGTCGCGCCCGAGCGCGCGTCGTACAGATAGATCCGGCTCAGCCCGTTAGGCGATGCGACCTGATACGCCAGCCACCGCGAATCGGGCGACCACGCGAGGTCGGAGAAGTCGCCATACGCCGACGTCCCGATGCGCTTCGACGCGCCGCTCGCCGCATCGTACACCCAGAGCCGTTGGTCCTTGTCGGTGTGCGCGATCACTTTGCCGTTGGGCGACGGCACTGCCTCCCACCGTAGCACGGAGCCGTCCTTCGTCAATTGGTGCGGCGCGCCGACCCCATCCGCCGGCATCGTCCACAGCTCCACCTCGCCGCTCTCGTCCGACAGCGCCAGCAGCGTGTCACCGTTCGGCATGAACCGGCCGTCGCGGTAGCGCACGCCCGGGTGGCGCGCCGCCTCCACCAGCCGCCCCTGATCCGATTTGACCGGCGCCACGAACAGTTGCCCGCGCGCCGTCAGCACGATGCGGTCCCCCGTCGGCGAGAGGTGCACGTTGCTCACCCACTTCATCGCCGTATCGACCCACTCGTCGCGCATCTGGTCGAAGTCGGATGCGAGACGGATCGGAACCATGCGATCCTGTCCCGATGCCAAGTCGAGCACCCACAGATCGGCGCCTAACTGATAAACGATGCGCCCGTTGGACAACGACGGCGATTGCAGATCGAAGTCCGTGTGGTGCGTGTGCTCGCGTGGGTCGCGGCCGTTCTCATCGACCGACCAGATGTTCATCGTGCCGTCGCGGTCGCTCGCGAAATACACGCGGCCCTTCCAGGGCATCGGCGTCTTGCTGGTACCCGCATAGTCGCCGGTGAGCGGCACTGCTTCCGACATTGCGCTGCTCCACTTCCAGAGTTGCTGCGCCTGGCCACCCTGATAGCGCCGGGTGTGGCTCCCCTGAAAGCCGAAGCGCGTGAAGAAGAGCGTGCCGCCGTCGTAGGCGCCGTCGGACGCCTGCTCGAGCGGCACACGCGTGCGCACCCCCGTCGCCGTGTCGAGCGAGACCAGTTGCGCCATGGGCAGCGTCGAGTACCGCCGCGTCGAGTAGAACACCTGACCCTCGGGTGTCCAACCGACGACGACGTCCACACTCCCATCCCACGTCCGGCGCTCGGGCAACCCGCCCGCGATCGGCATCGTGTAGACCTCGTCCGGCCCCTCGTATTCGCCGGTGAACGCGATCGTCGCGCCGTCGGGCGAGATCGTCGCGTTGGTCTCTTCACCGCGTCCACTCGTCAGGCGACGCGCGACGCCTCCGCCGACCCCGATCGTCCACAAGTCGCCCTCCGCCGTGAACACGATCGTCGTGTCGTGAATCGCGGGATACCGATAGTAGCCCGGTGGCGTCGACGCCGCCGATTGCGCCGCGAGAGGAACGACCGATGCAATCGCCAGCGCAATGCTGCCCGTGGCGAGCATACCGAGAGGTCTAGGCATACGCGTGCTGAAGAGGATGTGACGAGATCGGACAGGGGGGAGGACCGCGCACGACCTTACTGCGCGGGCTGCGATGTAGCAAGCCCGATGGGATCCAGCGCCTAGCGCTGAGCGTGCGCTCCCGAGTGCGTCGCTGCCGCGCGCACGGTGTACGTCGCTTTCACGTCGTGACCGGCCGCTGATCCCGAGAGCGTGAGATCGCCGGCGTGCTTTCCGACGGACCACGCGAGCGCGACGCGACCGTGCGCGTCCGTCACGCCACGGCCCGGTGCGACGGAACCGGTGTGCGTCGTGAAATGCAGCGGGACCTCGGGCACCGGGTTCCCATATGCGTCGGTCACGAGGGCAACGAGGCGCCGCACGCTGTGACTGCCGGGCGAGGCGGGAACGTCATCGAACGTGAGGTTGGCCGGTGTCGCGGGCGTCGCGCGCGCGTGCACCGCCACGAGCTTGGTCACGCCATCGACGTGGATGGCCAGCGTTAGGCCACCCGCCGCACGACCCATCGTCCAACGGGTGCGCGCCACGCCGGACGAATCGCTCTCGAGCGCGGAGTCGGGCACGGTGCCGCCCGATGGCGAGAGCACCACCGGCACGTCGGCCACGTGATTGCCGTGCGCGTCCACGACGCGGACGGCGATCGATCGGGTGAGCGCGGTGCCGACCGCGGCGTGCTGCGCATCGCCGGCGAGAATCTCGATGGCGGCGGGCTTCCCGGCGCGCGCCGTCGCGCTGATCGTGACGGGCGTCACGGGATCAGCGCTCTCGGCGGCGCCTACTTGCACGCGCAGGCGCTGCACGCCGGGCGCCGTGCCCAACGTCCACTGCACGCGAGCCACACCGAGGGAGTCCGTTCGCGGCTCGAGCGGCCTGACGGAACCACTCAACGCCGTCCAGGCCACCGGCACGCCAGCCAGCGCGCGACCAGTAGAGTCGGTGACACGCACGCCGACCGAGTCGCCTAACGGAGAGCCGGCCTCAGCGCTGAGCGTTGCCGCCAGCGGCGACACGCGCGTGTTCCGCGCCGCCGGATCGGCTTCCGCCGCGACGTGCACCGCGGTATCCAGGCGGTCCACGGACGCGAACAGCACCTGACGGCCCGGCAGACCGCCGAGCGTCCACGTCGTGCGCGCCCGGCCATCGGCGTCGGTGCGCGATGTGTCGGGCGACGCGGAGCCCTGTCCTCCGGCGCACACGAACGTCACCAATTGGTTTTCGATTGGCCGTCCGTGCCGGCTCGTCACGCGCACGACGACGGCCTGCGGAAGGACGCCGCCGGCGAGCGCGCGCTGCGACGTCCCGGCCACGGCGACGATCGCCGCCGGCGTCGCGACGACGGTGATCGCGGCATGCCCCGAGATGGCGCCGACGGAAGCGGTGACGATCGAGCGACCCGGACTCCGCCCGGCGAGCATCCCGGTCGAGTCGATGGTCGCCACGGTCGTATCGTCGATGTGCCAACGCGGCGCGACGCCGGCGATCGTGTAGCCGCGCGCATCGCGCGCGATGGTGTGCAACGCCAGCCGCGCATCCTCGGCCACGGTGACGGCGCTGTCGAGCGCGCCGGCCTCGACCGACATCGCCGCGACGCGCTGCGCCACGCCCACGCGCGCGCGCGCCACGAGACTGCCGACGATGACCGCGACGCTCGTCGCGCCCGGCCCACGCGCCACCACCGAGCCATCGCCGAGCACAGTGGCCACGCGCGAATCGTCGGAGGTCCACGTGGGATGGGCGCCGACCAGAACACTGCCGCTGCGGTCCGTGATCGTCGCCGCGAGGTGCAGCGTGTCGCCGATGGCGAGCGCGGTATCGGCGGCCGGCCTAACGCCGACCCACGCCGCACCGATGTTGCCGATGGTCTGGTGCGCGTCGGACCGTCCGATCACGCCGTACGTGTAGAGCGCCGACACGAGGGAAACCACCGCGGCACCGGTCGACGCGACCGCTGCGACGGTGCGCCACGCGTGGGTGAACCACGGTCCACGCGCTGTGCCCGCGGCGAGTCGTTGTGAGGAGGCCATACCGAGCTTTGACTCGGCCTCCATGACAGCGGTCACGTCGATGTGATGTCTCGCGACGAATGACCGTGCGCGCCGGCGAACTCCGTTACGACACGCCGACGCGTGCGGGAAATCTGTCCGTCACACGCACATCCTTTGTTGCATTGGTCAACGCGGCCACAACCATCCGAACACGCCCGCCGTGAGCAATCCATAGATCAATCCATCGATCACGTTTTTCGTCGTGACCGACCACGGCTGCGAGCGCCACACGGAGTTCGTGATCTCGGCGCCGGCGTACCCCATCCACGCCACGGTTCCGGCGATGCGGAACACAGCCAGGTACGGCGCGCCAAACTGGATGGTGCGGGAGAGCACGTACGCGGTGAAGTACGAGATCACCAACAGGAAGATGAACCACGTGCCGAGAAAGCCGCCCATCTGCACCGGGCCCGTCGGCCGGAGGATGAGGATGCCCACTGGACCCTCGGTGAGCTTCTGTACCTTCTCCGGCGAGCTCAACTCCTTCGGGTTGGCACAGTACGGAATGGTGTACTGCCCAGGCGTCGCGCGCCCCGCGTTGATCGCGGCGCGCACCGCATCCTCGTTCGACAGCCCCATGTAGTCCGCGTTGTGATACTTGAGCACCATGTGCAGCACCGAGCTTGCGATGAACACGACGACGGCGGACACGATGATCGGCAGCCACAGATTACCGAGGGAGACCATAGCGGTGTTCATGGGGCGCTCCGATGGCGAGAAGGGTGGGGCAGCTCTGCCAACAATTAGCGTCGTCCAGGCGAGGAACGGAAGAGTCCGCCGCGCAGCTCATGGGCGATGGCCGTGCGCGGCGCGACCGAGGGCGATGATGCGGTTGAGCAGTTTGATGTAGCTCATGCCGGCGCGCTTCGCCGCGGACGCCACCTCCTCGCTCGCGCTGATGTCGGGGTTGGGGTTAGCGTCGAGGAACCAGAGCACGCCGCGCTCGTCCAGGCGGAAGTCGATGCGGGCGTACCCGGACATCTCGAGGATCCGATAGATGCGGCGGCTCACCTTTCCGAGCGTCGACGCGAGCGGCTCGTCCAGGTTGGCGGCTTGCAGCTGGACGCCGCGGCGCTCCTGATAGCCGAGGTCGTGCTTGACCTTCGCCGTGGCGATCAGCGGTTCGTTCGGCGCGCTGTGCTCGATGACCAGCTCCCAGGCCGGCAGCGACCGCGCGCGTCCGTTGCCGAGGACGCTCACGTACAGCTCGCGTCCTTCGATGAACTGCTCCGCGATGGCATCGGTGTCGAGACTCTCGTGGATGAACCGCACGCGCTCGTCGAGCTCGGCGTCGTCGCGCACCAGCGACGCCTTGGCGATGCCCAACGAGGCGTGCTCGGTCAGGCTTTTGACGATGAGTGGAAATCCGAGCTTGGTCGGCCGCCTGGTCCGCCTGCCTAACGGAAACACCGCGAACGCCGGCGTGCGGATCCGGTGGTAGGCCAGGAGTTTCTTGCCCAACGCCTTGTCGCGAGAGATCACGAGGCCGCGCGGATTGCATCCCGTGTACGGCACGCGGATGAGCTCGAGAAAGCTCACGATGTTGTGGTCGTAGAGCGCATTGTGGTGGAATTCCTCGAGCAGGTTGAACACCACGTGCGGCTTCATCGACTCGACCGCGTCGCGAATGGGCTGCAGCTCTTCCTGGACGCCCAACGCCATCACGTCGTGCCTTGCCTTCCTGAGCGATGAGATGACGTCGTACTCGGCGCGCCACGCCAGGATGTCCTTGTCGTCGTGACCGTCCAGCGAATCCGGCGGCACGTGATCGGGATAGACGAGCGCCAGCACCCGGAGCCGCTTCATAGCATGATCCATTCGCGGCGCCGGCTGTACAGCACGCGCGTGATGGTTACCGCCAGGAGGAGGGCGAAGTTGGTCACGAGCGGCCGCTCGGCGCCCACCGCGCGCAGCTTGAGCTCGCGACAGCGCACGATCATGTCGGACAGGACGGCGTCGAGCGTGATCTGGTACTCACCGCTCCAGCGCGCGACGAGTTGGCGGATCGCGGCGCGGTGGCGGCGCAGGAACGCTGCCGCCGACTCGTGCGCGCGGTGCGCCGGATTGCGCGAGAAGAGTCGCAGGAGGTCGCGATCGTAGGTATTCGGCACCTCCACCAGGTACCGGCGGCGCCGCGCCTCGTAGTGGGCGCCGAGCGTGGTCGCGATGCGGTGCAGCGGGTCAACGACCGCGCGCGACGTGACTAACGGGGGCTGCCCGCCGACCTCGGCCATCAGCTCGTCCACGTACTCGAGCTTGCGCAGCGCCACCGGCCACGCGGCGTAGCGCGCGCGCCACCGCCGTCGCGGGCGCATCCAGACGGCGAACGTCTCGGCGAAATCCTCGTCGGGATGACTCTGCGCATACCAGAGTCGCAGGTGCTGGACGTGCTGCTTGCTCGCCGGGTTAGGCCGATACTGTTCGGGGTACGGTTGGGCCGAGCTCCCGAAGAGATAGCGCCAGCGGCGGCGGTGGTGCAGGCGATAGGCGTGTTGAATGGCGTGTCCCGTTTCATGTCGGAGAATGCGCATACACTCGCCGTGCGTGCCGCCTTCCAGATCCAGCATCTGCGAGCGCTCGAGACGCATGAGTCGCGGATGAGCCAGGTAGAACGGCACCGCGAATCCCGGTATGCCCAACGGAGAGAACCATTCGTCGGAGAGCCAGATGTGCGGCTGGAACACCAAGGCCCGGTCCAGGAGCTCGCGCCGCAACTGCTCCACCTGTGGCTCGAGCCACGATCCCGCGATCGACACGCCGAGGTCGCGTAACCGCACTGTCAGGAGCGCCTCGCGCGGCAAGCGCTCCCACGCGTGTCGCGCGCGCCTGGCTCGTTTCCCCACCGCCATGGCGCGAAAACTTCGGGCCGCGCGGGTGACGGCGCAAGCCGCCTACCGCGACCGCGCGAGGACGGGCAAGCGCGCCAGCGCCGTATCGACGAGCGACCGAATGAGTGCGCTGTCGGTCGGCATGAGGTGCCCGGTGTTGAGCCAGATCTGCGTCTTCGGCTCGCGGGCCGCGTTGTAGAGATCGCGCGCTGCGTCCACCGGCATCTGCGGATCGTCGCTGCCGTTCACCATGACGACGGGTCGCGGCGCGATGGCGCCGATGAATCGCTCCGGCGACAGGCTCCGGAACGGTCGCGTGGCGAGCCACGCCAGCGGTCGACGCAACCAGGCTGGGCGCGTATCGAGGTTCGCCGCGAGCACCGCGGACAAATCACCCGCTCCGTAAATCAGCGCCACGTTCTGGAATCGCGTGTCCGCCGCGGCTGCGATCGTGGCGAACGGAACGGCGAACGACGTCGCGGCAATCGCGATCCGCGTGGTGTCCACATCACCGCGCTGCGCCAGGTACGCGGCGCCTAACGAGAAAATCTGCGGGATTGTCTGCGCGGTCGTTCTCAGTGCGTCGGAGTGGAACAATGCGTCGGACAGCGAAATGGTCGTCGGCAGCGACGGCGGATAATCCAGCGACAGCACCACGACGTCGCCGAACTCCGCGGGCAGTCGGTCGATGGCGCCGCTGTTTTCCTCGCGTCCATCCTCCAACAGGACCGCCGGAAGATGGCCCCTGTCCGGCGTCGGCTCCATCACGATGCCTCTGGCGACGACTCCGGTGTTGCTCGTCAACATGATGCGAAGCACCCGGTAGCGACCGCGCGAGCGCTCCGTGACGCTCGAGATGCCCGTCAGCGCTCCGCGGTTGTGCGTATAGGCGAAGAGCTCGTCCTTTTGTGCTGGACCGAATGAACACGAGATCGTGCAGGCGGCGGTGATGAGGGCGCCGATCGTTCGGATCCGGACACGCCGTGTCGCGCCCCATTGTCTCGACATCGCAGTGTTGGTCATGTATGAAGTGATGCGCAGGAACGCGGCGATGTCCAGCGCCACGTCCTGTTCAACCATGGAGCCGCGACGTACTGTCCAAGCTGTGTGAAATCCTTCACGCCACCGTTCACGTTCATGGCCTCCACATGACACGTCATCGCGCGATCATCCTCGGTGCGGGTATCCTCGCGCTCGGTTCGGCGACTGTCGGCGCGCAAGTCGAGCCGCGCGTCACGCGGCCAGCCTCCGCGCCGGTGTCCGACATTCACTACGATATCACGGTCGATTCGACGACGGCGCGCACACGCGATCTCGCCGTGACGATGCGGTTTCACGTCGTCGGTTCGGCACCGGTGATCCTCGCGCTGCCGGCGTGGAGTCCGGGACACTACACCTTGCTCTGGTTCGCGTCGCGCGTGCGCGACTTCAGTGCGACGGCGGGCGGCATGCCGCTCACGTGGCGCAAGCTCGACTTCCAAACCTGGGAGATCAGGCCCAACGGAGCGTCCACCGTCACGGTGGCGTTCCGCTACCAGGCCGACGCGCACGACCGCGCCGTCGCCTACACGGCGCACGATCTCGCGTTCTTCAACGGCACGAACGTGTTTCTGTATCCCGTTGGGCGGGGCTTCGCGTGGCCGGCGACGGTGCAGATCCACCCGCCGGCAGGCTGGCGCGTCGCTACCGGCCTAACGGCAGGGCGCGCGCCCAACAGCTTCACGGCCACCAATTATCACGACCTGGTCGACGCGCCGTTCATCATCGGCACATTCGATTTCGACAGCGTGCGCACGGGCGCCGTGTGGGTCCGCCTGGCGAGCTTCCCCGTCGGCGGCATGCGCGCCGAGTGGCGTCAGCGGACGCTCGGCTGGCTGTCTCGCCTCGTGCCGACGGAAGGCGCGGTGTTCCACGACATCCCGTTCGCGCAGTACACGGTGCTGCAGCTGGCCGACACCATCGTCAACGGCGGCGGACTCGAGCACCACGACTCGCAGCTCGACGGCGTGACAATGGATGGCACCGACTATCCGTTCTTTCCGTTCCTGTACGCGCACGAGCTGTTCCACGCGTGGAACGTCAAACGCCTCCGTCCCGCGGACATGGTGCCGTATCGCTATGATGATGCGCAGCCGACGCCGTGGCTATGGGTGAGCGAGGGCATCACCGATTACTATGGTCCGCTCGCGCTGGTGCGCAGCGGCATCATCGGCGACTCGGCGTTCGAGGCGCAGATGGCGGACGACATCGCGCAGGTACAGGGCTCGGTACCGGTTGCGTTAGGCGATGCGTCGCTCTCGGCCTGGATCGGCGCCGTGGATGGCACCGCCGGCATCTACTATCCCAAGGGGGCGACGGCGGGCCTCCTGCTCGACATCCTCATCCGCGACGCCAGCAACAACGCGCATTCGCTGGACGACGTCATGCGCGCGCTGTATGACAACACGTACCGCACGCGGTGGCGCGGGTTCACCGCCGCCGACTGGTGGGGGACCGTGAGCCGGTTCGCGGGAGGACGCTCGTTCGCGGCCTTCGACCGGCACTACATCACCGGTCGCGACGCGATGCCGATCGATTCGGTTCTCGCGCTCGCCGGATGGCGCGTCGCGCGCGACACGGTGCACGATCTCCGGTTAGGCGCCCAGGTGGCCGCGGGCGATGGGTGCATGCGTCTCTCCGTGGTGAACGACGGCGGCCCGGCGCAGGGCGCGGGCCTTCGGGCCGGTGACTGCATCTCGAGGGTCGGCGACGTGCCGGTCGCCTCGCTGGGCGACTGGTCGAAAGTCCTCGCCCGGTACGACAGTACGACGCGCACGAGCCTGCCCATGGTCGCCCGGCGCGGGTCGGATACGCTTTCCCTGGCCCTGCCGGTCCGGCGCACCGCCCGGCTCGTCTTCCGAATCGAAGAGATTCCTGACGCCTCCGCCAAGGCCGGTCAAATTCGGACTGGCATTCTGACGGGCCGTACGAGCGCGGAGAGTAAGGGGTCGAAGTGAGCGCGCCACTTTCACCCTACAGATGTTTGCGCCGAGGATGTCACGTTTTGACCGGTTGAGAGTCTTTTAGCAGGTCACGCGCCTACAGGCAGTTAGCCGGATTTAGCGCGTCAGCGGCGGCAACCCCGACTCCTCCCTTTCGGTGGTCGCCCCGCCTCCTGACCAGTCGACTGGACTTCTTCGGAGATCCTCATGCACAAGCGATTCGTCATGGTTTCCGCGGCCGCCCTCGCCCTTGCCGCTGCTTCCCACACTGCGACGGCCCAGCTAGCGACGCCGAAGCCGACCATCGGTATGCTCGGTGGACTCAACTTGTCCACGTTGAGTGGAAACGACATCAGCAATGCGAGCAACCGGACGGGCTTCCAGGCGGGTCTGTTCCTCACGCTGCACATGAGTCAAGCGTGGTCGATCGAGCCGGAAGCGTTGTACACGCAAGAGGGCGCGAGCGCCGGCGGCGAGACCGCCAAGATGAACTACATCCAGGTGCCGGTCCTGCTTCGCTGGGATGTGATGGCGAAAAACCCGGTGCACCCGTTCTTCATTGCCGGTCCGGCCGCTGCCATCCAGGTTGGCTGTAACCTGTCGGCCTCGGGCCAGAGCGCGAGCTGCGATGATCTGAGCCAGGCGGGCGACGGTCCCCAGAAGAAGTCGTTCGACATGCTCGGCGTTGCCGGCGCGGGTCTTGGCTTCAACGTGGGTGCCACGCAGATGTCGGTGGGCGCGCGCTACTCCTATGGCTTCAGCGACGCGTTCAAGGACAGCGACA
The DNA here is from genome assembly GCA_025927495.1 of Gemmatimonadaceae bacterium. Taxonomy (GTDB): domain Bacteria; phylum Gemmatimonadota; class Gemmatimonadetes; order Gemmatimonadales; family Gemmatimonadaceae; genus JADGGM01. Next base: position 11,930 of record JAICLH010000004.1, read on the forward strand.
TCAAGAACCGCTACTTCTCGGTGTTGCTCGGCCTAACGTTCTAACGGAAGGACGCACGAGAGGAACGGGCCCGCTCCGGCGATGCTGCCGGGGCGGGCCCGTTCGCGTGTGGCGTGCTCCTCCTCACGGTCGCCGTTGCGCGACCTCGCTCTCCTGCGCACTCACCGCCTGCCACCGTCCGCCGCGCTTCACGAACACATCGGTGAACACCGTCCGTCGCACACCGGCCGGCCCGTCTTGCACGGCGTCCACGATGCCGGTGGCGATCGCCGTCGACCCGTAGAGCCGCACGTCCAACCGCTCGAACCGCGTGTGCACGGCGGTCGGACGCGGATGCTTGGTCACGAACGCGATGTGCTCCGACTTGTCGATGATGTCGCCGGTCGACACCGGGTGGAGAAAGTCGGGCGCCAGAATCCGCTCGAGCGTGGCGCTGTCACCCGACGCGAGCCACGCGTGCTCCAGCGACACGACGGTATCGCTGTCGGCGCGCACGTGCGACGACTGCGCGGCGGTTGACCTGAAGGTCGCCGCCAGGGCGACAACGGCACACCCCCATCCGATCGCAGACATTCTGTTAGGCATCCGTTCCTCCGTGCTGGGTCATCCATGCACGCAACGCCGGGGAACGTGGATGCGGCACCCGTCGGCGATGCGGTCTGACGAATGTCTGACATAGTGCCGCGCTGCTACGCATGCACCGTGGCGCCGGACGTCGCGCGCATGGTGCTGGTGCCCGGACGGGCGCCGTGGTCCTCGTCTCGCTCGAGTTCGGACTCCCCGGAGCCCGAAGAGCTGGCCGGCTCATCCGCAATCAGTTGTCCGGCGTGTCGGCCGCTGACCCGATGATCGCGCTCCGCGCCGAGTGACCTCGAACGCGGAACGCACGTCTTGGCGTTTTGGTAGGAGGTGTGCACCGCGCACACACGCGTTTAGATTGGTGTCGCGAGAAGTACAGGCAGGGGAGGCGCCTCATGTGGCGATGTCGCCACGCAAGCTGGTTACCGCAACGAATTGCGGTGCCGATGTCGGTTGTGTTCTGCATTGCGGTTTCTGCATCGGGTTGGTCGCAGGGTAGCATCAGCGGCGTAGTTCGAGCCGCGGGTTCCGCAACACCGCTCCCAGATGCGATGGTCACCGCATCGGGTTCCCCACAGGCAGCCCGGTCGGGACGCGACGGCCGTTTCGTCGTTGACGCAGTCGCCGCTGGTGAGCACATCGTCATCGTGCGCCGCGTCGGCTTTCAGCCGGACACAATCACGAGCGTTCTCGTTTCGCCGCCGTCCACGACGGCGGTGATAGCGGAGCTCGTACATCTGACGACGAAGCTCGACACCGTCGCGGTCCGCTCCATCTCCACGAACATCGCCGTCACGGGCGCGTCGCCATCGGTGCAGCTGACTCGTTCCGACATCGCCCGCACGCCGCAAATTGCCGACGACGCGTTCCGGGCGGTCACGCGGGTGCCAGGTGTTTCTGCAAGCGATTTGTCGGCGGGATTCCGCGTGCGCGGCGGCGCGAATCGCGAAGTGCTGTTGTCGCTCGACGGGATGGAGCTGTACGAGCCGTTCCACCTCAAGGACCTGGACGGCGCGGTGTCGATCATCGATCCGGCCATTCTTGGCGATGCGAACGTCAGCACCGGCGGATTCGGTGCGCGCTACGGCGATCACCTGACCGGCGTGTTCGCGCTGCGCTCGCGCGACGACATGGTCGGCGCGACGCACGGCAGTGTCACGGCGAGCTTGAGCGGCGTGGGCGCGGAGCTCGCGGCGCCGATCGACGGCTCATACGCCGACGTGATGGTATCGGCGCGCAAAGGCCTGCTCGCGACAGCGCTCGACGTCGTCGGCGATGGCGGCACGCTCGCGCCGCGCTACGATGACAGTTACGCGCGCGTTCGCGTGCGGCCTAACGCAACCAATCAGCTGACGGTCAGCGCGCTGCGCGCGAACGACGGGCTGTTCTTCTATGCGTCGGACGAGCCCTCGCTGGCCAGCGAATACAACAGCTCGTACGTGTGGGCGACGTGGACCTCGATGCCCACCTTGTGGCTCACCACGCGCACCATGGTCTCCGCCGCCGACCTCGATTGGGATCGGAGGGGCGGCGAAACGTCGACCTCGGGTCTGGCTTTGGACGTGGACGACCGTCGCGGGTTCCAGGCGCAAAGCATCCAGCAGTCGGTAACCGTCGATGAGTCCCCGCGCTTCCGGACGGAAGCCGGCATGCAGTATCGCTCGCTCCAGGCGCAGTACGAGTACGGGCGGCGGCAGGCGTTGCCGGTGGTCGAGGGTGGCCAATGGGTGACGGACTCGAACGACCTCGGCACGCGCTTCACCACGCACGGCACGACGCTCGGCACGTACGTCACCCAGTTCGCGCAGGTTACGCACGCGTTAGGCGTGGAAGCGGGGTTGCGCTCTGACAGACAGACGTACACGGGCGAGCACATGCTGAGCCCGCGCGTCGCGGCCGCGTACGCGATCGGCGGCCGGACAACGGTGCACGCGGCGTGGGGCCTGTACGCGCAGCCCCAGGCGCTCTACGAACTGCAAGTGGAAGACGGCGTCACGCACTTCTCTCGCGCCGAGCGAGACGAGCAATACGTGCTCGGCATTGACCATACGTTCGATGCGCTCACGCTCAAACTCGAAGCGTACGATCGGCGGCTGCTGCGACTGGACCCGGAGTACGTGAACCTCGAGAGCTCGTTCGACGTGTTCCCCGAGGCCGGGAACGATCGCGTGCTCATCAATCCAGTGAAGGGCTACGCCAAAGGCATGGAGATCTCCGCGTCGTCCAATCGCGGGCCAATCCAGTGGCTGGCCAGCTATGCACTCGCATCGTCACGCGACATCGTGAGTGGCGTGTCGGTGGCGTCGCCGTACGATCAGCGCCACTCGATTCACGTCGACGCAAGCGCGTCGCCACATCCGGGTTGGCGCATGAGTGCGGCGTGGGAGTTTCACTCAGGGTGGCCGGCGACGCCGATCACGTTCGGGCTGGACACGCTGGTGGACGGCAGCCACCACGTGCGCGCCCAGTATGGAATCTTCAATTCGACGCGCATTGGACCCTATCATCGCTTGGACCTGCGCGTGTCAAACGACCGGCGCCTCGGGCCGGGGAAGCTGTCAGTGTACCTCGACGTGTTCAACGTCTACGGTCGCAACAATCCGCGCGGGTTGGGCTACACCGTCGCCGACTGGAACGCCGCCGAAGTGGTCGTGAGCCAGCGGTCCAAGTTGCAGCTGCCGCGGATTCCGACGCTGGGCGTGAGTTGGACGTTCTAACGCAACACGCCAAGCGGTCCTGCTCCGAATTGCGGTGACGAACATCTCGCGACAGGAAGAGCGAGCGTCTCCGGCCCATCGAAGTCTTGACCGCACTACCGAGGCTCGGTGTGGCGCGGCATGTGCTCCGTCCGTCGTTGTTCGTTTCGTGCTTTCCCACCCGTCGTGCGTCACGAGTTGTTCGTGGATCCGCGCGTATCCGAGCTAAAATGATGCGACCGAAGTCCGGCCGATGATGGACTGTCGCTCGGTCGCCGGATGACGAACAACGAAGGACGAAACACGGGTAGGAAAGCACGAAACGAACAACGAATGACGGACCACGGGCAGTCGCCTGCCACATCGGCTCAACGCAGCTCGCTCGGTGCACTTCGCGGCGTGACACGTCACCGTACTTCCGAACGGCAATACTAGCGGGCCAGCGCCGGCGACGCGGCGGGCACCCCGGCGCGCGATGACGCCAGGAACGCGGTAAACGCTTCCGGCGGTTGGGGCTTCGCGAACAGGTAGCCCTGTCCGAGCTCGCACCCCAGCTCGCGGAGCGCGCGGAACTGCTGGGAGTCTTCGATGCCCTCGGCGACCGTGCGCAGCGACAGCATGTCGCCCAGCGCGATGATCGTGCGGGCGAGCGCGGCGTCGTTCCCGCCCAGCGTGATGCCGTCGACGAACGCCTTGTCGATCTTGAGGACGTCGATCGGGAAGCGGCGGAGGCTGCCTAACGAGGAGTAGCCGGTGCCGAAGTCATCGATGGCGAGGCGGACGCCCAGCGCCTTGAGCTCGAGAAGGCGGCCGAGCGTCGCGTCGACGTCGCGCATGATCACCGTTTCGGTGATCTCGAGGACCAGCCGGTTGGGCTCGAGCGCGGAGTCCGCGAGCGCCGCGGCGACGTCGTGCACGAGCTCGGCGTGTTGGAACTGGCGCCCCGACAGGTTCACGGTGACCGTCGGGCGCTCGTCGAGTGGCGACGGCGCCAGCCACGTGGCCGCCTGCCGGCACGCCTCACCGATCACCCACCTGCCTAACGCAACGATGAGCCCCGTGTCCTCGGCCATCGGGATGAAGACGTTGGGTGCCAGCAGCCCGCGCGTCGGGTGCTGCCAGCGCACGAGCGCCTCGGCCGCCGCGAGACGGCCAGTGGACAGGTCGACGATCGGCTGGAACATGAGCCGGAGCTCGCCGCGCGCGATGCCGTCGCGCAGGTCGCTCTCGAGCGCCATCCGGTCGACGAGCGACTTGTGCATCTCGGGCGCGAAGATCGCATAGCGCCCCTTCCCCGCGCTCTTGGCGGTGTACATCGCCACGTCGGCATTGCGCAGCAGCTCGTCCACGCCGTCCGCGTCGCCGGCCCGCGCGATGCCCATGCTCGCGCTCACCGCAACGGGCTTGTCATCGAGCACGATCGGCGAGCGGAGGCTCGACGCGATGCGCTCGGCCACCGTGATCACGTCGGAGTCCGTGCTCACGCTCTCGAGCAGCACCGCGAACTCGTCGCCGCCTAACCGGGCGACGGTGTCGCAGCCGCGGGTCGCGTTGAGGAAGCGCGCGGCCACGGCGGCCAGCAGCCGGTCGCCCTCGTGGTGGCCGAGGCTGTCGTTCACCGTCTTGAAGTCATCGAGATCGAGGAACAGGACGGCGAGGCGCCCGCCCGCGCGCTCCAGCCCCAAGAGCGCGTGTTCGACGCGGTCGTGGAACAGCGCGCGGTTGGCCAGGCCGGTGAGCGGGTCGTGCAGCGCCTGGTACGCGAGCTGCGACTCGAGCTGCTTGCGCGAGGTGATGTCCCGCGCCACCCACACGACCGAGCTCTCATCCATGGGCGATACGGTGCCCGCGAACCACGCCGTCGCGCCGTCGATCTCGAGGCTGTACTCGACGTCCACCGGCCGCCGCGACTCGAGCGCGCGCGTGACGGATGCGTGGACGGTCTCGGCGGCTTTGGTGGGCAGGACTTCGTCCACCGTGCGGCCTAACCATTCGACGGGCGCGCGGTGCCGCTCGTCGGCCGCGCTGGCGGCGATCTTGATGTAACGGCCGTGGCGGTCCAGCGCCACGATCACGTCGGACATCGCGCCGACGAGCGCCCGGAGCTCGGCTTCACTCGCGAGCAGGGCGCCCTGGGCGCGGCGGAGCGTGCGCTCGTTCCAGGCCGTGGCGTAGGTCGCGACCCACGCCGCCATGCCTAACAGCAGCACCTTGGCGCCTTCGTCCAACAGCGAGACGCCGCTGGTCGTCATCGCGGCGATCGGGTCGGACTCCAGCTGCACGTGCCCGGCGATGAGGAAGCAGCCGAGCAGCACCGCGTACTCGGCCACGACGAGCGCCGACACCACGGCCGCGCGGCGCGCCGAGCTGGTGAACGGCCGCGCCGCCAGGATCACGAAGTAGATGAGCCAAATCGGCGATTTGATGACCAGGCTCGGCGAAACGGCCAACCCATATTCGGCGAGCAGGCACGTGACCGCCGTCGCGTCCGCGATCGCGTTCGCCGCGGCGAGCCACGGCCGCTCGAGGCGGTGGCGGTGGATGCGCACCTGCTGCCAGAGCGTCCACAGCAGCATGGGCAGCAGCACCGACGCGTTCACCGTCGTCAGTGCGTGCGACATCTTCGGCGCATAGACCGCCGCGCTCACGCCTAACAGCATGAGCACCACCGCACGCACGCCATTGAGATGGCGTTCGGCGTTGGCGCGCTCTGCGGCGAGCAGCGCCGCGGTGGTGGGCCCCTCGAACGATGTGGAGGTCTGCACTGAAGCCGGCACGGGATCCTTTGCACCGCACGCGGTTGCGCGCGACGGTGGCGAGAGGAGGACGTCCGGTCGACGCCGCGCGTCACGACGGGCCGATGCCGGGGTGCGCGTCCTTGCCGTGCAGGCGTCCGAGGGGGAAAATAGCCCATGCGCTCTTCGACCTGGGACTGGATGCGGCGGGCGAATTGGCGGCCGTGGCTGCTCGGCGCGTACGCGCTGAGCGTGCTCGTGGTAGCCATCCCCAAGGGTCTGCACCATTCCGACAACAACTTTCTGATCTTCGACGCGGCGTTCAGAAATCTTCGTGCGGGACGCGACCTGTACGCACCGCACCCCGATCAATACATCGACCTGTTCAAGTACAGTCCTGCCTTCGCGGTGCTGTTTGCGCCGATCTCCATGCTGCCCGACACGCTCGGGCTCGTGCTTTGGGACGCGCTCAATACGATGTTGCTGGCCGTCGCCATCGTGAAGCTGCTGCCCGACCGGCGCGGCGACGCGGTGCTCGCGCTCACGTTTCTCGAGATGTTCGGCTCGATGCAGCACTCACAATCCAACAGCATCAGTGCGGCGCTCATCATTCTCGCGTTCCTGGCATTCGAGTCCGAGCGACAATTCGGCGCGGCGCTCGCGCTCGCGATCGGTACGGCGGTCAAGATCTTTCCGATTGCGGGCATCGCCATGGCGCTACCGCGTCCGCGACGCGCGCGCTTCGCGATGGTGTGCGCGGTGGTGCTGGTGGTGGTGCTCGGGCTGCCGTTCCTCGTCGTGTCGCCGCACGAGGTAAAGGCGCAGTACGCATCGTGGGTGACGATGCTGCCGCGCGATGCCGTGGCGGACACGGTTGCGGGCCGCGGTATGCACACGGGCGGCGTACCGGAGATGCTGCACCTCTGGTTCGGGACGCGTTCGTCGCCGTTCCTGACCGAGGTGGTGGGTGCCGCGCTGCTCATCTTGCCGCTCTGCGCGCAATTCCGCCGTTGGGCCGACGCCGATTTCCGGCTGCGCTTTTTGTGCTCGCTGCTCGTGTTCCTCGTGATCTTCAATCACCGATCGGAGTCGCCCTCGTTCGTGATCGCGGTGGTCGGGATCGCCATCTGGTTCGTGATCTCGACGCCGGATGCTTTCACGATTTCGGTGATCGTCGCGACGGTCGCGATCGTGTCGATCGGCGCCTCGAGTGCTGTGCCTAACGCAATCCGTGTGGGCGTCGTGATGCACTACCGCCTCAAGTCGCTACCGTGTGCGGTCGCGTGGCTCGTGATGCAAGCGGAATTGTGGGGGTGGCGGCCGTCGCGGCCGACGCTGCCCGCGCTCGCCGGGTTGTGGCGCGCGCACGTCCGCAGTGAGCGCATGGCGTCACCCTGATTGCTGTCGTGCCCGCTGGTGGCATCTGCTTTGCGCTGAGACATTGCGGATGGACCGGACCACGACTCAACTCTACCAGGAACAGCCATGACGAATAGAGATGCGCGAAGGAGCCGGCGTGCCGTCGCGAGCGCGTTGGCGCTGTGCGCGTGCGCCACTGCGTTCGCATCGGTGTTGCATGCGCAGGACGATGAATTGGCGGATCGCGCGAAGCGGGCGGGTGAAGTGTTGTCGGAGCTCGTGAAGGTGCCCGATCGGTCGCCGCCGACCGCGCTCATGCGTGAAGCGGTGTGCGTGGCGGTGGTGCCCGGTGTGGTGCAGGCAGGTTTCGGCGTTGGCGGTCGCGCCGGCTACGGGCTCGTGAGCTGCCGCGCCGGCGGCGACTGGAGCTGGCCGGCGTTCGTCGGACTCAAGGGCGGGAGCTTTGGTCTGCAGATTGGCGCGCAGTCGGCGGACGTCGTGCTGATCTTCATGAATCAGAACGCACCGAAGACGATCGCGGGGTCGTCGTTCGATCTGGGGGGTGAGGTCTCCGTTGCGGCGGGGCCGATGGGACGCGACCTCTCTGCGTCCACCGACTACAAGGCGCAAGCCGAGATCTACTCGTACTCGAAGAGCAAGGGCTTGTTCGCCGGCATTAAAATCGCCGGCACCAAGTGGGAGATCGACTACTCGGCGAACAAGAAAGCGTACGCGTCGGCAGGCGAGCTGGATGGCAGCACGAGGGCGAGCATCGCAAAGGAGCTGAACACGAGCGGCGGGCAGGCGCCGTCGATCGTACAGCCGTTCCTCTCGAGCTTGCGCAAGAACGTCCCCTCGCCGTCGACGCGGTGACGACCGGCCAGCCACGGCGCGCCGTTAGGCGCGCAGCGGCCGCGGGTCCGTTATTGTGACGCTTCGGCCGAGGACGTGGTGTCGGTCTTGAGCCAGCGAACGAGCCACTTGGCGGTTTCCTGCTCGATGAGCGTGAAGCTCTGCAGGTCGTAGGCGGCGCCGTGGCGTCCAGGCGGATAGATGCGCAGCGCGACGTCCTTGCCGGCCGCGGTCATCGCGGTGAGCAGCTGCATCGTGTTCTGCGGATGTACGTTGTCGTCCATCATCGAATGGATCACGAGGAGGTGCCCGTCGAGCTTGGACGCATGCAACACGGCCGAGCTCGAGTCGTAGCCCGCTTCGTTCTCGCCTAACAGACCCATGTACCGCTCGGTGTAGATCGAGTCGTACAACCGCCAGTCGGTGACCGGCGAATTCGCGACGCCCACCGTGAACAGGTCGGGATACGACTCCATGGTGAACACGGTGGAATAGCCGCCGTAGCTCGTGCCGATGATCCCGATGTGCCGCGCGTCCACGTACGGCATCTTCGAGAGATACCTGGCTGTTTCGGCGAAATCGTGGCTCTCCCACTTCCCGAGGTTGCCGTAGACCACCTTCATGAACGCGCTGCCGTAGTTGTTGCTGCCGCGGTTGTTGACGTTGACGATGATGAATCCCTGCTGCGCCAACCACTGCGTGATCGGGCTGCTGTCGAACGAGTCGAACACGCCCTGCGAGCCCGGGCCGCCGTAGATGGCGAATACGACCGGGTACTTGCGCGTCGAGTCGAACGGTGACGGCCTAACCATCGATCCATCGAGCTTCGCGCCGTCGGACGTGGTGAAGGAGAACGCCTGCGGTGTGGAATACACGTGCGAGACGAGCCACTGCCGCAGGGCGTGGTTATCCACGAGGGTGCGCAGCCTCTTCCCGGCGGTCGTCCACACGTCCACGCCGCCGGGGTCCGTGATGGAGCTGTACGTGTGCAGGTAGTACTTGGCGTTGGGCGACATGTCGATGTCGTGCACGCCGTCGCCCGTCGTGAGGCGGCGCTCGTGGCGCCCGTCGAAATCGATCGCGTACAACTGCCGCTGGAGCGGCGAGGCCTCGGTGCCGCTGTAGTAGATGACGCGCCGCTTCGGATCGATGCCGCGGACCTGCGTCACGCTCCACTTCCCGTGCGTCACCTGGTCGAGCAGCTTGCCCGAATAGTCGTAGCGGTAGATGTGCTGGAAGCCGTCGCGATCGGACAGCCAGAAGAATTGCGTTAGGCCAGCCGGGAACGACATCAGATCCTGGACGGCGGCGTAAAAGTCGGAGACGTCGATCCACGTGCGGGACGAATCGCGCATCACCACGCGCTTGCCGCCGGACCGCACGTCGAAGAAGAACAGCGTCATGACCTGCTGCCGGCGGTCGAGCGTGACCATGGCGAGGGTGTCGGGGCGACTCGTCCAGTAGATGCGCGGCACGTAGTACTCGCCGGTGAGGCCGGGATCCAACCAGACCCTGGACCCCGAGCTCACGTTCACGACGCCGATCTTCACGGTCGGATTCGAGTCACCCGGCTGCGGGATGCGAATACTGTCCCAGTTCGGGTGGCGTCCGGCGTAGTCGCTCAACTGGATGGTCGGCTCCTTGCTCTCGTCCACCCGCCAGTACGCGACGTATCGGCTGTCCGGCGACCAGTTCCACGCCTGCACGAGGCCGAACTCCTCTTCGTACACCCAATCGAAGTGCCCGTTGTAGACGTGCGCAGTCGCATCCGATGTGAGGCGTGTTTGCTGCTTCTTGGCGAGATCCTCGACATACATGTCGCCGTCCCGCTCGTAGCCCAGCATCAAGCCGTTAGGCGAGAGCTCCGCCGTGCGTGCGCCGCTGGCCGCGAGCTGCAGCGAGTGGTCCGCCAAGGTGTAGACGTAGTAGTCTGCCGTGCCCGAGTTGCGGTAAATCGGCTTGAAGTGCGTCTGGAACACGAGATGGCGCGAATCCTTCGCCCACTGGAACGAGTCGTACTCGAACGCCTCGGTGCCGCCGGGGAAGGTGAGGCCCTGCGCGCTGAAGAGCACCGTGTCCCGGCCCGTGACGGGATCTGTCGCGTGAATCGTCTCCTGGCCCGTCTGCGGATCGTGGACGATGTATGAGTAGCGCGTGCCACCATCGATCCAATGGACGTCCTCCGGGCCGGCTTCCCCGCGCAGCGCTTGCCCGGCGCGCAGCCAATCCGAGAACGATGTGAGGCGGGTCTTTTCCTGCGCGGCGACGCGCTGCGGCAGGGTTGCCGCCGCCAACGCCACGCACCAGAGGGCGACGCACACACGCGAGACAGCGCGAACGCGCATGACCATTCCCGTCGTTGAAGTTAGGCATTCGCGCGACGCGGTCGCCAAGGCGTCCGGACGTGACGCGGCCTGCTCCGCACCGGCCGATGCGCCGACGCTGAGCAGGCCCTCAAGATGTGCTGCGAGGCGCGCCGGCGCGAGCCGGCGCGCACTCTATCGAACTACTGCTTGGTCAGCGGGCCGCAGGCCACGATCGTTTTCATGTCGGTCGGTGACGCGTGGATGTTCACCATGTACGAGCCGCCGGGATCGAGCGGCGCCGACACCTTCGCCGACGACGTGCCCTTGCCATCGTCACCGACCGTGATCGGCGTATACGAGCTTCCGCCGCCAACGACACCCTGATCGTTGCCGCACGTTCCCTTGTGCACGTGCCACGGGTGCGTCGATTTCGGCGTCGCGCCCGCGATGTTCACCTTCGCGGTGAAGCCTTTGCCCGACTTGTCCGGCGACACCGTCGCACTGCCGAAAACGTGTTCGTCTCCCGCGTACGATGACGGAGCGCTCAGCGTGGCGGTCCAACCGCTGTCCGCGTTGGTCACGCGGGGTGAGTCCGGACTTGCCTCGACGCCGCTACGCGTGATCACTGTGCCTGTCGCGACGAGCGCGCCGAGCGCCGTCACCAGAGCAATGTGTCGTGCGAACATCGACTCCTCCTCTCGGGTGGGAAGATCCGCTGCCGAAACCTGACCTGCTGCGTGCAGGACTCGTGCGCGATGCACGCCCCAGCGGCTAAAACTGACACGGCAAAACAACCGGGCGCCAGTCTTGTAATCGTCTAAAGATACGGTTGCGCCAGCCAGGCGACGCCGTCCCGGAGCTTGCTCATCAACGGTCGCGCATGCAAATGCCGCAGTGTGAGGAGAGTGCTCGACGCGACCTTCTCGTCGATCAGCGCACCCACTCGTCCAGCGAGCGCGCGAGAGTAGCACTCCACGTTGTACTCGAAGTTGAGACGCAAGCTGCGCGGATCCCAGTTCGCGGATCCGATGAGAGTCCATGCGCCGTCGATCACGAGCAACTTGCTGTGGTCGAACGGCGGCTTGGAGAGCATCACTCGGCACCCGCCCTCGATGAGCGTTCCGAGTTTCGCCGTGGCGGCCCATTGCACCAATCGCAGATTGCCGCGGGCCGGCAGCACGAGCTCCACGTTCACGCCGCGCATCGCGGCCACGCGCAGCGCATCCACCAGGGGCGGATCAGGAAGAAAGTACGGTGTCACCACACGCACGGAGTGCGCCGCCTGCCCGATGGCGCCGAGGATCGTCATGAGGAGCGTCTCGAAATCTTCGTCCGGACCGTCGGGCACGCCGCGCGCGACGAGATCGCCGGCCTTTCCATTGGAGCCGGGCGGATACCATGTGTCGCCGCCGAGTCGCTCGCGCGTGGTGAATTCCCAGTCGAAGGCAAAGGCCGCGGTCATTTGCTGGACGACGGGTCCGCTCAATCGGAAGTGCACGTCGCGCGTGGCGTCGGGAAGGCCGTACGCGAGCACGCACGCGTCGCGAATGTTGAGACCACCGCAGAATCCGATCACGCCGTCCGCGATCAGCAGCTTGCGGTGGTTGCGCAGATTCATGTACGGGTGCGGGAACGGCACGCGCGATGGCACGAAGCGCGCGACGGGCACGCGCCGGTGACGCAGCTCATCCACGATCGGTGGATGGCTGTAGCGCGCCCCGACGCCGTCGATGAGCACGCGCACCTGACATCCGCGCGATACGGCGCGCTCGAGCGCGGCGACGAACTCGGTTCCGGCGCGGCCGCGGTCGAAGATGTACGTGGCGAGCGCGACGCTGTGTGAGGCGCCATCGATGGCCTCGAGCATCGCCGGGTACGCTTCGTCGCCGTTGCACAGCGGCTCGATGGCGTTGCCGCCGGTGAGCGGCCATCGCGTCACTCGGCGGACGAGCGTTGCCAGGGCGCCTAACGATTCGGGGACGTCGGGCGGCAGGGCGACAGGCTCGGGGCCGTCGGCGCGCAGCTCCTCGGTGAACGTGGAGCGGCGGCCACGCACGCGTCCGGCACGTCGGCGGATGCGGTTGATGCCGAACAACACATAGAGGCCCGAGCCGACGATGGGCGTGAGCCAGACGAGGCCGATCCAGCCGATCGCGGATCGGACGTCGGTCTTGTACAGGACGATGTGCGCCGACACGGCCAGCGCCAGCCCGATGTGCAGCGCGCCGGCGAAAAACCCCCACACGTGCGGCGTCAAACCCTTGCCTCCGAAGCCCGGTCGGCCCCAATGTAGGGCCCGGTGCCGCCCCCGCACCACACCTCGCCCAACTTCCCCGTCTTTCCCATCTGGTGTTGCACATGTCGACGCATCGGTTGCTCCGCGACGGGACGCGCGTTCTCGCGCTGCTCGCAGTGTGCGCATGCGGCGGAACGGAATCGCCGAGCACGTCCGCTCCGGTCAAGATCGTTGCGTTCTCGGGTGGCGGCCAGATGGCCGACCTGGGACAACCGCTCGCGCAGCCGCTGGTGGCGCGCGTCACGACCGCCGCGGGGACGCCCGCGTCCGGTGTGCCGGTGACGTTCACCGTCACGTCGGGCGCGGGTACACTGTCGCCATCCACCGTTAGCACGGATGCGGCGGGCAACGCGTCGACCACGTTCACGATGGGGCAGACGCCGGGCGTGACCACCGTGCGCGCGATGAGCAACGCGGTGGCCGGCGCGGCGGCCGATTTCATCGTCAGCACCGGTCCGACGATCGTTGGGCACGTGACGGTCGGCGCCGGCAACGTGCGATTTCCGGCGCTCGCGCGCGGCCCGCTCCGCACGCCGGTGGTGCTGTCGGCGGTCGCGCCGCGGCCCATCTCGGGTCTGCAGCTCGATGTCGCGTACCGCGCGTCGGCGATCGGCGCGCCGGCTCCCGCCGCGGTCCGGACGCTCGGATTGGATCGCGCCCGGGTCATCGCGGCGTCGATCCGATCGCGCCTAACGGAGATGCCGCTCGCCTCGCGCTTCGATGTCATGGCGGTGTCGCCGGCCATCGCGGTGGCGCGCGTTCGCGTGCACGCGATGGCCGACCGTGCTTCGGTGATGCGCGTGCTGCGCGGCGATCCGGCGGTCGCCTCGGTGAACGTGGATGGCCTCTTGAGCCGCGGGCCGATTGCCAAGCGCGAGCTCACGCGGGTGTCGCGCGGCGGTCCTCGGGCGTCGCAGAATCCCGGTGCGGGCACGATGGCGTTTCCCGCCGCGCAGGGAATGGATGCCCAACTCTGGAACTACAGCCTCGTCGACGCCCCGCGTGCCTGGCACGTCGTGACCGGCAGCGCGAGTGTCGTCGTGGCCGTGATCGACGACGGAATCACGCAGCACCCCGACCTGGTGGCGAACCTCGACATGGCCGGCGGCTACGACTTCGTCCAGAACGACTCGGCCAACGTGGGCGCGCAGCCGCTGTGCAGCGGCGGCACGTTTTCCAATTTCGACGACGATGGCGACGATGGGCCGGATGCGGATGCGACGATGCCCGTGGCGGTGACGTACGACGATCACGCGAGCTGTTGGACCATCGACAACGCCGCGAACCACGGCCTGCACGTGGCCGGCACGATCGGCGCCGGCGGCAACGCGTTGGGCATCGTGAGCGGCGTGGCTTGGCGGGTCACGATCCGCCCGATCCGTGCGTTAGGCATCGACGACAGCGGCTACTTCTTCGACCTCGCGCAGGCGGTGCTCTACGCGGCGGGCCTGCCGGCCGCGGGGCAGGACGGCGTGCTGGTCACCGCGCCAGACCGGGCGCCGGTGATCAACATGAGCCTGGGCGGACCCGCCGCCGACACCGGCCTCGCCCGCGCCGTCGCGGCCGCGATCGCCGCGGGCTCCATCGTGGTCGCCGCGTCGGGCAACACGCCGACCGCGGAGCCGTCGTACCCGGCCGCATATCCCGGCGTCATCGGCGTGGCGGCGCTGGGTCCCGACGCCAACCTCGCCAGTTACAGCGCGAGCGGCGGCGACGTGTCGCTCGTTGCACCAGGCGGCGACTTTCGCTTCGGCGACCTGACCAACCCGTACACCGGCGGCAGCACCGGCATTCTGTCCACCACGTGGGATTTCTCGACGGGTGTGGCGAGCTACGCGTTCTATACCGGCACGTCGATGGCCGCGCCGCACGTATCCGGGGTGGCGGCGCTCGTGCTGGCGGCCAATCCGGGCATGTCCGGTTCCGCGCTCCGCGAGCGGCTGTTAGGCACGGCCGTCGACCTCGGCCCCGTTGGGCCGGACGATCGCTACGGTATGGGCGTGGTGGACGCCTATGCCGCGGTGACCGGCCACCAGCCGGCGACGACGACGCTCGTCCGTGCGATCGATGCGAACACCGGTGCCGTGGACGCGACGGGTCCGGTCGCAGCCGATGGGTCGTTCGCGCTCACGCGTCTGCCTCAGGGCTCCTATTACGTGGTGGCGGGGCAGGACGAAGAGGGCGACGGCGTGATCGGCTTCCCCGGCCGGCGTTTCGGTTGGGCGGGCGGCGCACAGCCCGCGGCCATCGCGGTCGACAGCGCGCACGTGGGCGCCGCCGACGTGGTCATCGGCGCGCCGGTGGAGCAGTCGCCTAACGGTGACCCGACGCACGCGCAACAGATCTTCGTCGACAGCTGGATCGCCGGCTCGATCGAGGCGCCGACCAGCGTGGACTACTATCGCGTGCTCATTCCGTCCGCCGGCAGTTACACTTTCGAAACGTCGGGCGTCCTCGGCGCGTGCGGTCTGGCGCTCGAGCTCAACACGACGCTCACCGTCACCGACGCGAACGGCGCGTCCATCGCCGCCAACGACAACGACTCCTACTTCAGCGATCCCGCGGTCACGTTCCCCGGCAACTATTGCTCCAAGATCACCGCGACGCTCGAGCCCGGCGCGTTCATAATCGCAGTCGGCTGGAGCGCGACACCGGCCCCCAATCCGGGCAGCTACCGCTTGCAGGTGAGATCCGGAAGTTAGGCGACACGACGTCCGACGCCGGCGCGCGGTGCGCACCCGGCCAGCATGAGGAGACGCCATGATTCCACGCGTTGGCCCGATCGATCCGACGGCGCCGGTGCGCATCGAGGTCGCGTGTGACTCCGGACACGCGGTGGCGTATGCGTTCTGGCACCGCCCGCCAGGCACCGACGAGTGGAAAAAATTCGCCGAGGGTCGCACCGACGGCAGCCCGGGTGAACGGCACCAGGCGACGCTCGATGCGCAGCCCCACGCGCAGATCTACTACTGGGTGGCGGTGTCGAATCCCGCGCGCCCGCACGCCGCGTATCACGCTCATCTCACCCTGACCCAACGCGATGCGCCGGTGCCGCATGGCTCGATCGATCTGCACGGCACCACGGATGCGGCGGGCAACGACTCGGTGGAACAATGGCTCGATCTCGTCTAACGCCGGGCATGCGCGCCGCGCTGATCGTCTTTGCCCTGCTCGTCGCATCGTCCATCCCTGTCACCGCACAAGACGCAGACACGACGCAGGCCGATGATGACTCCGCCGCCGTTGATGACGCCGAGAGCGACTCGGCCGATCTCGTGCGGCGCGCAGCGGCCAGCGTGATCTCGAGTTACTCGGTGCCCGACATGCCCGCCGCGGCATTTCTGGGCACGACACCGGCGACGATCACGCGACCCGCGACAGCGCGCGACTTTCTCATTGGCCTGGCGAGCGGCGTCGACGAGCACGGGCAGGCTCGGCAGGGCTTCGCGCTCGAGGCATCGCCATCGGCGATCGTGCCCGGGTTGGGCGTGTCGCTCGACCAGTACCGCGAACCGGGTATCACGCCGCGCTACCTGCTCGCCAATCTCCTCATTTCGTTAGGCGCGGCGCGCGCCGCGGGCGACTCGTCGCCCACGGTGCTGGCATACGGGGTCCGGCTGACGCTGGTCGATCGCCGCGACCCGATGCGCGATCCGGCGTTCCTCGAGGCGTTGGGCGACTCGATTGCCCGCTGCCGGCCGCGCGCGCCGATCCCGGGCATTCCGCGCGCCGACTCGTCGTCGCAGATGAACGCGTTGCTGCGCGATCTCCTCGCCGAGCACCACGATCGCGCCGTACGCTGCATGGACTCGCACACGCGCAAGCTCGCGCGCCGGTACGCGCGGGCGCACTGGAATGCGTCGAGCGTGTCCATCGCGTACGCCGGCGGCGAGCAGCTCCAACGCGGATCATTCGCGCGCCGCCGCCACGCCGGTGACCGCGTATGGGCCACGGGCGCCATCCGCGTGAGCGGCATTGCGCAGACGCTGCTCTACGCCGACTGGACGCATGACCGCGGCGATGCCGCGCCCGATGTGTTCGACGCGCTCAGCTACGGCGCTCGATTCAATGTGGGCAGCGAATCGGTGAACGGATTCGTCGAGCTGCTCGGCCAGGCGCGCTCGGCAACGCCCAGCGGCGTTCCCGGACGAGCGACGGCGTGGTCGGCGGGCCTCGAGCTGCGCGCGGCCGAGTCGCTGTGGATATCGGCCGGACTGGGCGAGCGGTTTCGCCGCACGGCGTCGCCCGATGTTGTCGCCGTGCTCGCGAGCGTGCGCTGGGGTATCTCGCTGCGCCCGTGGCTCTCGCCCGCGGAATGAGCGAGCCTACGTGGTGCTGTTTCCGAACGGCGGTGGCGAAACAACTCGCGGCAAGAATCGAGAGCGTTTCCCGTCGATCGATGCAATTGAGCGCATCAGCGAGGTCAGTCGGCCGTCATTCGTTGTTCGCTTCGTGCTTTCCTACCCGTTGTCCGTCCTTCGCTGTTCGTCATCCGGCGACTTCGGCCGGATAAGCAACTGATCACGAACAACGTCTGACGGACGACGGGTAGGAAAGCACGACACCAACAACGAATGACGGACCACGGGGAATTGGCGCGCGTATTCGGCTCAACGCAGTTCGTTCGGTGCATTCCGCGGCTTACTACGACCGACCGTCCGAACAGCAACCGTTAGGCGGCGCTACGAGGCGAGCTTGTTCGCGGCGTTGAGCGCCGCGACCTTGTAACACTCGGCGAGCGTCGGATAGTTGAACACCGTCTCGAGGAAATAGTCGAGCCCGCCGCCCAGGCCCAACACCGCCTGGCCGATGTGCAGCAGCTCGGTGGCGCCGGTGCCGATGATGTGCACGCCCAACAAGCGCCGGTCCTCGCGATGGAACAGCATCTTGAAGAAGCCGCTGTCGTCGCCGAGGATCTGGCCGCGCGCAATTTCGCGATAGCGGGCGATGCCGACCTCGTAGGGCACTTTAGCCTTGGTCAGTTCGTGTTCGGCGGCGCCCACCATCGACACTTCGGGAATGGCGTAGATCCCGATCGGGAAGTGCGACGCCATCGCGCGCGCCGGCGCGCCTAACGCATGACAGGCCGCCAGCCGCCCTTGCTCGCTCGAGGTTGCGGCGAGGCTCGGATAGCCGATCACGTCGCCGGCGGCGAAAATGTGCGGGACGGACGTGCGGAACTGCACGTCCACTGCGATGCGTCCGCGGTCATCGGCGCAGAGGCCCGCGTTCTCGAGCCCGAGCGATGCGGTCGCGCCCTGGCGCCCGACGGAAAACAGGACCATGTCGCTCACGATGCGCTTGCCCGACTCGAGCTCGAGCACCGCGCGAACCGGCGGTCCGTCGGTCGTGCCCAGCCGCGCCACGGCTTCGCCGCCGCGGAAGTAGACGTTGCGCTTCCGCATCTGATGGATGAGCTCGTCGACGATTTCGCTGTCGAGAAACTCGAGCGGCCGCTCGCGCTTGTCGACGACGGTGACCTCGACGCCTAACGCAGCGAACATGGACGCGTACTCCATGCCGATCACGCCGGCGCCCACCACCGCCATCGATTTCGGAATGCGCGTGAGACGGCAGATGTCATCGCTGGTGAGAATCGTCGCGCTGTCGACCGCAGCTCCCGGCGCGGCGGCGGCAACGGTCCCGACGGCGATCAGGACGTTCGCGGCCGTGACTTCGCGCCGCGCGTCACCGGCATCGACCACCAACCGGTGCGGGTCCTTGAACGACGCCTCGCCGCGCAGCACGTCGACGCCGTTGCGGCGCAGCTGATTCGCGATCACGCTCGCCTCGCGCGACACGACGTCCTGTACGCGTGCGAGCAGCGCCTCCGCGGTTGGGCGCGCGGGCGCGCCGTCCAACGCGCTATCGGCTCGCGCCGCCGACGCCACGGTCCACAAGACTGCCTCGCGGAACGTCTTGCTCGGAATGGTGCCGGTGTCGAGGCAGACGCCGCCCAACGAGCCGCGCCGCTCGATCACCGCCGTGCGGCGACCGAGTTTCGCGGCTTGGACCGCTGCGCGTTGTCCCGCAGGTCCGCTGCCAATGCACACCAGATCGTAGTCGTAGGTGTCGTTCACCAAGGCCCGCTCCGAGAGTCGTGTGGCGCGATGCGTGCGGTATGACGGGCGGATGCGCGGCCGCCCACGGTTGGTGCCGGCCGTCACAATATCGACCGCTACGGCGCAGCGCGGCAAGCGAAACAGCGTCATGCAACGGCACGTGGCTTTCGCTTCAGCTTCGCTTGACGCGGCGTGCGTCGCCCCTAGACTGCACGATAGGCGCTGGGTCGTGCGCGCGGAGGTGCAATATGGATCGAGGACGGCCGGCCCGTTCCGTCACGTGGATCCTGAGTATCGTGCTCGCGATCGTGTTCTTGGCGACGGGCATCGCCAAGCTCACCGGGGCTTCCACGTTCTACATCCAGGCCGCGACGATGGGCGGATTCCCGGTGTGGATCCGCGTGATCGTTGGGCTCGTGGAGATTGGCGGAGCGATCGCGCTGCTCGTCCCGCGCGCGGCTGTGTTCGGCGCCGCGACGCTGGCCATCCTCATGTTCCCGGCGGCAGCCACGCAGCACATGAGCGGGCAGGGCGGCTTCTGGATTCCCGTCATCGTCTTCGTCCTGCTCTGCGTCGTCATCTGGCTCCGCAGCCCCGAGCTGGTGCGCAGGATTGCGTTCTACTTCGAGCAGCCGCACGCGGTATTGCGCGACGGCGTGATCGGCGGCGTCATCGGCGCGACCGCCGTGGCGGTGTGGTTCTTCATCGTCGACATCATTGCCGGGCATCCGCTGTTCACGCCGGACACGCTTGGCCACGCGCTGTTCAGTGTGACCGGACCCGTTGCACTGCATCAGCGAGCGGCGTTCATCGCGGCGTACACCGTGTTCCACTACGCCGCGTTCATCGTCGCGGGCATCATGGCCGCGAGCGTCGTCGATTGGGCGGGTGAAGAGCCGTCGCTGGTGCTGTTCGCCGTACTGATCTTCGTGGCGTTCGAGATCGGCTTTTACGCGTTCGTGGCGATTCTCCAGCACTCGACACCGCTGGGCGGGCTGGCGTGGTACCAGGTGCTGATCGGCAACGTGATCGCCGCCGTCGCCATGTGCTGGTACCTGTATCGCGTGCGACCGGTCCTCAAGGAGCAGTTTGCGCACGCGCTCGACACGTAGGGCGTTGCCGCCTAACGGAACCGCCCCGGCTCGTCGCGAGGCGTGTCATAAGGCGGAAGGCCGGGACGCGGGGTGTGCCGTTGAGGGCACTTCACATGGAGATCGTCATCGTCGCGACTCCCGTAGCGGTGGCGGGTCGCTTTGACAAAAGACTTAAAGGATAACAAAAGGGGAAACTAAGGGGATAACAAAAGTGACCGGTCTGCGCGGGGGGGGGATGCGTTGCCTAACGGATAGAATGGTCTTTGTCGTTGTTGAAAACAACAGATCTTTCTTTCCATGCGCGACCGCACTTCCCCCCGCAACGAACGATCACTTTCGTTATCCCTCAGCTTCCCTTTGTTATCCTTTGAATCTTTTGTCTAAGGAACCGGCAGCCCGAGCGTCCGCGCGACGCAGAGCGACACCGAGTTGTCGTTGCCGGTCCGGTTGGGCGCCGGTCAGTGCATCCGCTGCAGCATCTGGTCGATGCGCGTGCCTAACTGGGGCATGTCTTTCTTGAGCGCCGTGAGCACCGCGCGCGCCGAATCGCGCATGCCGGCGGAGTCGAACGCTTCCGCTTGGAGCAGCGCTTTCTGGAAGCGCAGCCGGCTGTTGTTGGGCGCCACCGCGATCGAATCGAGCGCCGCCAGCGCACCGTGCGGATCCTTGCGATCTCGCACCATCGATTGAATGCGCAGCATCAGCGCCGACGTGTCGCCCGGCATCATGCTCTGCAGCTGGTCGGCGAAGCGCGCCGCGTCATCGCGGCGGCCCGCTCTGCGCGCGACCTGCAAATTGTCGTACAAGCCGGCCACGAGCACACGTCGAACATCCGCCGTGTCGCCGCTCCGGACGCCGACGCCGGCGCCGTAGCTGTACACGAGATCGCCGCCGTGATCGCCCGCCTCGTACAGGAAGACACCGCCAACCACGCCCACCACCGCGGACAGCACGCGCAGACCCTTCGCGACACCCGGCTTCCGACCGGCCACGACGAGCAGCGCGATCTCGATCGCCGACACGACCAGGAAGATGTTGCGCGTATCCTCGCCGTAATCCTCGTGCACGTTCACGGCCTGACGGACGCCCGGAATCGACTCGGCCTTCTCGTGCGCATCGAGCCCGCTCTGAACCGCGACCACAGCCGCGGCCGTGCCTAACAAAATGAGCGTCGCCGCCATGCCGTTCGCGAACGACCATTTGGAGCCCAACGGAAAAAGACTGACGATGCGTGCGACGACGCCCACGATGAGGAGCGCGACGACGAAGTGAACGATCTGCGGATGGAAGCTACCGATGTCGGGCACGAAAACCGGCTCCAGAAGAGGAATGCGTCCGTGCGCACGGCGGCGCGCGCTTGACGGTACGTCGGCGGCTCGCCCGGCGTCAACCGTCCCGCGCGCGGCACAGGCAGTGATGCCCGCCGAGTTCGCTGCGGGCGCGCGTACCACGCGGCGCGCCCGGTCGTTAACCTTCGAAAACGACAAACGTCCGCTGTGTCCATCACCCTTAAGCCCATGCACTCGCCGACACGCACTCGACCGCACACCGGCGCCCGCACCGTGTGCGCCCTCGCGACCTTCGCATTCTGCGCCGTGGCGATGCCGGCCGCGCCCCAGCAGCAGGCCGATTCG
Source organism: Gemmatimonadaceae bacterium (assembly GCA_025927495.1). Taxonomy (GTDB): domain Bacteria; phylum Gemmatimonadota; class Gemmatimonadetes; order Gemmatimonadales; family Gemmatimonadaceae; genus JADGGM01. The sequence continues at coordinate 33,543 of JAICLH010000004.1, forward strand.
GGCGCGTCCCAACAGCCATCCGATTCCGTGGACCGGCCCGGGTTTCCCGATACATCCATCTTCGCGCCGCTGCGCCTGCCGTCGCCTAACGAGTACCGTCTCGCCAACGGCGAGCCCGGACCGCGATACTGGCAGAACCGCGCCGATTATGACATCCGCGCCACGCTCGACACGGCCGCGCAGACAGTGACCGGCCAGCTCACGCTGCATTACACGAACAACTCGCCCGTCGCGCTCGACCACATCTGGATCCAGGTCGAGCAGGACGCCTTCACCGACAGCTCGCTCAACGCGTACGTGTTCCCGCAGCAGTCGCGCTTCGGCGCACGCGGGTTCTCGGGTGGCGACCGCATCGACCGGTTCGAGCAGCTCGTGACCGATCGCGGCGCGAAATCGCCGCACCGCGTGAAGCTCGCCACGCGCACCTGGGACACGATGATGCACGTCGAGCTCGCCGAGCCGCTCGCGCCGGGCAAGTCGGCCACGTTCGACGTGGCATGGCACTTCCGCGTGCCCGAGCACGGCGCCGACCGCATGGGCCGCGAGGGCTCGCTGTACGAAATCGCGCAGTGGTATCCGCGTGTCGCGGTCTTCGACGATGTCCGCGGGTGGAACACCGATCCATACGAAGGGCAGGGCGAGTTCTACCTCGAGTACGGCGACTTCACGTACCAGGTGACCGTGCCCGCCGGCTACATCGTCGGCGGCACCGGCGTGCTCGAGAACCCGCGCGATGTCCTAACGCAAACGGAGATCACCCGTCTCGCGCAGGCGGCCAAATCAGCCACGCCGGTCCACATCGTGACGCAGGAGGAACTGCAGAACCACAGCGCTCGTCCGCGCACGACCGGCACACTCACGTGGAAGTTCAGCGCCAAGAACGTGCGCGACGTCGCCTGGGCCGCGTCGCCCGAGTACATGTGGGACGCGTCGAGCTGGAAGGGCATCATGGCGTACTCGTACTATCGGCCGAGCGCCATCGATCCGTGGAGCGACGCCGCCGACCAAGCGCGCATGTCGATCATGGAGTACTCGGAGCGCTGGTATCAGTACCCGTGGCCCCAGATCACGGTGGTCGAAGGACCGGTGAGCGGCATGGAGTATCCGATGCTCGCCATGGAGTCGAAGAGCAACGACAAGTACGACCTCTACAACGTGATCACGCACGAAATCGGACACGACTGGTTCCCGATGCTCGTGGGCAGCAACGAACGCATTCACTTCTGGCAGGACGAAGGCTTCAACACGTTCATCAACACGTTCTCCGAGGCGCGCCGCTATCCCGAGAAGGGCGACCAGATGCAGCGCGCCGCTGACCAACGGAGCGAGATCGAGGAGACGCAGGAGCGAAACATCGACGTGCCGATCGAGATGCCCGCCGATCGCATGGATCCACAAAAACTCGGATTCACCGAGTACGACAAGACGTCCGTTGGACTCCAGCTGCTGCGCCAGGAGATCATCGGTCCCGACGCGTTCGACGCGGGGTTCAAGGCCTACATTCGTCGTTGGGCATACAAGCACCCGACGCCGGCCGATTTTTACCGGACGATGGATGATGAGTCCGGCCAGCGCCTGGATTGGTTCTGGCGCGAATGGTTCGTCGAGGACGACCACTTCGACCAAGCGATCGACACCGTGCTCACGCGCACGCGCGGCGATTCGACCGTCGTGTTGGTGGGTTACGGCAACAAGTCGCGCGGCGTACTGCCGCTGCTCGTCCGCTTCACCATGTCGGACGGATCGGCGACGAACTATCGCTATCCCGCCGACGTGTGGAGCATGAACTCGACGTTCTACGTCAGGCGCTACGACTTCGCAGGCAAAACGGTGAGCAAGATCGAAATCGACCCGGATCACCGCATCGTCGACGACAACCGCGGGAACAACGTGTGGACGTCGAAGGGTGCGCCGCCCGTGGCCACACCGAAACCATAGCGCTCAGCGCGGCTCGGACGACGGTTGGGCGCCGCCCGTCGTGGCGGTGCGCATGGCGGGCGTGAGGGTGAAGTGCAGCTCGACGGTCCGCGCATCGGGCGGCTGACGGTCGTCGAACGACCAGTCCTCGATGAGCGCCCGCATGCACGACTCGACCTCGGCTGCCGGAACGCCATCCCAGGTGCGCTTGGTGACCTCGACGGTGTCGGCGAAGCCGGCGCCGTCGAGGCTTACGCGCACCGTCACCTCGCCCGTGAGATGGCGGTCGTACCGAAGGCCTAACTCCGTGTAGCAGTATTTGATCTGCGTGTCGTGGTCGACGAGTTTCGCCGCGGGCACGACGAAGGGGCCGAGCGGTGTATCGATGTGCTTGTCGATCGTCGTGACGGGCGGAAGGCGCTCGGCTTTGACCTCGGCGAAACCCGCGGTTTCGCGGCGGCTCTGGAACATCGCGGTGCTTGCCGGCGCCTCGCGCGGAAGGTTCGCGTCGATCGATGGCTGGAGGTTAGGCGCCCGCGGCGGCTGAGCCGGCGACGAGTCCACCGGCGGCCTTGGCGGCGCCACAACGGCAACCGAGACCGGCGTGATTTCGCTCGTCGCGGAGGCGGGTGAGACCGCAATCTGACTCATTGTGATCGTCGCCGCGGGTGCCGGGGCAGGTGCGGGCGCCGGTGCCGGCTGGGGTTTCGGTTGGGCCCGCGCTATCGCTACGGGTCGTGAGGGCGCCGACAATCGCCGTGTGAGCTCGGCGCCGCGCGCGAGCAGGTCGACCACCTCGCGAGCCGGGCTGTCCGACACGCGAAGAATCGTCGACCCGTCGCGCGTGATCTCGAGGCCGCTGCTGTCCGTTCCGACCCACCTGTCGAAGGCGAGACCGCTGTCCGACGGTGCTCTGGCGTCGGCAACGCCCGACGCCGGGGCGTGTAGCGCCTTCGCGCTGTCGGTCCACAGCGCCAGCCGGTTGGCATCGACCATCGTTGGGCGAGCGAGCGCGTCGCGATAACCCCGCGACATGAAAAACGCGACGGACCCGGAGGTGGTGGCGCGGACCCAGATCACGTTCCCCGCGGTCACCACGGAACCCACCTCGAGATTGCTCGTTTGGGCGCTGGCGGGCATCGCGAGCGACACGAGCAACGACAGAACGACCGACGTCAGAGTGCTCGGGTGCGGTCCAACGCGGACGGACTGCTGACTAACGGAAAAGCGTTGCATGGCATCGCTCGACGGCTCACGTACGACCCGGACCAGGGCGCCGTCCCGTGCGCGTTTCGCATGGGCGGCCCCTCGTCCAAGGACGAAAACCGCGAGAGTGGTGTCACCATCGAGCGAGAAAGAGCCTTGCCGTGATGCGATTGTTTACAACTCTATAAACGCATGGTAATACGTGGCTTATATCATGCCATATAACGTTAGTTGTCATGTACCGCGCCAACGAGCGGCGCGCCGATCACACGCTCGTAGACGGCGATCGTTCGCGCAACGCTGCGCTCGATCGAAAACTCGTTTGCGCGGGCACGAGCACCGACTGAGAGGGCGCGTGCGAGCGCCGGATTGTTGACAACTCGGGCAATCGACTCGCCCAACGCGGCTCCATTGCCGACCGGTGACAGAAGACCGGACACCTTGTCCTCGATGATTTCGGGCACTCCGCCCGCACTCGTGGCGCAGATGGGTTTTCCACAGAACAGCGCGTCGAACAGAACGCTCGGCAGGGCGTCTTCCTCGGAGCTGAGCGTGACGACATCGGCGGCAGCGAGCAGCGCGTCGGCATCCGTGCGGTAACCGGCGACGCGCAGGTATTCCGCCAGACCTTTCTCGGCGACAGCGCGTTCGACGCTCGGGCGCAGAGGACCGTCCCCGACGAGAATCGCGCGGAGCGACGGCGTGCGAGCCCGTGCCGCATCGATCGCGGCGACGAAGGTGAGCGGGTCCTTGTGCTGTACCAGTTGGGAGACTTGCACGACCACCAGCGACCCGTGCACCGCGCCGAGCGATGCGAGCGTGGATGCGCTGGCCGGCATGATTGGTTGCGACTGGTCGGAGCCGCCGCGGACGATGGTTATCGAATTAGGCGACATACCACTCGCGATCATCGCGTTCTTGGACGCGCTCGAGATTGCGATCAGCGCATCGACCCGACTGTACTTCCAGCGCGTGACGACGTTCGCCCGCGGGCGAAAATCAGAGTGGCGCGTGATGACGAGCTTGGCCTGGGTGCCGAGGCAGCCCATGGCGCCCAGGGCGACGCCGTGCGCGGTGTGCGAGTGTACGATGTCGACGCGCTCGCGCCGGATGACGCGACGAAGCGCCCAGGCTGCGCGCGGGTCGAGCTCCATGGCGGGCGAGACATGGAAAACCGGGATGCCGAGTGCCGTGGCCCGTTGGGCCAGCGGCTCGTTGGGCCGCGCCGCGATGAGCGCGCGGTGTCCGAGCCGCGTGAGGACCTGCGCATGCCAGAGCAACTGGCGTTCGCCGCCGCGCCAGCCGCGTTCGGTATCGAGCTCGAGTACCGTTAGGCGGCGGGGGGCGCCGGACGCGGCCGTCACGTCGGCGTGGTCTCCAGCAGCTTCTGGTACACGGCGATGGTGCCGGCCACGGTGTTCTCGATCGCGAAATCGCGCGAGCGCTCGAGGCCGGCGGCGACGAGGCGGCCGGCAAGGTCGCCGTCGGCGAGGAGGCGCGCGATTGCCTGGCCCAGCGCCTGGGCGTCGCGCACCGGCACGAGGAGGCCGGTCCGCTCGTTCTCGATCACCTCCGGCACGCCGCCGGCCGCCGTCGCTGCGACCGGTCGCCCGAAGGAGATCGCATCGATCACCACGCCGCCGATGCCTTCCGCGCTTGCGTCGGAGCTCAGCACTACCACCTGTGCGGCGCACATGAGCGCATCGGCGTCGGATCGAAAACCCGCCAGGCGCAGCGTGTCGGTCAGGCCAAGTTCGCGGACGAGGGCTTCGACCGGAACGCGGAGCGGACCGTCGCCCACGAGCAGCGCCTGCAGCGATGGAACGGTGCGCCGCGCGACGTCGACCGCGCGGACGAATGTGAGCGGATCCTTCATCTGGGTGAGCGCGCCCACCATCACGACCAGCGGTCCGTTAGGCACGCCGAGCTCGGTGAGCGTGGCGCGGCTCGCGGGGTGCACCGCGCGCGTCAGGTCCACGCCGCTGTACACCACGTCGATGCGGCCGGGCTCGATGCCCGCGTCGGTGAGGGCGGGAACCGCGGCCCGGCACACCGCAATGAACCGGTCCGCGCGACCGTACTTGACGCGGGTGGCGGCGCCGCGCCGCAACGGCGATGTGACGCGCCGCGCGAAGACCACGCGCGTGCCCGTGCCTAACGCAGCCAGCGCGGACAGCGCCATGCTGTGGCCGCACTGCGGGTGCAGGATGTGCACGCTCTCGCGCGCCACCGTGCGGCGCAGGCGGAGCACCGTCATCGGCCCCCACTCGGCGATGAGCGGGTCGATGGGCACCACTTCGAGCCCGGCCGCGCGCGCGCGTTGGGCGAGCACGGCGTGCGGTCGCAGCGCGAGCAGCGGTCGGCCGCCGTGGCGCCTGAGGCCTTGCGCCATCCAGAGAATCTGGCGCTGCCCGCCACGCCACTGAGTGTTGAGGTCGACGTACATCACGGTGAGCGGGCGTCCATCGGGCCCGAGCGGTGCTGCGGTGCCTGCGGTGTCAGTCACGCTGGACCGGTGGTGATGCAGCGAGGCTTCGGTAGATGCACGTGGCATCATACCGAAGCCTCCACTGCAATTCCAGTCTCGCGCCCCATCGATCAGCGCATGTCGTGCGCTAGTGCGGCGGCTGATTCGCCGAGCGGCGCCGCACGTCTTTCGCCTGGTCCTGCTTGGGCGCGCTCACGCGCTCGTGCGATTGCACCTGACGCGATTGCACCTCGTGCGGTGGCTGCGCCTCGCGCGGCTGCTGCATCACCCGTGGCTGCTGCACCTCGCGCGGCTCCTGCACAACCCGCGGCTGTTGCACGTTCCGCGGTTGCGCTTCGTGCTGCACGCGCGGCTCCGGGGTCACGCGCGAGTTCGGCGCGGGCTCAGTGCGAGCAACCCGCGTCGGCGCCGCAACAGCCGGCGGCCGTACTACTTCGGCACGTGGCTGCTCGACCACGGGCGGACGCGAAACTTGCGGACGCGCGGGCGTTGCGACTTGCGCATGCGGCTCCGCTCCCACGCGCGCGTCTGGTTTGTTTCGCTGCTGGGGCGTCACGGCGATGATGCCCGGACGCGCAACCGCGGGCTCCGGTTGGACGGGCCGCGCCGTCGCAGGCGCCGGCCGTACCGGCTGCGCAACCACCGGCTCACGCCGGGCGGGTTGGGCAACCACCGGCGTCTCCACACGGCGACCCGTCGGCGCGGTCGTCACGGGTGCTGCGCGCACGGCGTGGCTCTCGTTGGACGGCGTGGCCGGCCGGGTGACAGTCACCGGCACGCGTGCCGGTTCCGGACGAACGACCGGCGCCGGCGTGCGCGTCACGACGTGCGGATTGGCAGTGCGTGTCACGACGCGTCGCATGAACGCCGTAGCGGGCGGGCGCACGGTGCGTCGTGCATCGCCGGGCGCGCGGCCTAACCGACTGGCCGGCGTCGGCGCAACGAGTGCCGTGTGGCCGACCACGGTACCGGTGAGCGCGTCGCGCGGTGACACCACCGTGGCGACACGGGCGACCGGCTGCGCGCCCTCGAACACCCGCCGCGGCACCGCCGTGATGCCGCCATTCACTCGCTCGTTCACGTAGTGGATGTTGGTCACGTTGATGTTGCGGACGTTGATGTTCGTGACGTGCACGTTGGTGATGTTCACGTTGCGCACGTAGCCGTCGGTGACGCGATAGGACGGCACGTACACTTCACCCGGGGCGAGCGGGAACCACGCCACGCCGCCGTCGCCGCCGAAGCGCAGCGACGCCGAAAAGCGCGGGCCACCGACGAACGCGACTAACGCCGGCGCATAGACGGGGCGCTCGACGATCGCACCGGGCACCCACACCCAGCTGCCGCTATAGTACGCCCAACGACCATAGTGGAACGGCGCGAAGCCCCACGGCGCGTCGTCGATCCACGTCCAGCCCCAGGGCTGCACGAACGCCCAGTGGCCGTAGCGGTACGGCGCCCAACCCGAACGGACGCGCGCGGGCACCCACACCTCGCCGTAGAGCGGCGTGGACCGCCACGTCCCGTACGCGTCGAGATCTTCGTAGCCGGTCATCTCGGTGGACACGTACTGGCGCGACACGGACGCGTCCTCGCGCGCGTCGCGCGCTTGGCTCCACGTGTCGAGGTCATCATACGCCGGCGCGGACGCGAGATCATACGCCGCGTTGTTGGTGCCGGTGATCGACGCACTCTGGCCGGCCTGGACGCTGAACGACTGCGAGGTGGTGGCGACGTTCGCCAGACCACCGCGCACGGTCACGACGCTGGTCTGCCCGTCGGCCGTGACGTCGACGCGGTACTGACCGGGCTGCGACAGCGTGACCACTCCGTTAGGCGTGTCGAGCTCCACGACGTCGTTGTCGTACAGCTCGCGCACGCGAATCTCGACTTCGCCCTGGTCGAGGCGCGCTTGGAAATGTGTGTCGTCCAGCTCGGTCCAGCCCAGCGCGGTCTGCGGGCCGAGTTGCAGGGCGGTCGAGCCGACGTGCAACTCGGCGCGCGAGCTCTGGTCCGTCCAGATGTTGTCGCCGGACGTCATGGGATAATTGACGGATGCCTGAACCCAGTCATCCGCCGTAGACGGGCGGAGCGACACAGAGCCTTCGATGTAACTGACACGCGCAACGCGCGCTGGCGGGTCCGCGTGCAACGGGACCGCGGCCGTGAAGGCCAAAGCAAGCGCGCCGAACGTCGACGCAAGGTAACGCATAGGTATCTCCGGTTTCGGATGCTGCATGGCATGAGACCACTGCCACAGAGGGACTCGGGCAACGACCATTCCCAATGCAGACATCCGGTCCGGCGGCGCGTGACAGCGCGCCATCTCGCGTCGAATCAAGCGGTTGGCCGCGCGCCTCAACCGACGGCACGGCGATGTGCCTAACTCCTCTTGTCGTTCAGGGGATACGAACGATGTCCCTTGCGAAGGACGGTGGGACGCGCCGCGAAATCAGTGTGTCGCGATGCGAAAGTCGATGTACCCGGGGTCGGGACGCGTCGCGACGAGCTGCGCGCGCACGCGATCGCCGACGTCGATGTGCGGCGGCGGATTGATGACCATGCCTTCGGCCGGCGGATGCACCAGCCGCAGGAACGTTCCCTTGGGTGTCGCGCCGGTGACGATCGCGTCGAACGTCTCGCCGACGCGGCCGGCGAGCATCACCGCGGCTGCCTGCTTGCGCGCGAGGCGTTCGACTTTGCGCGCGGCGTCCTCGCGCTCGGTACAGTGCTGCGCAAGGGTGCCGAGCGTCGCATCATCGTACGGCGCGGGCGCGGCGGCCACCGCCGCCTTGGCCAGCCGTTGCATCACCAGGTCGGCGTAGCGTCGGTTCGGCGCCGTGGAATGCGTGTAGTCCGACACGGCGAGGCCAAAGTGGCCGGCGTCGGCTCCGTTAGGCGGCGTGACCGCGTACACGCCCGGGCCGAGCAGCTTCACGATGGTGAGCGAGAGGTCGGGGAAGTGGTCGGGGTCGGCGGCGCGGCGGCGCGCGAGGAACTGGGACAGCGCGACGCTGTCGGGCGCCTCGGGCAACGTGTCGCCCGCGGCGCGCGCGACCTGTACGATGCGCGGCCAGCGTTCGGGCGTCCGCACCACGCGCAGGAGCGCCGAGCGATGACGGGCGGCGAGGAAGCGGCCCAGTCCCAAGTTCGCGGCGATCATGAAGTCTTCGATCAGCCGGCGTGCCGCGTTGTCGCGCACGAGCGCGAGGTCGGTGACGGTTCCGTTGGACACGACCGGCGTGGCTTCGATCGTTTCGAGCTCGAGCGCGCCATGTGCCTCGCGCTGCGCGCGCAGGCGCTGCGCCAGCGCGTGCTGCGCGTGCAGCTGATCTGCGAGCGCGGGATTCGCGGCGACGGCCGGCGGCGCGGCGCCGTGTCCCTCGAGCCAGTCGCCGAGACTCGGGTACGCGAGATGCGCGCGGTTGCGCACGACCGCGGGGTACACATCGGCGTGCGCGATGGTGCCGTCGGTTGCGATGTCGACCTCGACGACCACCGCGTACCGGTCCGCGTCGGCGCGCAGCGACGTGAGGTCGTAGCAGAGCGCCTCCGGGATCATCGTGAACGTGTGCACGCCGAGGTAGACCGACGTCGCGTTCGCGGCCGCGGCGCGGTCGAGCGGGGAACCAGCCGGCAGGAGCGCGTCCACGTCGGCGATGGCAACGCGCAGCCGCACCGCGCCGCCATCCAGCGGCTCGATGTACTCGAGCTGGTCGAAGTCGCGCGTGTCGTCGTTGTCGATCGAAGACCAGAGCAGGGCGCGCAGATCGCGGCGTCCGGCGGTATCGTTAGGCACCGGGTGCGCGGTGATGCCGGCGAGCTGGTGGGCGGCGTCGGCCGGCAGGTCCGGCGAGAAGCCGTTGTCGTGCATGTCCCGCCGCACGGCCGCCTGCAGATCGAAGGCCGCGCGGCGCGTCGTCGCGCCGGTCGTCATGCCGCGGGCCGCTCCTCACCGGGTGCGGCGGCATCCGCGGCCGGCTCACCGACGATGAGCACCGAGCACGGCGCCGAGCGCAGCACGCGGTCGGCGACGCTGCCTAACAGCGCGCGGCGCACACCGCCGGCGCGCTGGCGCCCCAGGATGATCAGCTGCGCCGACAGGCGCTCGGCGGCGGCGACGATCTCGTGGGCCGGATCGCCGTACGCAACTTCGCCGCGCGTCCGCGTCCGATCGAGCCCGTGCGTCACGAGCTCGCTCATCCAGACGTTGGCATCCTCGAGCGCGCCCAGGCCTAACGACGGGATCTCGGGCTCCGGCGTGCCGCTCACGATCGCCGCCAGCGACACCAGCCGGCCCAACACCGTCTCGCTGATCACGTGAAACCCCGTCACGTCGGCGTCGAAGCGCGCCGCCAGGAATGTCGTCCACTGCTGGAGTGCGGCCGTGAGGCCGTCTTCATCCATCGCCACGAGCACCGTCGCCGGCTTGGCCGGCAGCGGCTCCCGCGCCAACAGCACCGGCGCCGGTGCGGCCCGCGCCACCCGTTCGGCGGTGCTGCCTAACTGCTTGAGCACGCCGGCGCGTTCACCGTGCGCGCCCGTGACGACGAGATCGACGCGATATTCGGCCGCGACTGCGTCGATCACGTCATCGGCGCGTCCGTCGCGCACCTCAAGCCAGATGCGCTGCACGCCGAGGGATGTGCTCAATTCGCGCAGCTTGCGATCCGCGCCGTCGTGTGCCGTGCCGGCGAGCGTCTCCCGCGGCGGAAACCGTCCGCGCAGGAAACTCGGCGGCTCCGGCACGTCGACAGCGTGCACGAGCACC